>JBPEYE010000224.1:0-3488 GCA_052030825.1 Gammaproteobacteria bacterium | reverse complement strand
AGCGCGGGCGGCGGCGGCAAGGGCATGCGCCGGGTCGACGCCGCCGTCGGCTTTGCCGCGGCGCTCGCGTCGGCGCGGCGCGAGGCAAAGGCCGCGTTCGGCGACGACCGCGTGCTGCTCGAGCGCTACCTCGAGCGGCCGCGCCACGTCGAAATCCAGGTCTTCGCCGATACCCACGGCAACGCCGTGCACCTGAACGAGCGCGACTGCTCGATCCAGCGTCGCCACCAGAAAATCGTCGAGGAAGCGCCGGCGCCGGGGCTCGACGACGCGCTGCGCCAGCGCATGGGCGCGGCCGCGCTCGATTGCGCCCGCGCAATCGACTACGTTGGCGCCGGCACGGTCGAATTCCTGCTCGATGCCGGCGGCGATTTCTTTTTCATGGAAATGAACACGCGGCTGCAGGTCGAGCCCCCGGTCACCGAGATGGTCACCGGGCTCGACCTGGTCGAATGGCAATTGCGCGTCGCCGCCGGCGAACGCCTGCCGCTGGCGCAGGCCGATGTCGAATGCCGCGGTCACGCCTTCGAAGCGCGTATCTACGCCGAGGCGCCGGCGCGCGATTTCATGCCGGCCGCCGGGCGCATTCGCTACCTGGCATTGCCCGACGGCGAGCCGGGCGTGCGCGTCGATACCGGCGTCCGCGAAGGCGATGCGATCGGTACGCACTACGACCCGATGATCGCGAAGCTGATCGTTCACGGTGACGCTCGCGAAGCGGCGCTCGGGCGCCTGCGCCGCGCGTTGCGCCAGTACCGCATTCTCGGGCTCGAAACCAACCTCGGGTTCCTGCTCGACCTGGTTTCGATACCGGCTTTCGCCGCGGCCGAGATCGATACCGGCTTTATCGACCGACACCACGAGACGCTATTCGCGGCCGAGCCCGAGGCGCAACGGCTCGCCCGGGTCGCCGCCGCCGCGGCACTGTTGCCGGCGCTCGACGACCGCGCCGGGCTGCCGGCCTCACCGTGGGACGCGCGCGATCATTGGCGGTTGAACCTCGCCGAAGCGCAGCGCGTGTTGCTGGACCAGGGTGATACCCGTTACGAAGTGCTGATTCACGCGCTCGACGACGGCTGGCGGTTCGAGCACGAGGGTGTTTCTTATCGAGTCGTCGGCCGCTGGCGCGACGCGAGCCGCATGCTGATCGACGTCGATGCGCGGCACCTGGAGGTCGCGGTAGTTTACCGCGACGATAGCGTCGAGATCGCCGTTGACGGCCACAATCATCGCTTCGCGATTCCCGACTTCGAGCATCGCGACGATGCGCTCGGTGGGGACGCCGCGCACGCGACCGCGCCGATGACCGGGACCGTGGTTGCGCTGCCGGTAGCGGTTGGGGATACTGTCGAGCCCGGCGATACGCTGATCGTCATCGAGGCGATGAAGATGGAGCACGCCGTGGCCGCGCGCACCGCCGCGCGCGTCGGCGAGGTGCGTTTCGCCGTCGGCGATCCCGTCGACGAGGGCGAAATTCTCTTACGACTGGAGGTGGAGTAGTCCGATGAGTTTTCCGAGCCGCGTCAGAATCGTCGAGGTCGGGCCCCGCGACGGGCTGCAGAACGAGCCGCAATCGGTGCCGGTCGAGGTCAAGGTCCGGTTGATCGAAATGCTCGCCGATGCCGGGCTAGAGACGATCGAGGCGGGCGCCTTCGTGTCGCCGAAATGGGTACCGCAGATGGCGGCCAGTGGCGAGGTCTTCGCGCAACTCGACAAGCGTCCCGGCGTCTCGTACCCGATGCTGGTCCCGAACCTGAAAGGGCTCGAACACGCGCTCGAGGCCGGCGTTCGCGAAATCGCGCTGTTCGCCGCGGCGACCGAAACCTTCTCGCAAAAGAATACCAATTGCTCGATCGCCGAAAGCATCGCGCGTTTCGACGCGGTGATCGAGCGGGCGCAGGCCGCGGGTCTGCGTATTCGCGGCTACATCTCCTGCGTGCTCGGCTGCCCTTACGAGGGCGAGGTTTCGCCCGACACCGTCGCGATGCTCGCGCGCGAACTGTTCGCGCGCGGCTGCTACGAAGTCTCGCTCGGCGACACGATCGGCGTCGGCACGCCCGGCAAGGCGCGCGCGCTGGTCGAGCAGCTGGCGCAGGACGGCCCGGTGGAAAAGCTCGCCGCGCATTTTCACGACACCTACGGCCAGGCGCTCGCCAACCTGCACGCGGTGTTGCAGTGTGGCGTTGCGGTCGTCGACAGCTCGGTCGCGGGCCTCGGGGGCTGCCCGTACGCGAAGGGTGCGACCGGTAACGTCGCTACCGAAGACGTCGTCTACATGCTCGACGGCATGGGTATCGAGACCGGGGTCGACATGGACAAGCTGCTCGAAGCCGGGCGCTATATCAGTGATTATCTCGGCCGCGAGCCGGTATCGCGCGCGGCCACCGCGCTGTGGCGCAAGCGGGCGGGGTAAGCATGAGCTTGCCGACACCCGCACCGCGCGAGAAAAAACACCAGCGCAAGATCGATTGCGCCGGCTATCGCCGCGTCGACGGCCTGTGGGACATCGACGCCCGCATGGTCGATACGCGTACCTACGATTGCGGATACGCCGATCACCACCGCGGTGACCTGATTCGCGCCGGTGAGCCGGTCCACGACATGTGGCTGCGGATCACGATCGATCTCGATTTCGTGATTCACGACGTGCAGGCCGCATCGGTAAAGACGCCATTCGACGTGTGCCCGCGGGCGGTCGACGCGATGCGCGACCTGATCGGGCTTCGTATCGGCCCCGGTTGGCTCCGGCAGGCGCGCGAGCGTGTCGCCCGTCACCGCAGTTGCACGCACCTGATGGACTTGCTCGGCCCGCTCGCGGCGACCGCGTTCCAGACGCTCCATGCGGAGGTCGATGCGCGCAACAAGGAACGGTCGCAGCGCGAACGACCGCCGATGCTGGATAGCTGTATCGCGCTGTCGAGCAGCGGCGAGGCGGTGAAAAAGCTGTGGCCCGAGTTTTACGTTTCCGCCAACGACGACGAAGCGAAACCATGACCATTGCGCTCGCGTTCGACATCTACGGCACGCTGATCGACCCGCACGGCGTCGTCGCACAGCTGCAGGATCACGTCGGCGAAACGGCGCCACGGTTTTCGCAAGTCTGGCGCGACAAGCAGCTCGAGTACACCTGGCGGCGCGGCCTGATGCGGCGCTACCGGGATTTCGGCGTCTGCACGCGCCAGGCGCTGGATTACGCCGACGCGCTGCTCGGCACCGGCCTCGACGATACCGCCAAATCGGCGCTGATGCAGGCTTACCGCGAACTGCCGGCGTACCCGGACGTCGGCGCGAGCCTCGAGGCGCTGCGCGCCGACGCGCGCAAGCTCTATGCCTTCTCCAACGGCACCGCGGAAATGGTCGCTGCGGTGCTTGCGCACGCCGGCATCGAGCGGTTTTTCGACGGGATCATCAGCGTCGACGTGCTGCAGACCTTCAAACCCGACCCCGAGGTCTATCGTCACGTCGTCGAGGTTGCCGACGTCGCACCG
>JBPEYE010000223.1:0-3191 GCA_052030825.1 Gammaproteobacteria bacterium | reverse complement strand
CGCGGCTGGTCAACATCGGCGACGCCAAGTCGCTGGCGACGCACCCGGCGTCGACCACGCACCGCCAGCTCGGCGACGAAGAGCTCGCCGCGTCGGGGGTCTCGCCGGACCTCGTGCGCCTATCGATCGGCATCGAGAACGTCAAGGACATCATCGCCGACATCGACCAGGCGCTCGCCGCCGCCTCCTGACCCGCGCGTTTTATTCGGGTCAGAGCAGATTATCGCTCTGACCCGAATTCACTACCCGCGGGTTCTTACCGAGAGTAAAAACGCCCGGTCCGCGATCGGGTACCAGTTTTTACTCTGGGTATAAACTCCCCGACCCGACCGGTGCAGGCGGGTCGGAGTCTTATTGCTCCGTCCCCCATTCAGGGTCGTGCCGATGCCGGCAGCATCCGTGGCTTTTCGTTATCCCGGATAAAGACACTCGTCATGCCGGCGCAAACCGGTATCCATTCCGACGACAATGAATTCCCGCCCGGAGACCGTTCCGCGCACGCCGGCCAGGCATCTTGCAAGCTTGGCGATGGAATGCGGCTCAGGGCCGCAATGACGAGTTCCCGACTGGCATCTGCAAGATTGCGGCTCGAGGTCGCGATGGCCGCTTCCCGGCGCGCAGCGGGATTTTTGCTCTGACCTGAATTTGTCAGGAGGCGATGTACTGGCGCATCGCCTCGGCCTCGGCCTGGACTTCCATGATGCGGCACTTGACCAGGTCGCCGATGCTGAGAAAACCGACCAGTTCGTCGCCGTCGAAGACCGGTAAGTGACGGATACGGCGGTCGGTCATCATCGCCATTGCCTTGTTGACCGTGTCGTCGGGCGCGCAACGGATCAGGTCGCGCGTCATCAGCTCGGAAACCGCGACGTCGTGCAGGTCCGCGCCATGCGGGCCCATGCCGCGGACGATGTCGCGCTCCGACAGGATACCGACGATTTTGCCCGCCGCATCCTCGACCAGCAGCGCGCCGATTTTATGCTGGGACAGACGCGTCGCCGCCTCAGCGATCTTCTGGTCGACCCCGATCTTGTAGATTTCGCCGGATTTGCCCTGGAGTAACTCGGCCAGCTTCATAAACTCACCCCCTGTTTTCCGTGTCGCCGATCGGCTGGATCGATCGACAATATCGCTCAATCGGCCGCGCCCCGCAAGTCCGCCGCGCGGAGAATTTATTTCGCCGGGTCACCGACGTAGGCGTGCTTGTGGGCGAGGCGCCTGAGCTCGGGGTCGGTCAACGGCAGCGCGGCCGGGTTGGAGATCACCGGGCCGGGTGCCGCTACCATCAAAATCGCGCCGGCGATCGACTGGAAATCGTTGCGGAAATGGATGCTGCTCTTGATCGCGATGATCCGTTGTGCCGCCGGCTCGATGCCGACGTGGCGGAACATCGCCTGGTCCATCGTCTGCACCGCCTTCGAGCCGACGACGATCCGGACCCCGCCGGTTTCGAGCAGCGCGCTCGGGCCGAGATCGACGTGCGCGCCGCGCAGCATCGGCCCGGTCGCGTCGAAACGGCCGTCGGAGCATTCGAGCACGCGATACTCGGCCTCGAGCGGCCGGCAGCCGGGCACGCCGTTGCGCCCGCCGAGCGCGAGCGCGAGCGTCGCGCCGGCACCGGCAGCATGCGCCGCGCGTGCGGCCTCGGCATCGTTCAATACCCCGACGACCGCGTCCGGCGCGCGTTGCGCGACCAGTTCGCGCAGGATCTCGGTGGTATCGCCGAGCCCGCCGCCGCCGGGGTTGTCCTGCGAGTCGGCCAGCATCACCGGCCCGCTGACTTCGGCGGCGAGCCGAATCGCCTCGCGCACGCCGGTCTCGACGTCGTAGAGCCGGCCGCGAAACTCGCTTTCGCGAGCTTCGACTTCGCCGAGCAATTCGTCCGCGGCGGCGTCGACCGCCCCGGCGTCGAAGCCGCAGGCGACGATCGCCGGGGCCGCGTCGGCCACGTCGGCGGCGGGAAACCCGCAGGCCAGCGACAAGCCGGCGACGTCGCCGCCGACGAGTTCGCCGAGGCGCGCGTAGACTTCCGCCGCGGGCCCCGCGAGCGTGCAGCCCGAGACCGGCGGGATCAGGAAATCCGGGCGGCGAAAGGCTTCGGCCGGGTAGCGCCCGCGGCCATGGCGCAACAATCGGTCGACGTGCTCCGCCGCGCGCGCGCCGGTCTCGGCCATGTCGACGTGCGGATAGCTGCGGTAAATTTCGAGCACGCTCGCCTGTGCGACCATTTGCCGGCTGACGTTGGCGTGCAGGTCGAGGGTCGCGACCACCGGCACCGCGGCGCCGACCGTCGCGCGCACGCGCCGCAGGATTTCGCCGTCGCCGTCGGCGAGGTGCTCGCAAACCATTGCACCGTGCAGGTCGAGCACGACGCCGTCGACGCGCGATGCCCGTGCAAGCGGCTCGAGCAGCATCGCGACGATGCGTTCGAACGCATCGCGGCTGACCTGCGCCGACGGCGTCGCCGAGCACCACAGCAACGGCAGGATCTCGTGGCCGGCCGCGCGCAGCCGTTCGACCGCGCCCTGCGCCGGCAGGTTGATGCCGTCGATCGCGTCGAGCATCGCGTTAGCGCGACTCAGCGGCGGCCATTCATCGGCCATTTCGAACTTGTCGAAGGTTGCGCGGCTCGGACCGAACACGTTGGTCTCGTGCTGCATGCCGCCGACCGCTACGATCGCCATCGCATCCTCCGGCCGGGATTCGACGTCACGCGAATTCCTCGAACGCGTCGATCGCGGCGCGGTCGTAGCCGAGGCTCGCGGTCATCAGCTGCCGCGTGTAGGGTTTTTCCGGCGTGTGCGCGCGCAGCTGCGCGACGCTCAGCGTTTCGACCACGGCGCCGTTTTGCATCACCGAAAGCGCCTCGCACATGTGCGCGATCACCGCGAGGTTGTGGCTGACCAGCACGTAGGTCAGGCCGTGCTCGCGCTTCAGCCGCATCAGCAGGTTGAGCACCTCGGCCTGCACCGACACGTCGAGTGCCGAGGTCGGCTCGTCGAGCAGCACGATCTTCGGGTCGGTGATCAGCGCGCGCGCGATCGACACGCGCTGGCGTTGACCGCCAGAAATCTGGTGCGGGTAGCGAAAACGAAAAGCCGCGTTGAGCCCGACTTCCTCGAGCGCCTCGACGACGCGGTCGCCGACCCGGTCGAGCCCGTGCACGCGCGCCGGTTCGCCGACGATCGTGT
>JBPEYE010000222.1:0-5370 GCA_052030825.1 Gammaproteobacteria bacterium | reverse complement strand
TCTCTCGTCGGGTAGAGCATGTACTCCAGTTCGAGCGCTCCGCCTTTCATGAACTTGTAGCCCAATGCGAGACCTACGGCCACGCCGTAGATGTTTTTACTGCCGTCGACGTCGGAGAAGGGATCGTCACCGAATATCTGTTCTGTTCGGGTATATCCTGCCCTGCCCTTGAAATAAATTGTTCCGGGAGTTCTGGCCACCACAAAAAATCCCAGCGTATCTGCCTCGGCAGAAAAACCGCCGCCACGATAATCGTCGTCGACGCTCACGGTGGTCGTATACTCAAACTCCATCGCCCAGGTATCGCTCAGCTCTTTACCGAAAACAAAGCCCAGATTTCTGATTTCGGAACCGCCTTCAGGAACGTCCAGGTCAAATGTTATCTCGCCGTATTTGGCCGTCAAATAGACCTGGCCGCCGAAGTCGAGCGCGTTGCGACCATAGTCTCTGGCGGCATGGCCCAGTCCGGGCAGCAAGAAGATCAGGGATAGAAAAACGACAGCCCGATTCTTTGTCATGGTTAGCTACTCCTGCTGAATTCTTGTGAACTACGAGCCCAATCCTGCCGCAATACATCGCAGTCTTCGGCGCAACTTAACATTGTCTGTGAAGTAAGAGTAGTACATTACTGATTATTAATGAGATTTTTTTTATTTTTTTCGTTAAATCAACGGCTTTTTCGCGCCCCGCGGCGACCGATTCGCGGCCGCGCGGACTGCCGCAACGGCTTTCCCGCGCGACCGTGCCCGGCCGACCGGAACCATCCCGCCCTCGAGCGGCGGGTGACCAGCACCGCGCGGTCCACACGACCGGCAAAGTCGGCGAAATTCCGGGGTCGCGAGGTCCGTCAAAGCCAGGCGAAATCTTTCCGGGCCGCGCCGTGCAACGGCGCATAGTACGTGAGCGGATTGCGCGAAAAGCCAGCGCCCTATCGCGCTATGCAGCAGACCCGGTTATTTCCGGCGGCGCGAGCGCCTCGCGTGCAAGGCTAGCGTGATACCGGGTCGTCAGGTTTCTGATGCCGCGATGGACGTCGGCGCAAGGCGAAAACTTTCGCAATGAAGTGGGATATACGTGAAATTAAGCGAGCGCTTTGCGAAAATTTCCAACGCCGCTAGGGCGTCCTTCGCGGCGTCGGAAAAGAGAGGCCGTCCCTGGCCACGTGATATCATCAATAGTTCGGGGGAGGAGTGTATTGATGCACACGTAGTATATATAGGTCACAACCGAATATTCCCCAGTGAACAATTTCATAGTCGATGAGTGAACAAATAAACACGGCTCTGAAATGGGGCGCGAACTTGATCGAAGGTCATAGCGACAGCGCCCGCCTCGACGCCGAATTGTTGCTCGCGCACTGTCTCGGCAAACCCCGCAGCTATCTCTACGGTCGTCCCGAAGAAACGCTGAGCCCCGGGTGCTGGCGACGCTTCCAGGATCTCGTGCACGCGCGCCTCGAACCGACGCCGGTCGCCTACCTGGTTGGCGCGCGCGAATTCTACTCGCTCGACTTTGCCGCCACGCCGGCGGCGCTGGTGCCGCGGCCCGAAACCGAGTTACTGGTCGAGCGCGCACTGGCGCTGCTGCCGCCGGACGGCGCGCCGCGCATCGTCGATCTCGGCACCGGCAGCGGCGTCATCGCGATCACGCTCAAGCGCCATCGCCAAGCGGCACGAGTGACGGCTACCGACATCGATCCCGGCTGCCTCGAGCTCGCACGCGAAAACGCCGCGCGGCACGGCACCGACATCGAGTGGCTCGAGTCAGACTGGTATGCCGCGCTCTCCGCGCGGCGCGACTTCGACCTGATCGTCGCCAACCCGCCCTACATCGCCGCCGACCATCCGTTTCTCGTCGAGGGCGACTTACCCGCCGAACCCGAGCTGGCACTGACGCCCGGTCCGACCGGCCTCGAGGCGCTCGAGATCATCATCGCGGGCGCGCCAGGCCATCTTGCCGCCGGCGGTCAGATTGCCGTCGAGCACGGCTACGACCAGCAAGCAGCGGTCGCGGCGCGACTCGAGGCGGCCGGATTCGGCGCGATCGAATGTCACGAGGATCACCACCGGCTGCCGCGCGTGACCACCGCAAAAATCGTTGAAAATGCCCACCCGTCAGCGTAGGCTCGGTGCATGGAGGAAGCGGATCGGTATCGATGTCGCCGCATTTTTCTGAAGTCCGACGGCGACCCCGCGCGCCAGGCCCAGGCGGCCTGCAAGGCGCTCGCCAATCTCGACGGAATCCTGCTTGCCGCCCCGCATGGCGACCGCAGCGTCCACATCATCTACTCGCTGGACAAGCTGTCTTTCGAAATCATCACCGAACTGTTGCAGGAACTCGAATTCGAAACCGAGAACTCGCTGCTGATCAAGCTCCGGGACACGATTTACTGCTACCTCGAAGATAACGCGCGCGATCACGGTCAGATCGACATCACCGAGTTCGAGATCGAGGCGGTCGAAGACGATGACGCCGCGGCGATGCCGCACGCCGATCAAGACAAATACTGGGACGATTATCATTAGCCCGAGTTTCGCATTAGCCGGGTCCGGATCCCCTTCAATATATCGATTACAATGAAAATCGAGCACGCCGCCAGGTTAGAAAATATGGAAAATTCCATTGCGGGCAACGACCCTTTCCGGATACCGACGCGATATCCCCGCTAGATGTACGCAATCACCCTGCCCGACATCGCGATCGCGTTCATTCCGGTTTTCGTCACGCTGGTCATCATCTTTCGCTGGACCAACAGCGTGCGCAAGTCGACGATCGCGCTCGCGCGCATGCTCCTGCAGTTGATGTTGATCGGCTATGCGCTCGAGTTCATCTTCACCGCCGACAACTCGTGGATCATCCTCGCGGTGCTGTGCTTTATGCTGGCGGCGGCGAGTTGGATTTCGCTCGAACCCCTGCCGGTGAAAAACATCGAACTGCTGCGCTACAGCCTGATCGCGATCGCCGGCGGCGGTGTGTTCAACCTCGCACTGATCAGCCAGGGAGTGTTGCACGCCGATCCGTGGTACAAGCCGGCGGTGCTGATTCCGCTCGCCGGGATGATCTTCGCCAACTCGATGAATAGCGTCAGCCTCGCCGGCGAGCGCCTCTTCAGCGAGCTCGGCCACCACAACGATTACACCCGCGCGCGCAACACCGCGTTCCAGGCCGCGCTGATCCCGATTACCAATTCGCTGCTCGCGGTCGGACTGGTGTCGCTGCCGGGCATGATGACCGGGCAAATCCTCGCGGGCACGTCGCCGCTGATCGCGGCGCGCTACCAGATCATGGTCATGTGCATGATCTTCGCCTCCGCGGGCATGTCGACCGCGTTGTTCCTGTGGCTGATACGCCATCGTTCGCTGCGGCAAACCACCGACGCCGGGGCCGAGGCATGTGGATAGCGCTCGCGATCGTCGCGGCTGTCATCGTCGGCGGCCTCGTTTATCTCGCCAGTCTCGACGGCAGTTTTCGCGTCCGCCGCAGTCTCGAGGTCGACGCGCCACTCGACGACACGTTTGCGGCGATCGTCGATTTCAAATCCTGGCCCGAGTGGAGCCCGTGGCTGATGCACGAGCCCGATACGCGCATCGAGTACGGTGAGGACTACCAGGCCGAGGGCGGCTACTACACCTGGGATGGCAAGGTCGTCGGTGCCGGCAAGCTGACCCACGTCTCGATTCGGCCACCGGGCCGCATCGAGCAGCAAATCGAATTCCTGCGCCCGTTCAAATCGACCAGTCGGGTCAACTGGGAGTTTGAGCCGATCGACGGGCGCACGCGGGTGGCCTGGGAAATGGAAGGCGAGATGCCGTTTCTTTTCCGTTTCATGGCAAAGCGAATGGAACCGATGATCGGTCATGACTACGAACTCGGCCTGGCCTTGTTGCAAGGTTACCTGAACGCCGCTGCGCCGCATCCCCGGCTGGCTTTCGTCGGCGAACAGGCGCTCGACGACTTCCACTACTGGGCGATCCCGTTCAGCGGCAATTTGCGCCGCCTCGAAGCCGCCCGCAAGCACGACATCGAAACCCTGCAGGCCGCTGCCGACGGGCCGACCGGATTGCCGCTGATCCTGTATCGAAACCTGGATCCGCTGGGCGCGCAATACGAGGCCGAGATCGCGATTCCGATTGGCGAGCGCTCGGAACAGTCGCACTACATCCGGCGCGCGTTTCACGGCGGGCGTTACTTCAAGATGACGATGCATGGCGACCATCGATTTTTGCCGCTGGCCTGGTATGCGCTTTCGAGCCATTGCCAGATGCATCGGATCAAGCGCGACAAGTCGCGGCCCGACCTCGAGATCTACCATGACGACCCGGAGGCGGCCGTCGATCCCAATGAAATCCTGACGACGCTTTACGTCGCCATCCGGTGACGCGTGTGCTGACCTAGCTCAGCACGATACGGCCCGCGATCTTGCGGTCCTTGAGCAGCTGCAACGCCTGGGGCAAACCGTTGAACGGCATCGTCCGCGCCACGCGCGGCTTGATCGTGCCCTGCGCCAGCAGGTCGGTCAGTTTCGGCCAGTGTCGGGCGATACTCGCGGGATCGCGTGCGCAGGCCAGCCCGAACGAAGAGCCGATGATACTTTGATGCTTGACCACCAGGTGGTTGAGGCGCAGCGAGGGAATCTTTCCCGAAGCGAAACCGAACAGGATCGCACGCCCGGCGAAATTCAACAGCGGCAGCGAATCGTCGAAGAAATTGCCGCCGACCGGATCGATCAGCACGTCGATGCCGTCGCGCGCAACCGCGCGCAGATCGTTCTCGAGGCTGCGGGAGTGCGACGAAACGACCTCGTCGGCGCCACAGGCCCGCGCGATTTCCTGTTTGGCGCCGTCGCCGGCGCAGGCAATGACGCGCGCACCGCGCTGCTTCGCGAGTTCGATACAGGCGGTACCAATCGCTCCGCTGGCGCCGCCGACCAGCACGACCTCGTCACGCCCGAGCGCGGCGCGCTCGAGCGCGAGTTCGGCCGAACCATAGGATAACGGGAACGCGGCGGCGACGGTCATCGGAATGGCATCGGGAATCGTCGCGACCTGGCTCGGCGGCACGACCACACGATCGGCATAGCCGCCGTAGGTGGTATAGGCGGCGACCTTGGAGCCGACCGCCAACCCGTCGACACCGTCGCCGACCGCGCTGACCACACCGGCAATCTCCATGCCCGGCACGAACGGCAGCGCCGGGCGCACCTGGTAGCGGCCCGCAATCAGCAGCAGATCGGCGAAATTGACGCCGCAGGCCTTGACCATGATCTCGACCTGACCCGGGCCGCATTCGGGTTCCGGCATGCGTCCGTGCTCGAGCAGATTGGGCCCGCCCCAGGTCACACATTTCCACGCATACATCGCCTGTCTCCCG
>JBPEYE010000221.1:0-7685 GCA_052030825.1 Gammaproteobacteria bacterium | reverse complement strand
GCGCGAGGAGGGCATTTTCGGCGGCTACTCGGCCGGCGCCAATCTGGCGGCTGCGCTCGAACTGCTTGCCGGGCCGGCACGCGGCGGTGCGGTTGCGATTCTCGTTTGCGACAGCGGTCTCAAGTATTTGTCGACCGATTTGTGGCGCTGAAGTATCCGAATCGGCCCGACGCGGGCCGGGTGCGCCCGGTGACGATTGAAAATACCTATCGTTGAAACCGGAATTGTTGTGTTCCAGTTAACAGAATCCGGCCGATCCGGTCCCTAGGATCGACGGCAGTACGATCTCCGGGGCCCGGTTTCGACGTCCCGGTTTAATCCAATAACAAAATACAGCGCTATCTGTTCAGTGCAGTTTCAGGAATGAGAGTAGACGCATGTCCAACAAGAAAATCTGCCTCGTGGGCGCGCCCGGGGTCGGTAAGACCAGCCTCGCGCAGCGATTTACCAACGGTACTTTCAGCTATCGTTTCCGCCCTCAGCCGGGATTGAACATCGAGCGTCGTGCGGTCGACGTCGACGGTGAACCGGTGCACCTGATGCTGTGGGACTTTCAACGCCGGGATGAATTCTCGACGACGCCGTCGAACTTCGTCGAAGCAGCCGCGGCGATCATCTACGTCGTCGACGGTACGCGACTCGATTCGCTCAATCGTCTCGATCGAATCAAGCGGGAAACCGAAAAAATGATTGGCCGCGCGGTGCCGAGCCTGGTCCTGTTCAACAAGTCGGATCTCAGCGACCGCTGGCAGGTGTCCGGCGAGATGATCTCCCGGGTCGAAGCCGGCGGCACGATCACGCTGCTGACGAGTTGCAAGGAGGGCAGTGGCGTCGATACCGCTTTCCGGCTGATCGCGCGGGTCGTCATGGGCAAGACCGCGGTCGTCGCCGCCTGAGTCGCGTGCCGGCCCTCAGGTCACGCGCCGGCGCGCCTGGAAAGCCGGATCTCGCCAGGCCTCGCCATTGACCACCGCGACCAGGATTTCGACCGCCGCGTCGATATCCGCCGCGTCGAGATACAGCGGCGTGATGCCGAAGCGCATGATGTCGGGCGCGCGGAAATCACCAATCACGCCGCGCGAGATCAGGGCCTGCATCGCCGCGTAACCGTGTTCGAACGCGAACGACACCTGCGAACCGCGCCGCTCGGGGTCGCGCGGACTCACCAGCCTGAGCCCCGGGCAGCGTGCCTCGACCGCGGCGATGAAGCGCTCGGACAGGCGCACCGACTCGATGCGCAGCGCGGCAAGATCGACGTCCTCCCAAAGTCGCAGGGCTTCTTCGAGCGCGGTCAGCTGGATCACTGGCGGTGTCCCGACCCGCAGTCGCTCGATGTCGCCGGCGGGGCGATAGCTCGCCTCGAACGCGAACGGCTCGGCGTGCCCCATCCAGCCCGCCAGCACCGGGCGCGTCGCTTCGATCAGGTCGGGGCGCACGTAGATGAACGCCGGCGCGCCCGGACCGCCGTTCAGGTATTTATAGGTACAACCGACCGCGTACTCGCAATTCGATGCGGCGACATCGACCGGAAAAGCGCCGGCACTGTGCGCAAGATCCCAGAGCATCACCGCGCCGGCGGTCTGCGCCCGGGCGGTGAGATCTACCATGTCGTGGCGCCGCCCGCTGCGGTAGTCGACCTCGGTCAGCATCACCACGGCGATCGATTCGTCGATCGCCGCGGCCACCTCGTCCGGCGCGACGACGCGCAGCTCGTGGTCGCGATCGAGCGCCGCGAGCAAGCCTTCGGCCATGTACAGGTCGGTCGGGAAATTGCCGCTGTCCGACAGCACGACGCGGCGCTCGGGACGCAGCGCGAGCGCCGCGGCGAGTGCCTGGAAGACCTTGATCGAAAGCGTGTCGCCGACGACGACGCTGCCGGCGGGTGCGCCGATGAGCGGCGCGATGCGATCGCCGATGCGCGCCGGCTGCGCCATCCAGCCGGCGTCGTTCCAGCCGCGAATCAGGCCTTCCCCCCACTCGTCGGCCACCATCGCGTCGATCCGGGCGCGGACGGTCTTCGGCAACGGCCCGAGCGAGTTGCCGTCGAGATAGATGACATCGGCGGGCAGCTCGAACAGCTGTTTGCGGCAAATCGCGGTGGTGGTTCCCGGCGGCACGTCTACAGGTCCCCGCGCAGCCGCCACAGCTCCGGAAACAGTTCGACTTCGAGCATGCGCCTGAGATACGGCACGCCGGCGGTGCCGCCGGTGCCGCGCTTCATGCCGATAATGCGCTCGACCGTGGTCACGTGGTTGAAGCGCCAGCGACGGAAATAATCCTCGAGATCGACCAGCTTTTCGGCCAGTTCATACAAATCCCAGTAGCGCTTCGGCTCGCGGTAGACCTCGATCCAGGCGCGGGCGATGGCGTCGTCGTGCCGGTGTGGCGTGTCGCGCCCAAGGCTTGCGGGGTCGAAGTCAACCCCGAGCTTGCTCGCCAATGCCGCGAGCGCAACGTGGTAGAGGCTCGGCCGGGCGAGCTCGGCCTCGAGTAAACGGCGGTACTCGGGACGATACTCGAGCCGTCCGAGCATTTCCGGGTTGCGATTGCCGAGGGCGAACTCGATCAGTCGGTACTGGTGCGATTGCAGTCCCGACGATTCGCCGAGCACGCCACGGAAGTGCTCGTACTCGCTCGGCGTCAACGTGCGTAGGACGTCCCAGGCCGAGTTCAGCTGGTCGAAAATGCGCGCGACCCGGGTCAGCATCTTGAACGCGGGACGAAAGTCGTCGTGCTGCAGCAGGTCGCGCGCGGCGTCGATTTCGTGCAGCACGAGGCGCATCCACAGTTCGGTGGTCTGGTGCTGAATGATGAACAACATTTCGTCGTGCGCGTCCGAAATCGGCCGTTGCGCATCGAGGATGCGGTCGAAATGCAGGTAATCGGCGTAGCTCGGCGCCGATCCGCGGCCGGACTTGTCGCGTGCGCTCATGTCGACGGTTCACGCTCGCGCAGCAACTCGGCGACGAGCGGGCTGGCCGGGTCGGCGAGTCCTTCGACGACCGAAAAATGATGGCGCCCGGGTTCATAGTGGTCGGTCACGCCCGGGCGCTGCCAGCGTTCGGCGAGCAGGCGCGCCTGGCGCAGGAACTCGGGGCGCTCGCCGGCGCCGACCCAGATCGCGACATCGAGGCCATCGACGGGCGCATGCAGGGCCGGGCTTTCGGCGGCGGCCTCGTCGGCGTCGAGGCGCAGGATTTCGTTCATCCGGGTCAACGTCAGCGGGCGCAGGTCGTGGACGCCGCTGATTGAGACAATTTTTTGCAATCGCTCGCGCAGCGGGGGCGACAGATCGACGTCGGCGCAGGCCATGCGCGAGACCAGGTGGCCGCCGGCGGAGTGGCCGGCGAGACGCAACGGGCCGTCGACGCGATCGGCCACGAACTCGATCGCAGCGCGGATTTCCCGCGTGATTTCAGCAATGCGTGCCTCGGGCGCGAGCGTGTAGCTCGGAATCGCGACCGCCCAGCCGGCCGCGAGCGGGCCCGCGGCCAGCTGCGACCAGAACGTCTTGTCGAGCTTGTGCCAGTAGCCGCCGTGAACGAAAACGATCAGGCCGCTGGGGTCGGCGGCGGGGCGCAGCAGGTCGACGCGATGGCGCGCGGCCGGTCCATAGGCGAGATCGATTTCGGCGCGGCCGGCCGCCTCGGCTTCGGCGCGGAACGCGGCCGCCTCGGCGCTCCAGCGCTCGGGCAATCGATCGGCCCCGGCGACATAGCCCGAATTGTCGAACGCATCGTCCCAGTCGATCATGGGTAACCCCCCGGATGAAGTCTCGCAGGCGCGCCGATTATACCCCGGGGATTGGGTCAGCGTCGCGATGCGAACGGGCGTTGGCGGCGCGGCGATTAGTTCGATTGATCGGCAGGCTCAGGTGATAAGATTATTTTAGGTATGAAATTTTATACTTGAAATATTTAGATAAAAAAGTATCATCGGAATGCAGAGAAAGTTGACCGGACCCACGACGACTGCGGGAGGAGAGCGATGCGAATTGCATGTCTGGGCGGCGGGCCCGCCGGATTGTACTTCGCGATTTCGATGAAACTGCGCGATCCGGCGCACGACGTCGTCGTGATCGAGCGCAACCGCGCCAACGATACCTTCGGCTGGGGCGTCGTGCTGTCCGACGAGGCACTCGAGCACCTGCATGTCAACGATGCGGTTTCGGCGCAAGCCATTCGCGACAACTTCGCATACTGGGACGACATCGCCGTGATCCACGCCGGCACGCGCACGGTCTCGTCCGGCCATGGCTTCGCCGGCATCGGACGTATGAAAATGCTGCAGATCCTGCAGCGGCGGGCGCAGGAACTCGGCGTCGAGCTGTGCTTCGAGACCGAGGCGCGGCCGGTCGCCGAGTACCAGGCCGAGTACGACCTCGTGGTCGCCTGCGATGGCATCAACTCGCGCGTGCGCAACGATTTCGCCGCGTATTTCGAACCCGATATCGACGTTCGCAAGTGCAAGTACATCTGGCTCGGCACCCACCAGAAGTTCGACGACGCGTTTACGTTCATCTTCGAGAAGACCGAGCATGGCTGGATGTGGATCCACGCCTACCAGTTCGACGCCGACACCGCGACCGTAATCGTCGAATGCACGCAGCCGACCTGGGACGCCTGGGGCTTCGAGGCAATGTCGAAAGAACAAATCATCGCGACGCTCGAACAAATTTTCGCCGAGTACCTCGGCGGCCACGCGCTGATGTCGAACGCCAGCCACCTGCGCGGCGCGGCGGTGTGGATGAACTTCCCGCGCGTGATCTGCGAGCACTGGCATCACGAGAATGTCGTGCTGATGGGCGACGCCGCCGCGACCGGGCATTTTTCAATCGGCTCCGGCACGCGCCTCGCGTTCGACAGCGCAATCTCGCTGGCCAACTATCTGCATAGCGAAGCGACGATGGAAGCCGCTTTCGAGCGCTACCAGGATGAACGCCGGCTCGAGGTCTTGCGGCTACAGTCGGCCGCGCGCAACTCGCTCGAGTGGTTCGAGCAGGTCGAACGCTATCTCGACATGGATCCCGTACAGTTCAACTACTCGCTGCTGACGCGCTCGCAGCGCATCAGCCACGAAAACCTGCGGCTGCGCGACCCCGACTGGCTGCACTCGGCCGAAGCCTGGTTCCAGCAACGCGCCGGCGTACCGGCCGACGCGCCGGTGCGCGCACCGATGTTCGCGCCGTATCGCCTGCGCGACATGGAGCTCAACAACCGCATCGTGGTCTCGCCGATGGCACAGTACAAGGCGGTCGACGGCTGTCCGACCGACTGGCATTTCGTGCACCTCGCCGAGCGCGCCAAGGGCGGCGCCGGGCTGGTCTACACCGAGATGACCTGCGTATCGCCCGCCGGAAGGATCACGCCGGGCTGTGCCGGCATCTACGCACCCGAGCATGAAGCCGCGTGGCGGCGCCTGACCGAGTTCGTGCACGCCGAGACCGACGCCAAAATCTGTTGTCAGCTGGGCCACTCGGGGCGCAAGGGCTCGACCCAGCTCGGCTGGGAAGAGATGGACGCACCCTTGCCCGACGGCAACTGGGAAGTCATGTCGGCATCGCCGATTCCCTGGTCACCGCAAAATCCCGTGCCGCGCGAAATGACCCGCGAAGACATGGATCGCGTGCGCGACGAATTCGTCGCCGCGACCGAGGCCGCCGAGCGCGCCGGCTTCGACATGCTCGAGCTGCATGCCGCGCACGGCTACCTGATCTCGTCGTTCATATCGCCGCTGTCGAACCAGCGCGACGACGAATACGGCGGTAGCCTCGACAATCGCATGCGCTATCCGCTCGAGGTGCTGGCCGCGATGCGCGCGGCCTGGCCGGCTCACAAGCCCCTGTCGGTGCGGATCTCGGCCAACGACTGGGTCGGCGCGCGCGGCATCACTCCCGACGATGCGGTCGAGATCGCCAGGCTGTTTCACGCCGGCGGCGCCGACATCATCGACGTGTCGGCCGGGCAGACGTCGATCGACGCGCGGCCAGTCTACGGGCGCATGTTCCAGACGCCGTTTTCGGATCGTATCCGTAACGAGACCGGCATCGCGACCATGGCGGTCGGCAATATCTACGAGGCCGATCACGTCAACTCGATCCTGATGGCCGGGCGCGCCGACCTGGTCTGCCTCGCGCGCGCGCATCTGGCCGATCCTTACTGGACGCTGCACGAGGCCGCGCGTATCGGCGACCGGCACGCCCATTGGCCGGACCCGTATCTCGCCGGGCGCGACCAACTCTGGCGCCTCGCCGACCGCGAAGCCGAGGCGATCCGGGTATGAGCGTCGTCGACAGGCACGTCGTGATTACCGGCGGCGGCAGCGGTGTCGGCGCGGCGATGGCCGCGCGTTTCGTCGAAGCCGGGGCGCGGGTCAGCATTTTCGGCCGCCGCGCCGGGCCGCTGGACGAGATCGCCGCGCAAACCGGCGCCTTCGCCGCGACCTGCGACGTCACCGACGCCGCCGCGCTCGACGCCGCGCTGGCGAAAGCTATCGAAGCCAACGGCCCGGTCGCGGTTGCGATCGCCAACGCCGGCGCGGCCGCGAGCCAGCCGTTTTCGAAAATGCGCGCCGACGAATTCGACGCCGCGCTCGCGGTCAACCTCGGCGGCACCTTCAATTTGTGGCGGGCCGTGATCGACGACATGAAAAATGCCGGGCGGGGCCGCCTGATCGCGGTCGCGTCGACCGCCGGGCTCAGGGGCTATGCCTACGTCAGCGCCTACTGTGCCGCCAAGCACGGCGTCGTCGGGCTCACGCGCGCGCTGGCGCAGGAACTCGCGAAGACCGGCATCACGGTCAACGCGCTGTGCCCGGGTTACGTCGCGACTCCGCTGCTCGAACGCGCGATCGACAACATCGTGGAAAAAACCGGCATGCGCGCCGACGAGGCCGCGGCCAGCCTGCGTGCGCAAAATCCGCAGGGCCGCTTCGTCGAAGCCGAGGAGGTCGCCGCGGCGGCGCTATGGCTGTGCGGCGACGACGCGCGTTCGATCAACGGACAGGCTTTGCCGATCGCCGGAGGCGAGCTGTGACCGCGCGGCGGCGAGCGACGCGTATCGAGCCGGTCAGCAAGACCCGGCTCAGGCTATGGCTGCGGCTGCTGAAGGCGACGCGTGCTATCGAGACCGAATTGCGTGACAAGCTGCGCACCGAGTTCGCGTCGACGCTGCCGCGATTCGACGTCATGGCTGCGCTCGAACGACATCCGGACGGGCTCAAGATGAGCGAGCTGTCGAAGGTTTTACGCGTGTCCAACGGCAACGTTACCGGCATCGTCGATCGCCTCGTCGATGACGGTATCGCCGCGCGCGAGGCGGTGCCGGGCGACCGCCGCGCGGTGCTGATTCGGCTGACTGCGCGCGGTCGCGCCGAGTTCGACACGCTGGCCGCCGCGCACGAGGACTGGATCGACGCGCTGCTCGGCGGCCTCGCGCCGGCACAGGCGCGTGAACTCGGCAAATTGCTCGACCGCATTCCGCGCGACGCCCAGGAGGAACCCCAATCATGACTCTCGCTGCGACGACCCATTTCAAGAGCCGGATCGACGACGGCATTGCGACCCTCGCGCTAGACCGGCCGGAACGCAAGAACCCGCTGACCTTCGACTCCTACGCCGAGCTGCGCGACTGGTTTCGCGCGCTGCAATACGAAGACGACGTCAAGGCCGTGATCTTCGCGTCCAA
>JBPEYE010000220.1:0-3951 GCA_052030825.1 Gammaproteobacteria bacterium | reverse complement strand
CGTCGAGCAGATCGGTCATGATCGCGACGATATAGGGTTGCGAAATGGTCTGGCCGTGGCCGATTGGCAGCGGCCGGTTCAGATAGGCGCGATCGATCTCGGCAGGCGGCACGAAGCGGTGTCGTGGCACCGTCGCCATCGCCTCGAGCACGTCGTCGCGCAAGGCCGCGCGCTTCAGCATTGCGGCGGTGCGGCGCACGTCGTCCTCAATTTCGCGCAGCAGCTGCGTGCGCGCCGCGGCATACGCATCCTGCGCCGGCGCCGGCGTCACCAGCAGCCCGAGCAGGGTGCCGCAGGCGGCGACGAGGACCAGCTGGCGCCACTTGACGTGGCCGTTGGGCGATGAAACCATCGGCGACACCCCGGAACTTCGGCCCCCGATTATAAGCGTGAAGCCATATCGCGCCAATTTCCGCTTCTACGAGGAATTGAACGACTTCCTCGCCGCGAAGCAACGCAAGCGAACGATCGCGTATCGTTTTCGCGACAAACCCGCGATCAAGGATGCGATCGAGACCCTCGGCGTACCGCACAGCGAGGTCGATCTGATTCTGGTCAACGGCCATTCGGTCGGCTTCGATCACCCGCTCGGTGACGGCGACCGGGTCGCGGTCTACCCGGTATTCGAGAGCCTCGACATCGCGCCGCTACAGCGGCTGCGCCCGGCGCCGTTGCGGCGCACCGCGTTCGTCGTCGACGTCAATCTCGGCAAGCTCGCGCGGCGGCTGCGGATGCTCGGCTTCGATACCGCCTGGCGCAACGATTACGCCGACCGCGAGATCGTCGACGTCGCGCGGCGCGAACACCGCATCGTGCTGACCCGCGATCGCCGCCTGCTGTTTCGGCGCGAAGTCACGCATGGTTACTGGGTGCGCGCCGACGATCCGTCGACCCAGGTCGACGAGGTGCTCGCGCGGCTCGACCTGTACCGCGCGGTCAGACCGCTGTGCCGCTGCCTGCGCTGCAACGGCGAAATCGAGGCGGTATCGCGCGCCGAGGTCTGGGACCAGCTCGAACCGCTGACGCGCCGTTACTACCGCGAGTTTTATCGCTGCCCGGATTGCCGTCAGGTCTACTGGGAGGGTTCGCACGTCGCGCGCATGAGCGCGTCTATTCGCGCGTTGACCGCAACGTCTCGCGAATGAGTTCGAGTTCGCGCCGGCACAGCGCGATATTGTCCTCGAGGCGCCGGATTTCGGCTTCGAGCGCATGCGACGGGTTGCGCTCGAGACCGTCGCGGACGCGGCGCAGCTCGTGCTCGAGCGCGGCAATTTCCTGTTCGAGTTGCTGTTGCGACGCCATCGGCAGTCTCGCGGAACGGGAACCGGGTGTATTGTAACGCCGCCGCGCGCCGATCTCATCCGCGCCGTTCGCGCGAGCGGCGTCGGCCGGGCTGAAATCGGGCCTGATTTGGTGTACATTGCGCGCACTCCCGACGAGGTTGCAGCATGCCCGACTACCAGATAGCGCCGTCGATCCTGTCCGCCGACTTCGCCCGCCTCGGCGAGGAAGTCGACAACGTGCTCGCGGCCGGCGCCGACATGGTGCATTTCGACGTCATGGACAATCACTACGTGCCGAACCTGACGATCGGGCCGCTGGTCTGCGAAGCGTTGCGCGGGCACGGCGTCGAGGCACCGATCGACGTGCACCTGATGGTCAAGCCGGTCGACCGCATCATTCCCGATTTCGCCGCCGCCGGCGCGAGCTACATCACCTTCCACCCGGAGGCGTCGGAGCATGTCGATCGCAGCCTCGGTCTGATTCGCGACAGCGGTTGTCGCGCGGGCCTCGTGTTCAACCCCGCAACCTCGCTCGACTACCTCGAGTTCGTGCTCGACAAGGTCGACATGATCCTGTTGATGTCGGTCAACCCGGGTTTTGGCGGGCAGCGCTTCATCCCGGCGGCGCTCGACAAGCTCCGCCGCGCGCGCCAGATCATCGACCAGTCGGGTTACGATATTCGTCTCGAGATCGACGGCGGGGTCAAGGTCGACAACCTCCGCGAAATCGCCGCGGCCGGCGCCGACACCTTCGTTTCCGGTTCGGGCATCTTCGGCTGCGGCGCGGACGACGATCCGCATCGCTACGACAGCATTATTCGCCGCATGCGCGACGAGCTCGCGCGGGTGCACGCCGTCTGACGGACGCCGATTTAGTCGTGGCCACGCCCCGATTGCTGTGTTAGATTCAGCGACTCGACGTCGAGACACGACCGCAATGACTCACGAATACTGGCTGGAATGGGGAACGCAACGCTGGCGATGGTGATCGCCCGCGCTGCCGTTTGACCCCTTTTTCCAACCCGTTTTCGATCGAGTCGTTCATGAACCCGCAACCTTTCAGTCACCTCAGCAATGAATACAATCGCGTGCCGCTGGTGCGCGAAATCTTCGCCGATCTCGACACCCCGCTGTCGGCCTACCTGAAGCTCGCCAACGAGCCCTACACCTATTTGTTCGAATCGGTCCAGGGCGGCGAGAAATGGGGCCGCTACTCGATCATCGGCATGGCCTGCAAGACGCGGCTCAAGGTCTATGGAAGGCGGGTTATCGTCGAGGCCGACGAGGAAGTCGAGCGCGAGGCCGAGATCGACGATCCGCTGCGCTTCATCGAAGACTGGCTCGCCGAATTCCGCGTCGCCGAGGCCGACTGCCTGCCGAAGTTCCACGGCGGCCTGGTCGGCTACTTCGGCTACGACACGATTCGCTACATCGAGCCGCGCCTCGCCGAATGCCCGAACCCGGACAAGCACGGCACGCCGGACATCCTGCTGATGCTGTCGGATGAGCTCGTCGTGTTCGACAATCTCGCGTCGCGAATGTACCTGATCGTGCACGTCGACCCGGCGGTCGCGGACGCGTGGCAGGCCGGGCAGCAGCGGCTCGATGCGCTCGAGACGCGCCTCGGCGCGGGACCGCCCGCGATCGAATCGCGGTCGGCGTCGGCGCCGGTGCGCGAGCAGGATTTCACCTCGGAGTTTACCCGCGAGGGTTTCGAGGCCGCGGTCGAGCGCGCGCGGCAATACATCATCGACGGCGATGCGATGCAAATCGTGCTGTCGCAGCGCCTGTCGGTACCCTACGGCGCGACGCCGATCGATCTGTACCGCGCACTGCGCAGCCTGAACCCGTCGCCCTACCTGTTCTTTCTGAATCTCGACGATCACCACGTCGTCGGCTCGTCGCCCGAGATTCTGGTGCGCCTCGAGGACGGCGCGGTCACGGTGCGGCCGATTGCCGGCACGCGTCCGCGCGGGCGCACCGCGGAAGCCGATCTCGAGCTCGAGGCCGATCTGCTCGCCGACCCGAAGGAACTCGCCGAGCACCTGATGCTGATCGACCTCGGCCGCAATGATGCCGGCCGCGTCAGCGAGATCGGCAGCGTGCGCCTGACCGAGAAGATGATCGTCGAACGTTATTCGCACGTGATGCATATCGTCTCCAACGTCGAGGGCCGAATCCGCCCCGGGCTGTCGGCTTTCGATGTGCTGCGCGCGACCTTCCCGGCGGGCACCGTGTCGGGCGCGCCGAAGATCCGCGCGATGGAAATCATCGACGAGCTCGAGCCGGTCAAGCGCGGCATTTACTCGGGCGCGGTCGGATACATATCCTGGAGCGGTAACATGGACACCGCGATCGCGATCCGCACCGCGGTGATCAAGGACGGGCGGCTGTATATTCAGGCGGGCGCCGGAATCGTTTATGATTCGGTGCCCGAGAAAGAGTGGGCCGAGACCATGGACAAGGGCCGTGCGATCTTCCGCGCCGTGTCGCTGGCGGAGGCGGGCTTGCCGTCGCGCGACCCCTGCGGCGACGCCGGGGAGGACGGGGCATGAAAGTCTTGATGATCGACAATTACGATTCGTTTACCTACAACCTCGTGCAGTATCTCGGCGAGCTCGGCGCCGAGGTCGAGGTCGTACGCAACGACGAAATAGATGTCGACGCG
>JBPEYE010000022.1:0-6532 GCA_052030825.1 Gammaproteobacteria bacterium | reverse complement strand
CCTCCGATGTCATCACCGGGCGGCTGTCGCCGACGACCCGCTCCGCGCCGACGACTTCGGCGGCGACCCCGGCCGCGATCGCCGCTTCGGCGGCGCTGTTGATCGTCGGCACGAAGTTGCGCCGATAGCTGAACGCGTATTCGACGCCGTGCGCGGCGCAGACGCCGGCGACGATGCGCTCCATCGTCGCCTCGATGTGGTCCTGTACCGCCGGCGCGAGCGAGCGCGTGTCGCCGCGCAGGATCACCTGCCCGGGGACGACGTTGACGGTGCCGTCGGTGACGAACTCGGTGAACGACACCACCGCGTGCGCCATCGGGTCGAGGGTGCGCGCGACCAGGGTTTGCATCGCGATGACGATTTCGGAACCGACGACGATCGGGTCGCGGCCGAGGTGCGGCATCGCCGCGTGGCAGCCGGTGCCGTCGATGGTGATCTCGAAGTTGTCCTCGGCCGCCATGATCGGACCGGCGCGCACCGCGAAGTGACCGGTTTCGAGCGACGGGAAGTTGTGGATCGCGTAGACGGCGTCGACCGGAAAGCGCTCGAACAGGCCGTCGGCGAGCATCGCGCGGGCGCCGTCGCCGTGTTCCTCGGCGGGCTGGAAGATGAACACGACGCGGCCGTCGAATTCGCCGCGCTCGGCCAGGTGGCGGGCCGCGCCGAGCAGCATCGCGGTGTGGCCGTCGTGACCGCAGGCGTGCATCTTGCCGTCGTGTTGCGAGCGGTGAGCGAATTCGTTCTGTTCGTGAATTTTGAGCGCGTCCATGTCGGCGCGCAGGCCGATCGCGCGCTCGCCGTCGCCGCGCCGGAGCACGCCGACGACGCCGGTGGTGCCGATGTCGCGATGGACCTCGAGCCCCCAGGCTTCGAGCTTGTCGGCGACCAGCGCCGCGGTGCGCCGCTCCTCGAACGCGAGCTCGGGGTGGCGATGGATGTCGTGGCGCCATTCGCGCATGTCCTGCTCGAGGTGTCGGGTGGGTCCGCCGGGGGTGGCCATCGAGGGCTTCCTCGCTTCGATCGATCGGCGCTATTATAGCCGTCCTTGCATTTCGACACCCGGTCCGGCCGGCCACGCCCGATGTTCGAACGCAGAATCGACGCGCTCGCCGAGCGCATGCGCGACGCCGAGATCGACCTCGCGCTGATTACCGACGACGACTCGGTGTACTACTTCACCGGCTACTACGATTACCTGCACATGGCGTTCGGCCGGCCGACGCTGCTGCTCGTCTGGCGCGACGGCGCGACCTTGCTGATCACGCCGGCGATCGACTACAACAGCGCGCGCGATCACGCCCGTGTCGACCGCATCGAGCCGTGGAACGACGGGCTCGGCGCCGAGTGGCGCGAACACCTGCCGGCGGCGCTCGGCGCCGCGCACCGCATCGCGATCGAGCCGCAGTTGATGCCGCCGCCGGTCAGGGCCTACGTCGAGCAACAGGCAGGCGGCAGGCCGTTCGCCGATATCGAGCCGATCATCGCCGAGATGCGCATGGTCAAGTCGGACCAAGAGTTGCAGCTCGCGCGCCACGCCGGCGAGGTCGCCTCGGCGATGATGCAGGCGGGGCGGGAGGCGATCGGCGACGGCGTTGCCGAGTTCGAGGTCGCGCTCGCGACCGCCGCGGCCGGCACGCGCAAGGCCGCCGAGCTGCTCGCGCGGCATTACCCCGAAAGCCGGATGTCGCCGAACACGCACTTCCTGCAGATCATGGCGTCGGGCGATCAGATCACGCGCACTCACCACCGCGCGTCGACCCGCGTAATGCGCCGCGGCGAGCCGGTGTTCCTGTGCTTTTGCGGCATGACCAACTTTCACCGCTTCAAGCTCGGTTTCGACCGCACCTTCTGGATCGGCGAGCCGGGCGACCCGCGCCAGGCGGAGATTTACGCGGTCGCCGTCGAAAGCCAGGCCGCGGCGCTCGCGGCGCTGCGCATCGGCGCGCGCGCCGAGGACGTGCACGCGGCCTACGCCGACGTGATCCAGGCGGCCGGCTACGAATACCCGTTTCGTTGCGGCCGCGGCACCGGCTTCAGTTTTCTCGAGCGGCCGCAACTGGTCGCGGGCGATAAAACCGAGTTGCGCGCGGGCATGGTGCTCGCGGTCGATGGCTCGGTCTGTGCCGACGATTTCCGCGCCCAGGTCGGCGACAGCTTCATCCTGACCGAGCAGGGTCCGGAACCCTTGACGTTTCATTCGAAGGCGCACGACGACGTGATTATCGACTGAGGAATAGCCATGTATCGACCCGGACAGCCAGTGCAATCGAAACCGCGCGAGGTGGAATTCGACGCGGGCCGGCATCACCGCGCGCGGCTGGGCTTCATCCTGATGTCCACCGACCTCGCCGCGGAGGCCGATTTTTTCGCGATGGCGCCGGAAGGCGTCGCGGTCCACGTCACGCGCCTCAAGACCGACGATTACACCACCAACGAGACGCTCGCCCGGCACATCGATTTCATGGCCGACGCGGCCGCGCGCATCCAGCCCGACGCGAAGCCGGACGTGATCAGCTACAGCTGCACCTCGGGCTCGATCGTCATCGGCGAGGAACCGGTGTTCGCCGAGATCCGCAAGGGCGCGCCCTGGGCGATCCCGATGACGCTGGTGACCGGCGTGGTCGATGCGCTGCGCGAGCTCGAGGTGAAAAAACTGGTCGTCGGCACGCCGTATCTCGACGAAATCAACACCAACGAGGCGCGCTTCCTGCACGACAAGGGCTTCGAGGTGCTGGACATCCAGGGTCTGAACCTCGAGACCGGCATCGAGTTCGGCACCGTGACGCCGGGCTACTGGAAGCGATTCGCGCTCGAGATCGACCGGCCCGACGCCGATGCCATTTTCTTAAGCTGCGGCGGCATCCGCGCGCTCGAGGTCGTCGACGAAATCGAGCAGGCAGCCGGCAAGCCGGTCATCACCAGCAACCAGGCGCAGATGTGGAGCTGTCTGCGGCGCGCCGGCGTGAGCGACGCGATCGACGGCTTCGGCCGGATCTTCCAGCACGAAGGGCGATCGCTGCAGCCCTGAAGCGACGGGAGTCGGGAGCCAATCGGGGCGGGTGAAACGGAGTATCTGCCCGATGATTCTGCCGCGCTACCGCGAAAGCACCAGTATTACTTCCGCGAACTGGACGGTCTGATCCTCGATCTGGCCCTGCTCTACGAACACGGCGAGGCCGGGGTAAGGCGGGCGCAGGCCTTCGAGATTGGGGTCGCCCTCGAACAGGATCAACGAAACCAGCTCCGCGTAGGCGGGGTGGGAGATCACGACGTGGATATGGCGCGCGCCCCAGACGTCGGGGGCGCCCGGAATGTAGCCCGGTAACGCGGTGGTGACGCCGAAACTGCCGTCGGGGCGGGTGCGCAACCGCGTGCGGTAACGGTCCGGGTGCACCTGGCCGAGGCCGTCGGCATGCCAGAGTTCCACCTGGGCGTCGGCCACCGGCAGGCCGTCGGGGTCGAGCACGCGGCCGCGCAGCTGCAGCCGCTCCCCCGGGTCGCCGTCGCGCCACAGGTTGCGGGTTTCCGGCGCGTCGGGCTGGTAGTAGATGCCGATACTGGTCGACTCGGTGGGCGGCAGCGGCCCGCCCTGGGCCAACACCGCCGCGCTCCATGCGGCCGCGATCAGCGCCAGGGTCGACAGGCCTGGCGCGAATCGCGTCGAGTTTCGATGGTCGGGTCTTGCGGGCACGGGTCACGCGATGGCTTCAGGTGACACTCAACTCTATACCATTACGCGCCGATTACGGTGATCGCGTACACAATTCGGAGCCCGGCAAACGGTTCTCCGGGTGCGATCAGGGTTCGCTTATCGCGCGTTGCCCCGGAACACTTCGATCAGGCTGGCGTTGTCCTGCTCGAGATAGCCGGCGGACGACGCGCGTTCGTAAAGACCGAGTATGAAATCGGGCAGCTCGGTGTTGATGCCGAGGTCGACGGCCAGTTTGCGAATGGCTGCCGCCGCCTCGATCGAGGTGCCGACCGTGGCCGCGATATTGTCGGTGTAGTTGCCGCTCTCGACGACCCTGGCGAGGTGTCGCGCGCGGTCGGCCGCGGGAAACATGCTGGCATACTCCGATAACGGCACGCCCTCGGACTCGCAGATGTGGATTCCGTAGACGATCGCAACCGTGTTTGCGACCAGCCGCGAGACGACCGCCATGTCGAGCGCCGACGCCGCGCCGATGGTCGCGCCGAGGTAGCGAATGTCGCCACCGAGGCAGCCGAGGTACGGGGCGCAATCGTCGTAGGCTTCGCGCGGCCCCGCGAACAGCAGCTGGCCGTCTGTTTTGCCGATCGACGGCGGGTACACCATGATGGATCCGTCGAGGTAACGACCCCCGTGCCGGCCGATCCAGGCCTCGGCGTCGCGGGCCTCGGCCGGCGTTCCGGTGCTGAGCTGAATGACGGTACGCCCGGTCAGCAGCGGCACGATTTCGGGGTCGTCGAGCAGCGCCCGGGTGTTGGCGTAGCCGTGGATGCAGACCAGAATCCGGGGACTTGCCGCGATTGCCTGCTCGAGGCTCGCGGCGGCGGTGGCGCCCCGCGCCGCCAGGTCTTCGGCTTTGGTTCCCGTTCGGTTCCAGATCGTCAGGTCGAACTTGTTGTCCAGCAGGGTCCGCGCAATCGCGGATCCCATCGCGCCGAGTCCCACCAGCGTCAGATCGCTCATGTTGAATCCCCCGCCTCGATTACGAGCAGCCAAGATACCAAAATGAACTTCGAAAGGGGACCGGGTCCAATCGAGGTGACAGTTACCCCATTTGCCAATTTTGGTGACAGTTACCCGTGCCAATTATGGTGCAATTATGGTGACAGTTACCGAAAAAATGGTGACCGCAATTATGGTGACAGTTACCTGAATTCCACCGCGCCGCAAATGCGGTAACTGTCACCATAATTGCCACAAATGGGGTAACTGTCACCATTATTGGCGAAATTGATGCCGTGTTGCTGGTGGCGGCGTTGTCGGCGCTTCGGGGTATCCGTTAGACTGGCGGCGCTATGAACCGCGACGAAGAACTTTGGTTGGAAAGATTTCGATAATCCCGAAATGCCTGGTTTTGACCGCATGCTTCGCGGTTTCCGCGCTTGCGGGCGCGCAAGCCCACGATGCGCGGGCCGAGGCCGCGGCCATCGTCGAAGCGGCGTATCGTACCGGCCCGATCAGGAGTTTCATGGTGCAGCGCGACGGCGAGCTGATCATCGACGCGCATCGCTCGGGCATGCGCGCCGGGCGCGCGACCAACGTCAAGTCGGTCGGCAAGAGTATCGTGTCGCTGCTGGTCGGCATCGCGATCGAGCGCGGGTACCTGCGCGGGGTCGATCAACCCATCGGCGATTTTTTCCCGGACTACTTCGAGCACCGGCCCGACCCGGTCAAACAGTCCATCACCCTCGAGGATCTGCTGACGATGCGCGCGGGGCTGGCGTCGACCAGCCGGCGCAACTACGGGCGCTGGGTGCAAAGCGACGACTGGGCCGAGTACGTCCTCGATCAGCCGCTGATCGCCGCGCCGGGCGGCGCGATGATCTACAGCACCGGGTCCTCGCACCTGCTGTCGGTGATCCTGACCCGGGCCACCGGGATGAGCACGCGCACGTTTGCCGAGCGCCACCTGTTCGAGCCGCTCGGTATTGCGCTCGGCGGCTGGGATCGCGACCCGCAGGGCTACTATCTCGGCGGCAACAACATGGCGCTGTCGCCGGCGGCGCTGCTGCGCATCGGCACGATGGTGATGAACGGCGGCGTCTACGACGGGAAACAGGTCGTGCCGCGGGCGTGGATCGACGAGTCGATGCGAATCTATACCCGCAGTCGCTACAACCCCTACGATTACGGCTACGGCTGGTGGCAAATGAAGCTGGACGGCGTCAGCGTCCGGTTTGCCTGGGGCAACGGCGGTCAGTACATCGTCATGATCCCGGCGCTCGCAACCGTCGTCGCGATCGCGTCGCGCAGCGGCGGGCCGGTCGGCGAAAGCCGCGCCAGCCGTTACCGGCTGTTCGACTTTATCGAAAACCGGCTGATCGGCTACCTGCGCAACCAGCCGCGGCATGACGAACGGGGCGCGGGCCACGATTAGCCCCTTGGCGCGAAGGAGACCTGGACATCAAACTCGACTGGATTGCGACAATATTGATCGTCCTGCTGGCGGCGACCCTGATGGCCTTTTTCACCGGGGTTTTCCCGTACCCGTACGGCTGGATCGTCATCACCGCGCTGCTGGTATTTCGCTTGACCGCCGTGCAGAACAAGGAAGAATGACTGCCGTCGAGGCGGACGACGGGATCGGGGCATGATCCCGGCGTGTCTTTCGATCGTAGTTTGTCTGTGAGACGAGGCCCGAGATCCCGAAATGAGCAACGACGAATACACCCCACCCAAAGTCTGGACCTGGGATAAGGAGAGCGGCGGCACCTGGGCGGGCGTCAACCGCCCGATTGCCGGCCCGACCCACGAGCAAGCGCTGCCGGTCGGCGACCAGCCGATCCAGCTGTACTCGACCGGAACGCCCAACGGCATCAAGAT
>JBPEYE010000219.1:0-12200 GCA_052030825.1 Gammaproteobacteria bacterium | reverse complement strand
TATCGGTGCCGTAACCAATGCCGAAGTCGTAGCGATGCCGGCTGCGCGGCGTCAGCGTGACCTCGATCGGTACCTCGACGGCGTCGCGATCGAGCGCGCCCGGCGCGACCTCGACGGTCTGGAAATAGTCGCTGTTGTTGAGTGCCTGCTGCAGTTCGATCAGGCGATCGAGCAGGTAGGGCTCGCCGCGACTGAACGGCACGAAACGCTGCATCAGGTCCTCGTCGAGTGCGTCCTGGCTGAGGAGCAGCTCACCGAAGCGGTAGCGCGGCCCACCCGCGAAGTCGAGGTAAACCCGCACCACGTAGGCCTCGAGATCGATCTCGACCCGGTGACGCGTGAATTCGGCTTCGAAATAGCCGCGCTCGTCGGCCAGTCGGCTGAGGCTGGATTTGAAATCCTGGTACTCGAGATGCGAAAACGCGGTGCCGGTGCGCGGCAGGCGCGCTTCGAGCAGGGCTTTGAATTCGGGGTCGTCGGCCATCTCGCTGCTTAGCGAAAACTCGAACGATTCGAGCGGAATTGGTGGCCCGGGTTCGATCCGGTAACTTGCGAGCCAGCTATCGTCGCTTTCCCGGATCAGCTGCCCGTCGATGACCGGGCGGTAATAGCCATAGGGTTGCAGCGCCGCGGCAATCTCGGCGTCGGCTTTGCGGTGCAACCGCTGAATCTGGTCCGGGCCGAGCAAGGGGTCCTGCTTTTGCTGCTCGATGCTGAGGTAGGCGCGGACATTCTTTTCCAGCGTGCTGTCGATTCCGTCGACTGCGATGGTGACCTTGACCGGCGGTGAGGTTTGCGCCGGCGCCGGCGTGACGAGGCTGATGGCGAGCGCCAGCGCGACCGCGCAACGCGCGGCGCGCGTGGGCAGACCGGTCGAACGCCGGCGCAGCGCGTCTGTCGTCAGATGGCAATACAAAGGAGGGTCGCTTTCGAAACGCCGGTAGCAGTCGGCACATTTTACCAGCGGCCGGCGCGAATAAAACGGCAGATCGGCTAGATCCTGAGTCCGCCGTCGAGTTCGAGGATGCGCCCCGTGTAGTAATCGTTTTCGATGATGAAGCGGATCGCGTGGGCGAGCTCCTCGACGGTGCCGGTGCGCGCCAGCGGAATCGCGCGGGTGATGCGCTCGTGCGCCTCGGGCTTGAGCGATGCGACCATTTCGGTTTCGAACACGCCCGGCGCGACCGCGACGCTGCGAATCCGGTAGCGCGCGAGTTCGCGTGCCCAGGTGTCGGACAGCGCGGCCACGCCGGCCTTGGCCGCGGCGTAGTTCGATTGGCCCGGGTTGCCGTAGCGGCTGATACTCGAAATGTTGACGATCACGCCACCCTCGCCATTGCGGATCATGCTCGTCGCCGCCTCGCGCCCGCACAGGAACACGCCGGTCAGGTTGATATCGATGACCCGTTGCCAGGTTTCGAGCGACATGCGGTCGACGATTTCGCCGTTCTTGACCTTGACCAGCATCGCGTCGTCGAGGATGCCGGCGTTGTTGACCAGACCGCTGATCGGGCCGAGGTGTTCCTCGACCGAAACGAAGCAACGCCGCACCGCGGTCTCGTCGGCGACGTCGCAGGTGAAGGCGAAGGCTTCGGCCCCGGCCTGCTGGCAGGCGGCGAGCGTCACGTCGAGCCGCTCGGGATTGACGTCGAGCAGCGCGAGCTTGCCGCCGGCTTTGGCCAGCATCAAACTGATGGCCTCACCGAGACCCTGGGCAGCACCGGTGACGACGAAGGTTTTATTCTTGATGTCCAAAATAGGTTTCCTTGAGTTCGTGTTTAAGCGTCTTGCCGGCGACATTACGCGGCATTTCGTCGACGATTATGACCGCCGCGACCTTCTGGTAACGCGCCTCGACGTGCCGGTTGATCCAGTCGCGCAAGGTCTCGGCGTCGCTTTGGGCGCCGGCCGCGAGCACCACCGCCGCGACCGGGGTTTCGCCCCACTGTTCGGACTCGATGCCGAACACCGCCGCCTCGAGCACGTCGGCATGGCCGCAGGCGACAGCCTCGATGTCCTGCGGGAAGACGTTGACGCCGCCGGAGATGATCAATTCTTTCTTGCGCCCGGCGAGGTGCAGATAACCGTCGTCATCGAGGTAGCCGAGGTCGCCGGTGTAGAGCCAGCCGTCGCGGAAGGCGGCGCGGGTCTGCTCTGTCTTGCCGTAATACCCGGATGACAGCGCCGGGCCGCGGCCAACGATTTCGCCGATTTCACCGGCCGCCAGGTCGCGCCCGTCGGCGCCGACGATACGAATTTCGTAGCCCGGCGGCGGGCAGCCGACCGACCCGGGATGGGCATGAAAATCCTCGCGATCGAGAATCGTAACAAAGCCTTCGGTCAGGCCGTAGAGCTCGTAGTAGCGCCCCGGCAGGACCGCGTCGAAGGCGCGCTTGTATTCTTCCGGCAGCGGCGCGCCGAGCGTCAGCACCATTTCCAGCGAAGCCAGGCGCCGGGCTTCGAACTTCGGGCTTTGCAGCAGCGCGATCACTTGCGCCGGGACGAGCATGATGTGGGTTACCGCTTCGGCGGCGATCGTCTCGATCATCGCGTCGACGTCGAAGGCCGGGTGCAGCACGTAGCGCGCGCCGAGGAAAAAGCACGGCATCAGCGTAACGAAGGCGCCGTTGAAGACGATCGATCCGGTATGCAACACGACGCTTTCCGGCGTCATGCGGAACGCCGCGGCGAAGTGGCTACCGTAATGCGCGCGCACCAGGTGCGAGTGCATGATCCCCTTCGGCAGCCCGGTCGTGCCGCTCGAGTAAACGATGTTGAACAGGTCCTGCTCGTCGAGTTCGGGGGCTGGCGGCGGATCCGTCGGGCTGGCCCCGACGAAGCGCTCGAAGCTCGCGTCGTCGGTCGCCGGCGCGCCGACGAGGATGATGTTTCCGGGTCGAATCGCGGCAAGTTCGCCACGCATCGGCTCGAGCTCGGCGGCAAGCGCCGGCGTCAGCAACGCCAGGCTCGCGTCGGCATCGGCGAGCAAGCGGGCGAGACCGCGCGCACCCAGCAGGGGGCTCAGCGGCACCAGCACCGCGCCGAGCGCGATCACCGCCCAGTAGATCACGAGCAATTCCATGCTGTTCGGCAACGCGGTCGCGACCTTGTCGCGATGGCCGATGCCGCGCGCCGCCAGCGCATTGGCGACGCGGTTGACGCGAGCGTCGAATGCGGCCCAGGTCAGGCGTTCGGCACCGAACACGACGGCGAGCCGATCGCCGCGATAGCGCGCGTGGCGCGCCACCAGTTTTTCGAGCGTGATTGGCAATAGTGTTCCCGTTGTCCCCGCGCTCATTCTATGCGAGCGTGGCGGTCATTTCACGACCTGTTCGCGCGCGCTTGACGGCCATCAAAGCGCAGCCGAGAAGCGGTTGTAGACTGGTTTCATGTCAGTCTCGAAGTCGACACCACGGATTCTCGTCATCAACGGGTCGTACCGCGACGACGGTATTACCGACCAGGCGGTTGCCGCCGCGACACGGGTTCTGGTCGAATCCGGTGCCGCGGTCGAGACGGTTTGCCTGCGCGATTACCCGATCGAGTTTTGCCTCAATTGCCGCGAGTGTACGCAAGCACCCGGTTCGTCACCGGGCCGCTGCGTGCTCGACGACGGCATGCCCGCGCTGATCGACAAGATCGAGAATGCGCAGGCACTGATATTCGCCTCGCCGACCAACCTGGGCTCGGTTACCGCGGTGTTCAAACGTTTCGTCGAGCGGCTCGTGCCTTACGCCTATTGGCCGTGGGGCCGGCCTTTTCCGCTTTATCGAAAGCGCGATGCGGTGCCGAAGCCGGCGCTGCTGATCTCGTCGAGCGCGTCGCCGGGCTGGCTCGGTCGCTGGCTGTTCGGCACCGCGCGGCAGCTGCGAATGACCGCGAAGATCGTCGGCGCGAAGCCGGTCGGCACGTTGTTTACTGGCGGGGTCGCGGGCACACCGCGCGCGCAATTGTCGCCGCGAACCCGGCGTCGGGCGGAGCGCCTGGCGCTGCGCTTGCTGGCCTGACGCCGCGGTTTTCGGTCAGCTCACGTAGCCGATGCGAAAACCGCCCCAGTGGCGGCCATTGACGTACACCGGCACCGACAGGTCGTGCATGATCTCGCCGGTGTCGCGCTTATAGGTCTGCAGCAACAGGCGCTCGGTATGGCTGCCGCAGCGCGCGCCGGTCGGATCGTCGAAGATGCGCTTGCTGCGGTTACCGGCGAGATCGGTATCGTAATCGCCGGTCAGGGGCTGGCAAAAGCAGTCGTTGTGCGTCGGGACGTAGCCGTTGATATCGGTGGCGATCGCGAAGCGGACGAAGGCGTGGTCGGCAAGAATCGGTTCCTGGATCGGCGGCAGCACGCGGTCGGCATAGCCGTCGAAACGGGTATGGTATTTCGGCGGATCGGTGTTATCGATTCGCCGGTAGTCGTGGTCGAACAAATCGTCTTCGCTGATTTCGCCGCTGGAGATCGACGCCTCGAAACGCTGCTGGATCGCTTCGGCGGCGGCGCGCGCGAAGCGGAAGACCTGGCCGTGCACGCCGGCGACCGATAGTTCGGCGAGCGCGGTATTGGCCTGCTCCGCGGTGACGGTGAATTTCTCCGCCTCGGTGTCGAGCACCCGAACCTGGTCGCGGCTGTGGCCGAGCTTGGTTTCGATCGCGCCGATCGAACGGCCGATGGTCTGCAGGTGCTCGTGATTCTGGCCGGCGCTGGCGGCAATATCGGCGATACGCTGGTCGACTTCGCCGACCGTAGACGACACCCGCAGGATCACGTCTTTGAGTTCGCGAATGTAGTCGGTCCCGAGGCGAACCTCTTCGGACAGCTTGCCGAACAGCTCGACCACGTCGGCGGTTTCGCGGTGATTCAGATCGATGATCTGGCCGACCTCGCTGGTCGCCTCGGAGGTACGTCGGGCGAGGTTGCGGACCTCGTCGGCGACGACCGCGAAACCCCGGCCCATCTCGCCGGCGCGCGCCGCCTCGATCGCCGCGTTGAGCGCCAGCAGGTTGGTCTGGTCGGCGATGCCTTCGATGACCTGGGTGACGTCGCGGATCTTGTCCGAATTGGCGCTCAGAAAACGGACGCGTTCGCTGGCGGATTCGGTATGCTGCAAGATCTGGCTGATCTTGTCATACGCGCTCCCCAGCACATCGACGACCTGCTGGCTTTCGGCGCTGGCCTCGGCCGAATGCCGGCGCGCCGCGTTCGAGGTATCGGCCACCTGTTGCCCGATACGGGTGATTTGGGCGCTGGATTCGACGACGTGGCGAATTTCCTCGGCCTGCTGCTCGAGATGCTGGCGCAGTTCGGTGACTGAAAAAGAGACCTCCGCCGCCGAGATCGCGTTGCTGCTCGAGGTTTCCGACAGGTTGGCCGCGGTGCCGGTATAGCGTTGCAGGCGCCGCTCGACGTCCTCGAGCAATTTCTGCGGGGGTTCCTCGAAAATGAACAAACCCTTGAATCGCTGCCAGGCCGAGCGCGGCTCGTTGCTGCGGAAGCGGGCGGTTCCCTTGAGTTCCCAGACGCGCTGGTAGAACGGTGCCAACCGGTCGTGCTGGAACAGCAGCAGCGCGATTCCGATTGCCGGCAGTGCGGCAAGACCGCCGACGAGCGCGTGACGCCATGGCAGGCCGGCGACGATCAGCAGGGCTTCGGCAAGGATCAGCGTGACGAGGCCGGCGAGCAGCGATTTAAACATGGAATTTCCCGTAACTAGCCTGTCTAATTGAAATTTACGACTTGTACGGCGTATCGTCTCGAGCGCGTTATTCTTGAGGCCTGTGGCCGATTGATATTGACAATCGACGGGAGTTTGAATTGCGATGAAATGGATCAAGATCGGGTTGCTGCTGGGCCTGATTCCACTGTTCGTGGTCGGATTCGCCAGCCGCGGCGACTGGCGGACGGCGAGCCGCGAATCGGCCGGCATCGCGCCGGACCCGGCGAGCACGCCGGAAGCCGTGCTGCACGTCTACGGCGCCGACGCTTTCGGCTGGCGCGGATGGTTCGCGATTCATACCTGGATCGCGGCCAAGCCCCGCGGTGCCGACCACTATACGCTGTATGACGTCGTCGGCTGGCGCGGTTATTCCGGTCGACCCGTGGTCGCCATCCATCGCGATCTCCCGGATCGCTACTGGTACGGCGCGCGACCGAAGCTGCTCAAGGAGCACCGCGGCGAGGCCGCCGAGTCGCTGATCGATGCGGTGGACGCAGCCGCGCGGCTCTACCCGTGGCCGCAAACCTATCGCGCGTTTCCCGGCCCGAACAGCAACACGTTCATCGCGTGGATCGCGCACCAGGTTCCCGAACTCGAGCTCGACCTGCCGTTTTCGGCGATCGGCAGCGGTTACGTCGAACGCGTCGATTGAGCGATAACGGCTCGGCGCGTTGCGCCGCGGTATCCAGCCCGGCGCATTCGCTAGAACGGATGGCGAGCGCGGCGGCGATAATTTGCCGGGCGGTGGGTCGATCGAGATTCGGCATGTCATCGGGCTCCGCTGGGCGGGCGCAACGTCATAGCCAAGCGACGGCGACGTAAAGCGCGATCGCTGCCAGCAGTTGCGCCAGGTTGAGCAGCACGCTGAACCGGTGGAGACGCGCAAATCGACGTCCGGCTTCGGCGTCGCCGGCGAGCTCGGCATCGCGCGCGCGATTGATGCGCGGCACCAGCACCTGGCGGGCGACGACGAATCCCAGCGCGATCAGCGCGCAAATGACGATCACCGCGGGTGTCGCGCGCGCAATCGCGGCGAGCAGCGTCGCCAGCGCGGCGACGACGAACCCCCAGGCGTAATAGCGCGGAAACAGCCGGCGCAGAAATTTGCCGGCAGGTTCGGCGGGCAGCGCGCGGAACACGGTCGGCGCGACGACCGCGGCAAAGAACAGCATACTGCCAATCAGTGCGCCGAGCGCGCCGAGCAGCGCCAGCGTCGCGCTCACGATCGGCGCCCCGGCGCGTCGGCCTCGACGATCTTGCGGAAGGTCAGGTTGAGGCGCGCGCCGCAGGGTTCGCGCTGGCGCGCAATGCCGTGTTTCCAGTAACGCTGGGTCTCGCCGCGCATCAGCAGCAGGCTGCCCGACGGCAGCGGCAGGCGGATCGCCGGCCGCTCGGGATCGTGACGATGTTTCAGCCGAAACTCGCGCGTCGCGCCGAGACTCAGCGACGCGATCGCCGGCCGCGAACCGAGCTCCCGCTCGTCGTCGGCATGCATGCCCATGCTGTCGTTATGATCGCGATAATAATTGAGCAACACGCTGTTATAGTCCGTGGCGGTCAGCGCCTCGACGCGTTCCTTCAATGCGGCCAGCAACGGACTCCACGGTGCCGGCGCGAGGCGAATTCCGGAGTAACGATAGCCGAAATCGCCGTACCAGGCCGACAACCGCGGCTGCAGGTAGGACTTGCCGTAGACCGTGATGCGTTCCTGGCGCCAGTCGCTCTCGGCGATCAGTCGCCGCATCAGCGCGTTGTCGTCACCGCCGAGATCGACCCGGTGCCAGAGCAGCAGCTCGCCGTCGACGAGCGGCAGTTTTTCGGCAACTTCCGCGGCACGCGCCGCGTCCAGGGTTGTCGACGCCAGGCCCGGTGCCGTCATCGGTCGGCGCCATCGGCTTCGGGCGCGAACAAAGCCTGCTTCTGCCGGCGGCTCATTTGCTTGATTTCGGCTTCACGCCGACTCGCGCTCGCGCGCGTATGGCCGTCTTCGCGGTAGACCACCCGCAGCGGCTGGCGCCCGCCGAAGAATTTCGCCCCGCGGCGGCGTTCGACGTGCTCGGCGAAGCGGCGCTCGACGTCGGTGGTGATGCCGGTATACAGCGATGCGTCGCTGGCTTCGATGATGTAGAGCGACCAGTGGCCCGCGTCGGGGTTCATGCCGCCGGCCTGATCTGGGTCACGGCAACCGGGTCGGCAAGACCCTTGATCGCGATCTCGAGTTCGCGCGGTTGGTGGCGGGCGAGAATTTCGGCGACGGCCGGATCGGCGGCGAATTCGGCCGACATCGTGATCTGCCCGGCCGCGCCCTGGCCCTCCAGGCGCGCCGCGAGATTGACCGCGTCGCCGTAATAGTCGAGCCGATCGTTGAGCGTCACCGCGATGCTGCTGCCCGAGTGCAGACCGATTCGGATCGCGGTCTCGCGCGCGTGGCGGCGCTGGAAATCCGGCATCGCCTGCTGCATTTCGATCGCCGCGCGCAGCGCGTCGTCCGGGGCCAGGAACGCGGCGTGGACGCCGTCGCCGACCGTCTTGACGACGTTGCCGCGATGCCGGCGCACGATGTCGCCGAGCAGCGCGAAGTGCGCGCGCACGAGATGGTAGGCCTCGGCGTCACCCATCGTCGCGAACATCGACGACGATCCTTCGAGATCGGTGAACATGAAGGTGATGTTGCGGATACTGACCTCGTCTCCGGGACGCAGCACCTGATCGGAGAACAGGTCGCGAAATGCCTGTAGCGTCGTCGCCCGCGCCGCGGTAAGCACCTCATTGAGCCAGCTGCGATCCTCGATCACGACGGTACGCGGCAGGCTGCCGGCGTTGATGATCTCGATTTCACCTTCGGCGCTCGCGGCGCCGGTCGCAACGACGTCGCCGGTGACCGTGATCCGCGGAAACGCAGCGCCGCGCCAGTCGAGCGTGACTTCGCCGCCGGCCTCGAGCGTGCGGATGCGATATTCGCCGGGCGGCAAAGCCAGCGGCAGGCTGCGCCGTTCGCCGGGCGACAGTGCGCACTGCGTCTTGATGTGCGGGGTGACGCCGGGACCCGAACGGCAGAAAAAGCCGAACTCGACCGGCCGCACCGCCGGGCTCGGGCTGAAGCACAGTTCGACGTTGCTGGCGAAATCGGATTCGAAGTCGATGTTGCAGGCATCACAATGCACGCCGCGCGGCAGCTCGCTCATGTTGCCCGCCGAAGCCTTGCCGATGCGGCAGCGCGGGCACAGGATGTCCCAGCGCGATTCGAGCAGACCGGTGCGCACCGCCTGCAGGAAGAGCTCGATGACATCCTGTTCCGGGCGCCCCCAGCGGCGGGCGATTTCGAGCGGCCGCATCGACCACAGGTCGACTTCCTGGTTTTCGTTGATGTGCTCGAGCAGGGCTGCGCCGAGGCCGTGCTCGTAGGGTGAATCACGCAGCGACGCGACGAGTTGGCGCGCCCGCTCGAGCTGTCCCGGCGACGGCTGGTAGCGGCTCGCGAACAGGTTTGGCTGTTCGGCGTCGATCAGTTGCGACGCGGTGTCGAGCAGTTCACGCACCTTGCTCGCGTAGGTTTTGAGCAGGCGCCTGGCGAGCAGCGAGCCGAACAGGTTGTTGCAGTCGAACGTGAGTTCGAAGCTGACCGCGCTGCGCGCGCCCCGGTCTTCGAGCGTCGCGCGCGTCGTCATTGCGGCGATCGGTCCACGGCTGAACAGGCGCCGCTGGTGAAACCAGCGCTCGGCAACCCAGTCGGCCGGGCGTTCTTCCCAGGCGAGCTCGAAACGGCCGATGCGGGTTTCGCCGAAAACCTTGACGGTCCCGTCCGCTTGCAGTTCCTCGCGTACCCGGTAACGCGGCAGGCCCGACGCCTCGCCCCAGCGCGGGGTATCGGATACCACCGCCCACAGACGATCGACGGGATGATCGAATTCGAAGTGAAATTGCCGGGATTGCCGCACGCCGCCTCCGAGTATCGCCGCACTGTAGCGCGAAGCGGGGCGCGACGGAACTGTTGCGTGCCCGGCAATCGGTCTAGAATGTCCCATGCTCGTTTTTCCCTACAGTACCGCGCTCACGCTGGCGCGGCCAACCTATGTCAGTTATGGCGCGGTCCTGCTGTGCGCCGTCGTTTATACGCTGCAGCAATCCCTGCCGATCACGTTCGTCCTGTGGTACCGCCCGGAAAGCTGGAACCCGCTGACGATGATCAGCGCGGTGTTGCTGCACATGAATTTCCTGCACCTGCTCGGCAACGCGATTTTCTTCCTCGCCTTCGCCCCGGCGCTCGAAGTGTTGATCGACAACTGGCTGCGCTTCGTCGGCTTCATGGTCGCGGTCGCGCTGACGAGCCAGATTGCTTACTCGCTGACGATTGCCGCGGGGCTTGCGCCGCCGGCACCCACGCTCGGGTTCTCGGGGGTCGTGATGGGCATGATGGGGCTTTCCGCCTACCTGATGCCGAAGGCGCGAATCCGCGTGTTCCTGTGGTTGATCCTGCTGTGGAAAACATTTTTCGTGCCGGCCTGGATCCTCGCGCTGATCTACATCGGGCTCGATACCTGGATGCTGCTCGTTTCGGGCCAGGCCGGTGGCGTCAACCTGGTCGGCCACGTCGCCGGCGGGGTCGCGGGCTATGTCTTCGGGCGGCTGCACTTTCGCGACCGGCTCGAGGAGACCCGCGACGCGCTCGCCGACGAGATCGAGATCATGCGGATCGAGCAGCAGCGCGGCAAGACCCAGGCCGAGGCGCATCGCTATCGCAAGGCGGTCGACCCGCTGCTCGCCGAGCGCGAGCGCCGCCGCGACGAGGATCGCTTCATGGGCGAGATTTACCGCCTGGTGCGCGCGCATCGCAGCGGCGAGGCGGTCGTCGCGCTGTCCACGCGCTTCGACGAAGAATCGCTGCATACCGAGCTCGAGCCGCTCTTCGAACGAATGCGCGACTGGGGCCCGTCACGGCCGCTGCTGTGCGTCGGCCGGTTGTGGATCGCTCTGCTCGATCGCGAACGGCGCTACGGCCGCGCGCTGATGGCGATCGAACAGTGCCAGGCGATCAGCGCCGATTTCGTTTTGCCGGAGGTCGCCCGCACGCTGTTTTATGCCGAGATGGCGCTCGATACCGGCAAGCCCGAAATCGCCCGCCGCCTGCTGGACCGGGCCGATTCCCGTTACCCCGGATTGGTGCACGCGCAGCAAGCCCGGCACCTCTACGAGCGCGCGCGTCGCGCCTGACGCGCGCTTCAGTCGAGCGCGGTCAGGCGGACGTGCAGTTCCGTCGCCGGTGCGTCGAACCGGTGCGTGAACTCCTGCATCGCGTAACCGAATGCGTAAACGGTGACGTGATACTCGCCGCCGGCGAGGTTTTCGAAACGAAAGCGGCCGCCGTCGCCGGTGCTTTGCGAGCGGTAACTGGTGTGCGCGAGACCGTCGCGATCGAACTTGCGGTCGAGCGTGATCATCGCTTTTTCGATCGCCATGCCGTGTACGTCGCTGATCCAGCCGGACAGATAATGGTGGCCCCGGTCGACGATGAGCTCGAGGTTCCGATAGGTCTCGGCGGTCAGCTCGAGCCCGGCAATCTCGTGAAGCTCGGCACCGCGAGTCGCCAGCTTGATCTCGCCGAGCGGAAAATTTTCGAGCGAGAAATAACCGGATGAATCGCTGACCAGCTTGCGCGCGTGGATACCGGTGGTCAGGTTGTCGATATATATCTCATAGTTCGGAACCGGTGCGCGATCGCGATCGAGCACCATCCCGTCGATGTCGACGAACTGCAGTTTCGGCAGCACGATCTCGACCGGCGGGGGATTCGCGGCGACGTAGAATTCGGTGTCCTCGAAGGGCGGATACTCCGGCGTCAGGTTGGCCGACAGCCTGTAGCTCTGGCCGGATTCGACGCCCTCGAAGCTGAAACGCCCGAGTTCGTCACTGAAGTCCGTCAGCGTGAAGCTTTCGCTGTTGCGCGGATAGACCGCGGTCAATTCGATGCGCGCGCCGGCAAGACCGAGACCGTAGTCGTTGCTGACGCCGCCGTCGAGCGTCACCGTGTCGACGGCGTCGGCGAGCGTCACGTCGAGCGAAAAGACGGGATTGTTGCCGAGTTTTTCCCGGTCGAGTTTGATGCGTCGCGGTTCGAAGCCACTGCGCAGGAAGTGCAGCACGGGGTAGCGGTGTTTCGGTATCTCCAGCGGCAACGTGTAACGGCCGTCGGCGGCGCTGCGAGTCTTGTGGAAATAGCGTTCCTCGGCGACGACGGCATTGGCGATCGGACGGCCTTCGCGGTCGAGCACGCGACCGCGGATCTCGAGACGTTTACGCCCGCCGCTGGTGCCCGCCTCGGCGCGTTCCGGGGTGGCGTCGATCGCGGCCGGCGCCGGTGCCGACGGTGCGTGTGCGGCCGCCGTTGCCGGCTGTGCGGCAGCCGGTGAATACACGGGGACAGCCGCGCTCGGCGTCGGCTCGCGCAGCAGCGTGTAGGCGAAATACAGGTAGACGGTCAGGGCCGACAGC
>JBPEYE010000218.1:0-1611 GCA_052030825.1 Gammaproteobacteria bacterium | reverse complement strand
TTTACCCCGAGCAATCACCCGGAGTAAAAGGCCTGTGTCCGCCGAGCCGAACCAGCGCATCGCCCGGCGCTGCGGCGATCGGTTGCCTGGAGCATCAATGGCGGAATCGCGGCCTCGACGGCAACAAACTTGATTGCGCGATCGCTTTTTTTATCGGCGCGAAATGAACTTTCGGCGCGTTAGCCAGGTCTGCCTCGAAAGCGAAGCGCGATCGAGATGAGAATGGTCAGCAGGCGAAAAGTGGTCAAGACCGGGGTTGCCGCGCTCGGCGCGGTCGCGCTCGGCAAGCCGGGCATCGGCCCCGGCGCCGATTCGCGTTTCGGTATCGTTGGCCGCCGCGCTCCCGAACTCGAGGTCGGTTACTGGATCGATCGATTCGGCGAGCCGACCCGGTTCCGCCTTGCCGATCATGAAGGTCAGTGGATCTTCCTCAAGTGTTGGCAAAGCTGGTGTCCGGGCTGTCATTCGCACGGCTTCCCGGCGCTCCAGCAGATCGCGAAGGCGCTCGGCGACAATGCGCAGGTCGCCATCGCCGGCATCCAGACCGTTTTCGAAGGCCACGCCGCCAACACCGTCGACAAGGTGCGCGCGACCCAGCTGCAATACGACTTGCAGATTCCGATGGGACACGACCCCGGCGTCGATCGTGGCGCGCCGCAAACGATGCGCGATTACCGCACTGGCGGCACCCCGTGGATGATCCTGATCGACCCCGCGCGCACCGTCGTCTTCAACGACTACGGCATCGACGCCGACAAGGCGATTGCCTTCCTGCGCCGGCAAACCGCCTGAGTACGCTCACCGACAATCGTTGTCTCGCTGGTGCCGCGCAGCCAGACTGATTGCCAGACCCGAATCTTATCCGCACTCGTTCATGATTCGCGCCCGGCTCACGATCTCGGTCCATTTGGTCAATTCGACTGCGTCGAAATCGGAGGTGCGCGCGTAGGACACTTCGGTCAGTGATCTGGGGCCGCGAATAACCTTGCGAACCGAGTATTCGTCACGTAGCGGGGCGCATTTCGAAAGCGCTTGCCGGAAAAGGACCTCGGTCGGACCAGATTCCAGGATTTCGTGCCTGACGTCGGCGCAACGCGGCGCAGCCGCCTGATGTGCCGCGGCGATACTCTCGACGAAACCGGCGGCACTGAGATCGAGACTGGCGTTCGACAGAACCTGCACGCTCACCAGTTCGGACCAGTCTTGAACGGTCTCGCCGGGCAATACGTACTCCAGCAGGAATCGATTGCCTTCGCCGTCGGAATGACCCTGCTGCCAGTCGCGATCGTCTTTAGGGAAAGGCCCTACCGCCTCCTTGATACCCAGCGTTTGCAGCTGCCACGGGGCAATTTTCTTGACCAGCACGCCATCGTGAAAGATGAAACCGTAGAGCTGCTTCCCGTCGGTTGGCGCGGGCCCGAAAGTCTGTTCGGCCATAACCGGCACAAGATAGCCCGCGTAGAGATTCCCGCCTTCGACCGGAGTCGACTTGAACCAGAATTTTTGTGGCGGCCAGATTAGCAGGTCGTCGGCGTAGCGGGTAAGCAATCCCCCTTTGAACTGGTCCTTGATCACTGTCTCGTGGTTACTCGGACAGCTGCCATAGTCGAG
>JBPEYE010000217.1:0-2330 GCA_052030825.1 Gammaproteobacteria bacterium | reverse complement strand
CGCCGCGCCAGCGCGCCGCGCCGGCCTTGCCGAGCGAGCGCAGGCTGTGCTCGCCGTTGCCGACCTCGCCGACCACGGCGCGGCAATCGGCCAGCACCTTGCGCATCTCGCCGCTGCGCAGACGCAACGTGGCGTAGGCGCCCTCGCGCGCGACGAACTGCGCCGAGGTACCCGCCGAGCGCGCCAGCTGCGCGCCCTTGCCCGGCTTCAGCTCGATGCAGTGCACGACCGAACCGACCGGAACGTTTCTGAGCGGCAGGCAGTTGCCGACCTTGATCCCGGCGTCGTCACCCGAGCGCAGCACGGCGCCGGCCTCGACGCCCTTGGGCGCGATGATGTAGCGTCGTTCGCCGTCGAGATACTTCAGCAGCGCGATGTGCGCGCTGCGATTGGGATCGTACTCGAGGCGTTCGACCACGGCATCGATACCGTCCTTGTTGCGCTTGAAATCGATCATGCGGTAGCGCTGCTTGTGACCACCGCCGATGTGGCGGGTCGTGATCCGGCCGGCATTATTGCGCCCGCCGCTCTTGCCCTTCTTTTCGAGCAAGGCGGTGTGCGGCTTGCCCTTGTGCAGGCCCGGCGTCTTCACCGAGACGACGAAACGACGACCCGGCGATGTCGGTTTGGCTTTGATCAGCGCCATGGCTTAACCCCCCAGCGACGCGAGGTCGATTTCGTGGCCCTGCTCGAGCGAGACATAGGCCTTTTTCCAGTCCGAACGGCGGCCGCGGCGCAATCCCATGCGCTTGCGCTTGCCCTTCATCGTCACCGTGCGCACGCCGGCGACCTTGACCTCGAACAGCTGTTCGACCGCCGCCTTGATCTCGGCCTTGCTGGCGTCGAGCGCGACCTTGAACACCGCCTGGTTGGCGGCATCGCCGAGCAGCGCCGATTTTTCGGAGACGTGCGGCATTTCGATGATCTGGAATAGACGTTCCGGATTCATTTGAGGCGCTCCTCGAGTTTTTTCAGTGCGGCTTCGTCGATGACCACTTTCTGCGGCCTGATCAGGCTCACGGGATCGACCGCGGCGATATCCATGACCTGCACCTTCGGCAGGTTGCGTGCCGCCAGCGCGACCGCCGAATCGAGACCATCGGTCAACAGCAGCGCGTCGTCGACGCCGAGCTCGTCGAGGCGCGCGCGCATCAGTTTCGTTTTCGGCTCGGTCACGCCGAGCTTGTCGATCAGCACCAACCGCTCCTGGCGCAGCAGCTCGGAGACGATGCTGCGCAGGCCCGCACGGTACATCTTGCGGTTCAGCTTCTGGCTGTGATCGCGCGGCGACGCGGCAAAGGTTACGCCGCCGCCGCGCCACAGCGGGCTGCGAATCGTGCCGGCACGGGCGCGGCCGGTGCCTTTTTGCCGGTAGGGCTTGGCGCCGCCGCCGCGAACCGCGCTGCGATTCTTTTGTGCCTTGGTGCCGGCGCGCGCGCCGGCCAGGTAGGCGACGATGAGTTGATGCACCAGCGGCTCGTTGAAGCGCGCGCCGAAGGCCTCGTCCGAAACCGATACTTTTTTCTTCGAGTTGTGAATGGCGATATCCATAGCGTCCGCTCTCTGTTACCCGGCCGCCGCCGGCTTCTTGACCGCCGGGCGGACGATGACGTCACCGCTTGCGGCGCCGGGCACCGAGCCGCGGATCAGCAGCAGATTGCGCTCGGCGTCGACGCGTACGATCTCGAGATTTTGCGTCGTCGTGCGGCGCGCACCCATCTGCCCGGCCATCTTCTTGCCCTTGAACACGCGGCCCGGGGTCTGGTTCTGGCCGGTCGAGCCGAGCGCGCGGTGCGACAGCGAGTTGCCGTGGGTCGCGTCCTGCATGCGGAAATTGTGCCGCTTGACGCCGCCCTGGAAACCCTTGCCCTTGGAGACGCCGGTAACGTCGACGATCTGGCCCGGTTCGAACAAATCGACCTTGAATTCGCTGCCGAGCTCGATGTCGTCGACCGAGTCGACGCGAAATTCCCACGCGCCGCGACCCGGCTCGACGCCGGCGCGCTTGTAATGGCCGGCCATCGGCTTGGTCACCCGGCTGGCGCGGCGGGTGCCGGCGACGACCTGAATCGCGGTGTAGCCGTCGCTTTCGACGGTCTTGATCTGCGCCACGCGATTGGGTTCGACCTCGATCACGGTAACCGGGATCGAGACGCCGTCGTCGGAAAAGACCCGGGTCATACCGACTTTACGCCCTACTAAACCGAGAGACATCGTTAAAAACTCCAAACCTAAGGTAGCTGTCGCATTTGAGTAATTCGTCCCCGAATTTTCAAATGACGAAAAACACAGGCCTTCTGTATTTTTCTTTCGTTTTCAGGGACTTGATT
>JBPEYE010000216.1:0-19071 GCA_052030825.1 Gammaproteobacteria bacterium | reverse complement strand
CTTGCCGAGTTCGGCGGCTCGCCGCACGAGGTCCTGGTCGGCGCCGGTCTGGCTGGCGATGTACTTGGCCAGCCGCGTGATCCGGCCGGTGCGCTCGCCGAGGCTGCCGAGTCGCTCCTGGAATACGACGTCGTCGAGACCGATGCGCATCGCGTCGAGACCGCGCTTGCGATCCTGCGCGAAGAAGAAACCGGCATCGGCGAAGCGCGGCCGAATCACGCGCTCGTTACCGGCGGCGACGACCTCGGGACGCTGGCTGTCGATATTGGCGATCGCGATGAAATGCGGCAGCAGCGCGCCATCGTCATCGAACAGCGCGAAATATTTCTGATTGTCCTGCATCGTCGTCACCAGGACTTCCGGCGGCAACTCGAGAAAGCCGGCGTCGAACTGGCCGCAGACCGCAACCGGGTATTCGACCAGCGCGGTGACTTCGTCGAGCAGCGCCGGATCGATCGCGGCGCGACCGCCGAGCCGCGCGGCGGCCGCTTCGACCTGCTGGCGAATCGTTTCGAGGCGCTCGTCGAAACGCGCGATGACCCGCCCCTCGGTGCGCAGTCGATTTTCGTAGTCGGCGGCGGCGGCGATCTCGATTTCGCGCGGCGCGTGAAAGCGGTGGCCGCGGGTACGGTTGCCGCTGGCGAGGCCGAAGCATTCGGCGTCGACGACCGCATCGTCGACCATCAGCACGAACCACTTGACCGGGCGCACGAATTCGTCGCTGCGCTCGCCCCAGCGCATACGTCGCGGTATCGGCAGGCGCGCAAGCGCACCGTCGACGATCGCCGGCAGCAGTTCGGCGAGCGACTTGCCGGCCTCGGTCGAGACCCAGTACAGCCAGCCACCCTGGTCGGTCTCGCGCCGCTCCAGCGCGTCGACGTCGACGCCGCAGGCGGCGGCGAAACCGGTTGCCGCGCGCGTCGCCTTGCCGGCATCGTCGAACGCGGCGGCGAGCGCCGGCCCGCGCTTCTCGACGACCCGATCGTTCTGCCGCGGCGGAACCTCGCGCAGCAGCAGCGCGAGCCGGCGCGGCGTCGCGAACACGTCGACTGCGGCCGGCGCCAACCCGGCCTCGGCGAGCGCCTCGCGCACCAGCGTGGCGAAGCTGTCGGCAAGCGTGCGCAACGCCCTCGGCGGCAATTCCTCGGTGCCGATTTCGATCAGGCAATCGCTAGTCATGTGCGGCCTCGCCCGGCAGCAGCGGAAACCCGAGCGCCTCGCGCGCCGCGTAGTAACTCCCGGCGACGTCGCGCGACAGCGTGCGCACGCGCAGGATGAAGCGCTGGCGTTCAGTGACCGAAATCGCATGGCGCGCATCGAGCAGGTTGAACGCGTGCGATGCCTTCATCACCTGCTCGTAGGCGGGCAACGGCAGCTGCCGCTCGATCAGCTGCCGGCACTGCGCCTCGCAGACGTCGAACCAGTGAAACAGGGCCTCGGTGTCGGCGATTTCGAAGTTGTAGGCCGATTGCTCGACCTCGTTCTGGTGATAGATATCGCCGTAGGTGACGACGCCCTCGGGCGCGCGACTCCAGACCAGGTCGAACAGACTGTCGACACCCTGCAAATACATCGCCAGGCGCTCGAGGCCGTATGTGATTTCGCCCGATACCGGCCGGCACTCGAGTCCGCCGACCTGCTGAAAATAGGTGAACTGGGTGATTTCCATTCCGTTCAACCAGACTTCCCAGCCGAGCCCCCAGGCGCCCAGCGTCGGCGACTCCCAGTCATCCTCGACGAAGCGAACATCGTGGACCTGCAGGTCGAAACCGAGGCGCTCGAGCGAGCCGAGATAGACTTCCTGGAAGTCGTCGGGCGACGGCTTGAGCAAGACCTGGAACTGGAAGTAGTGCTGCAGCCGGTTCGGATTCTCGCCGTAACGGCCGTCGGTCGGGCGTCGGCTCGGCTGCACGTACGCCGCGCGCCAGGGTTCCGGACCGATCGCGCGGATGAAGGTCGCCGGGTGAAAGGTTCCGGCGCCGACCTCCATGTCGAGCGGCTGCAAGATGACGCAGCCCTGCTCGGCCCAGTAAGCCTGCAGGGTCTGAATCAGCCCCTGGAAGGTGGTCAAGTCGGTCGCGGGGTCGTCGCTCATCGAGGCTACCGGCCAAAAGGCCTGATTATAACCAACTGCGGCGTTTCCACTAGCCCGCGTTCGTTACCGCCGCGACAGCGACCCGTGGCGTGTATTGTGTTGACTCGCGAAGCAGCTATGATGTCCTTCATGCAAGGCCTGCTGATTCCATGGCTTGAGAGTCTCAAGCAATACGCCTATATGTGCCTGTTGCTTTCGAGCCCCGAACGCGTGCCCTACGCACCGCTCGCGACGCTGCTGACAATCTTCGTCTACTTCGCCATCGGCCTGCTGCTGATTGACGCGCAGCAGGGCGCCGGCGCAATCGGCGCGCAAATCCTGCTCGAGATTTCGATGCTCGGTCTGATCGCCTACCTCGGACTGAACCTGAAGGGATTGCTGCCGCGCTGGCAACAAACTTTCTCCGCGCTGGTCGGCATCAATCTCGTCATCACCGCGGTATCGATCCCGCTGCGCAGCTTCCTCGATCTCGACAGTGCCGAGCCCGATCGCGCGCTGATCTATCTGACCCTCGCGCTGCTGGTCTGGAACCTCGCGGTGGTGTCGCTGATTTTCCGCCGCGCGTTCGAAATTTCGGTACAGCTGTCGGCTATGATCGCGTTCACCTACTTCGTCGTCTACCAAATCATCAGCGTCTGGTTCTACACGTGAAGCTCTACATCCTCGGTATCTGCGGCACCTTCATGGCGGGGCTCGCGCTGATCGCGCGCGAGCTCGGGTACGAGGTCGAAGGCTCGGACGCGAAGGTTTACCCGCCGATGAGCACCCAGCTCAGCGACGCCGGCATCCGCGTGCACGACGGCTACGACGCGGCCAGCCTGCCCACGGACTGCGACCTGTTCGTCGTCGGCAATGCGATCACGCGCGGCAACGCGCAGTTCGAGGCGATCCTCGAACGGGGCCATCGCTACACTTCCGCGCCGCAGTGGCTCTACGAGCACGTCCTGCACGAGCGCTGGGTGCTCGCCGTCGCCGGCACCCACGGCAAGACGACGACCAGCAGCATGCTCGCCTGGATTCTGGAAGACGCCGGGCTCGAACCGGGATTCATGATCGGCGGGCGGCCGGCCGATTTCGAGGTATCGGCGCGGCTCGGCCAGCCACCCTATTTCGTCATCGAGGCCGACGAGTACGATTCCGCGCTGTTCGACAAGCGCTCGAAGTTCGTGCATTACCACCCGCGCACGCTGATCCTGAACAACCTCGAGTTCGACCATGCCGATATTTTCGCCGACCTCGCCGCGATTCAGCGACAGTTTCACCACCTCGTGCGCACGTTGCCGGCGAGCGCGCTGATCGTGACCAATGCCGACGATCCGGCGCTCGCCGAAGTCATCGACATGGGCTGCTGGAGCGAACTGTGCCGCCTGTCGACGCGCGCCGCCGATGCCGACGCCTGCCTCGATGCCGAGGGCGGCCTGCGCCTGCGCGGCGATCCGCAAACCCACCGCATCGAACTCGCCCAGGCCGGCGGATTCAACCGCTTCAACGCCGCCGCGGCGGTCCTGGCGGCGCGCCACGTCGGCGTCGCGATCGAGACTTCGCTGGCCGCGCTCGCTCGATTCAAGGGCGTGCGCCGGCGCCAGGAACTGATCGCGGAAGTCGGCGGCATCCGCGTCGTCGACGATTTCGCTCACCACCCGACCGCGATCGCGCAGACCCTCGAGGCGCTCAGACCGGCAACCCGGGGGCGCCTGGTCGCGGTCGTCGACATCCGCTCGAACACGATGAAAATGGGCGTTCACGCGCAAACGCTGGGCCGCTCGTTCGCCGCCGCCGACCTGGTTTTACTGTGCGAACCGCCCGGAATCGCATGGGATATCGCGAAAATGGCGCAAACTGCGCCTACAATAGTAGAGTTGAAATCCGATACGCAGCAGATCATCGATCATCTGTCGCAATACTGTCAGCCCGGGGATCAAATCATTATCATGAGCAACGGCGGTTTCGACGATATTCATCAACGACTCGTGCAAGCATTGTCAGGTTAGCATTCGCGTATGTCCGAACCCTCGCATCGACTCACCAAGATCGCCAAGTACGACATCAAGCGCCGCATCGGCCGCGGCGCGATGGGGGTCGTCTACGAGGCCTTCGACCCGTTCGTCCAGCGCACCGTCGCGATCAAGGTCGCGCACTCGGCCAGCGACATGAATCCGGCGACGCGGCAAAAGCTGCGCGAGGCGTTCTTCGCCGAAGTCTACAGCGCCGGTCGCATGCACCATCCGTCGGTCGTCAGCGTCTACGATGCCGGCCAGGAAGACGACCTGAACTATATCGTTATGGAGTTCGTCGACGGCATGACGCTGCAGGAGTACGTTACCGGCGGCAAGACGCTCAAGCCGGGCCAGGTTGTCGACGTCATCTACCAGTGCGCCAAGGGCCTCGACTACGTGCATCGCGAGGGCATCATTCACCGCGACCTCAAGCCCGGCAACATCATGCTCAGCAACGACGGCGAGGTCAAAATCATGGATTTCAGCATCGCCCATGTCGACGTCGGCTTCGAGGGTCACGATACCGAAGTCCAGGGCTCGCCGATGTACATGCCGCCGGAACAGCTGACCGAGGAAAAGCGGCTCGTCGCGCAATCGGACATCTACTCGCTCGGCGCGGTTATGTACGCGCTGCTCGCGCGGCGCACGCCGTACAAGGCGTCGAGCCTCGAGTCGCTGATCTACAAGATCACCAACATCGACCCCGAGCCGATCAGCGAGGTCAATCCCGACGTGCCCGAGCACATCGCGCGCATCGTCGAAAAGGCGATGCAGAAGATCATCTACGACCGTTACGAGTCCGCCTACCTGCTGGCCAAGGATCTGTCGACCGCGTTCGGCCGCCTGCGCGGCGTCGGCGAGCGTATCGACATGCAGGAGAAGTGGAAGACGCTGCGCTTCCTCGCGTTCTTCAAGGATTTCAGCGATGACGAAATCACCGAGGTCGTCAACGCCAGCGAATGGAAGGAATTCAAGAAAGGCGAAATCATCGTGACCGAGGGCGAACAGGAGACCGCGTTCTACATCATTGCCAAGGGTGGTGTCGAGGTCGTCAAGGACGGCAAGACGGTCGGCATGATGAAGCAAGGCGACTGCTTCGGCGAGATCGCTTTCCTGACCCAGCAACCGCGTAATGCAACCATCGTCGCGCGCACCGATGTCTCGCTGATGAGCGTCAGCAACTCGCTGATGGAACAGGCTTCGACCGAGACCCAGTTGCGCTATTACCGGATCTTCCTCGAAAACCTGATCGCGCGCCTGTCGCAGGCGACCGACAAACTGGTCGAAGCCGAGAAAGCCATTTCCACGGGTCCATGAAACCGGCAACCGTCACGCTGGCGATGACCGGCGCCTCCGGCGCACCCTACGCACTGCGCCTGTTCGAATGCCTGCTCGCCGACGGTATCCGCGTGCAGTTCATCACCTCACAACCGGGGCAGATCGTGCTCGGCATGGAGTCCGGCCTCAAGCTCACCGGCGCACCGCAAAAGATGCGCCAGCAGCTGGCCGCGCATTTCGACAGCGACCCCGGCCTGATCGAAGTCTACGCCAAGGACCAGTGGACCGCGCCGCCGGCGAGCGGCTCGTCGGTCGCCGATGCGATGGTCGTCTGCCCGTGCAGCATGGGCAGCCTCGCGGCGATCGCAACCGGGAGTAGCGACAACCTGATCCACCGCGCCGCGGACGTCGCGATCAAGGAGCACAAGCCATTGATCCTGGTGCCGCGGGAAACGCCCTTCTCGGCGATCCATCTCGATAACATGCTCACGCTGGCGCGCCTCGGCGTCGTCATCCTGCCGCCGAATCCGGGGTTTTATCACGGCGTCGACACGGTTGACGATCTGGTCGATTTCGTCGTCGCGCGGATACTCGACCGGCTCGGCATCGATAACGACCTGTCGCCGCGCTGGGGAGCCGACGACGGGGACTGACGCCGGCGATGGCCGAAGAAATTCCGCTGTTTCCGCTGAAGACCGTGCTGCTGCCCGGCAATACGCTCACGCTCAAGATCTTCGAGCCACGCTATCTCGATATGGTCGCCGCGTGCCTGCGCGAGAACAGCGAATTCGGCATCGTGCTGATCTACCGCGGCGACGAGACGGTCGCGGGTGCCGATATTTACTCGATCGGCACCACGGCGCGCATCTGTGACTGGGAAAACCGCGCCGACGGCCTGCTCGCGATTACCGCCGAAGGCGTCGACCGATTCGAGATCCTGACGACGCGCACCGAGGCTAACGGCCTGCTGCGTGCAGACGTCAGGCGCCTCGACGACGAGCAGATCGGCGACGCGATTCCCGATCAGTTCTACTACATGCGCGAGCTGCTCGATCACATCAGCGCGCAGGCCGGCAAACCGACCGACGATTCCTGGTCGTTTTCCGAGGTGCTCTACCGCCTGATCTACCTGCTGCCGCTCGAGACCAACCTCAAGCAGCGCCTGCTGGAAATCGCCGACGCCAACGATCGCGCGACGATTCTGCACGCGGAGCTGATTCGTCTCGGCGTGATCCAGTATGTCAAGCCCGAGGCCGCCAACGAGTAGCGGGGTTCCAATTCCCCGGGGCCGGGCTTAAACTGCACCCGGTCCAGCCCGAGGAGAACTCGACATGAAAGCCGCATTGTTTGCCGTTGCCCTGTGCTTCGCGGCCGCGCAAGCGAACGCCGCCGAACTTTCCGGTGTCTTCGTCGAAGACACGGCTGAGACGGCCAACGGCCAGACCCTCGTGCTCAACGGTCTCGGGCTGCGTGAAAAATTCTGGGTCGACGTCTACGTCGGCGCGCTCTACCTGCCGCAAAAATCGAGCGACGTCGCCGAAATCCTGTCGCGCCCCGGACCCTGGCGCATACAGCTTGATTTCGTCTACAAGGAGGTCGCGCAGGACAAGCTGCTGGAGGCCTGGCGCGAGGGTTTCGAGAACAACCAGAGCGTCGCGACACTCGAAAAGCTGCGCCCGCGCATCGAGCAGTTCTATGCCTACTTCGGCGAGAGCGCGGTCGCACGCGATCGCTACGTCTTCGAGTACGTGCCGACAATCGGCACCCGCATCGTCAAGAACGGCCAGCCGGTCGGCGCGATACCGGGCGAGGATTTCGCCAACGCGCTGCTCGAGATCTGGCTCGGCAACAAGCCCGCCGACAAGAGCCTCAAGCGCGGTATGCTCGGCCTCTGAGACCGCGGGCTGTCGCCCGCTACAGCGTGGCGAAGGTCGCCGCCGCGGCTTCGACGGTTTGTTCGATTTCGGCGGCGCCATGCATCGCACTGACGAAACCCGCCTCGAAAGCCGACGGCGCGAGGTAAATTCCGCGCTCGAGCATGCCGTGAAAAAAACGCTTGAAGCGCTCGCCGTCGCAGGCGCCGACATCGGCAAAGCTCGCGACCGCTGGCGCCTCGGTGAAAAACAGCCCGAACATCGACCCGACGCGATTGGCGCGCAACGCGACGCCATTGGCCTCGGCCGCGGCCAGCAGGCCGGCAACCAGGCGTTCGCTGCGCTCGTCGAGCGCCTCGAAAAAACCGGGGCGGGAAATAATCTCGAGGTTCTTGAGACCGGCCGCCATCGCCACCGGGTTACCCGACAGCGTGCCCGCCTGGTAAACCGGACCGAGCGGCGCGAGCCGTTCCATGATCTCGGCGCGACCGCCAAAGGCGCCGACCGGCATGCCGCCGCCGATGACCTTGCCGAGCGTCGTCAGGTCCGGACGAATGCCATAGCGCTCCTGCGCGCCGCCGAGGCCGACGCGAAAGCCGGTCATGACCTCGTCGAAGATCAGCACGCTGCCGGCATCACTGCAGCAGTCACGCAGCGTCTGCAGGAACCCGGCGACCGGCGGTACGCAGTTCATGTTACCGGCAACCGGCTCGACGATGACGCAGGCGATCTGTTCGCCGAGTTCGGCGAAGACTTCGCGCACCTGCCCGGCGTCGTTGTAGCTGAGCGTAATCGTGTGATCGGCGAGCGCCGCCGGCACGCCGGGCGAACTCGGCACGCCGAGCGTCAGCGCGCCGGAACCGGCCTTGACCAGCAGCGAGTCGCCGTGGCCATGATAGCAACCCTCGAACTTGACGATCTTGTCGCGCCCGCTGAAGCCGCGAGCGAGGCGGATCGCGCTCATCGTCGCCTCGGTGCCCGAATTCGTCATCCGCAGCTGGTCGAGGCTCGGCATGACCGCGCAGATGCGTTCGGCGAGTTCGACCTCGAGCGCGCAGGGCGCGCCGAAACTGAGGCCGCGGGCCGCGGTTTCGACCACCGCGCCGACGATTTCCGGGTGCGCGTGGCCGGTGATCATCGGTCCCCAGGATCCGACGTAGTCGATATAACGCTTGCCGTCGACATCGACCAGGCAGGCGCCCTCGGCACGCGCGATGAACGGTGGCGTGCCGCCGACCGCCCTGAAGGCGCGCACCGGCGAATTGACGCCGCCCGGAATGACCCGGGCGGCGCGCTCGAAGAGTTGTTCGGACTGAGTCATGGTTTCTGGCTTCGATGAAAAATCGACGCACACTATACCGTAATTCGCGGCCCCGGGAGACCCGCTACGGGCGGCGCCTCAGAGTTCGGTATCGTAGTCCATGATCAGCGGCGCGTGGTCGGAAAAGCGTTGCGCCCGGTAGATCCGGGCGCTGCTGACGCGATCGGCGAGACCCGGCGTGACGACCTGGTAATCGATGCGCCAACCGACGTTCTTGTCCCACGACTGGCCGCGATTCGACCACCAGGTATACTGCTCGGGGCGCGGGTCGACGACGCGAAACGCGTCGACGTAGCCGACGCGCTCGAACAGGTCCGAGAGCCACGCACGTTCCTCCGGCAGGAATCCCGAATTTTTCTGGTTCGCGCGCCAGTTTTTCAGGTCGATCTCGCGGTGGGCGATGTTCCAGTCGCCGCAGATGATGAATTCGCGTCGCTTGCGCCTGAGTGCCTGCAAGTGCAGCATGAAGCGCTCGAGGAAGCGCCACTTCGACGCCTGGCGATGATCGCCGGACGAGCCCGACGGCGCATACAGCGATATGACCGACAGGCGCGGAAAGCGGTATTCGAGATAACGGCCCTCGTTATCGAACTCGGATTCGCCGAAACCGCGAATGACGTCGAGCGGCGGGTGGCGGCTGTAGATCGCGGTACCGGCGTAACCTTTCCTGAGCGCATCGAAGTAGCTGCAGTGGTGGTTTTTCGGAAAAAACGGCGAGTCGTCGAGCTGGTCGACCTGCGCCTTGGTTTCCTGCACGCAGACGACGTCGGCGCGCTGGCGCGGCAGCCAGTCGAAGAATCCCTTGCGCGCCGCCGCGCGGATTCCGTTGGTGTTGATCGAGATCACGCGCATTACAAGGGCTGCCATCCGGGAAACGAGGCGCTATGATACACGACTCCGAAACTGCGCCCAGGCCCGATCCGCCCATGCAGGATTACCAGTCGCGATTCGTCGAATACTGCCTCGCCCGGGGCGTGCTGAAGTTCGGCGAATTCGAACTCAAGTCGGGGCGGGTCAGCCCCTATTTCTTCAACGCCGGTTTGTTCAACCGCGGCGCCGATCTCGCCGAGCTGGCCGATTTCTACGCCGCCGCGATCGACGCCTCCGGGATCGAGTTCGACCTGCTGTTCGGTCCGGCTTACAAGGGCATTCCGCTGGCCGCGATCACCGCCAGCGCGCTCTACCGCAACTACGGACGCGATCTGCCCTACGCGTTCAACCGCAAGGAAGCCAAGGATCACGGCGAGGGTGGTACCACCGTCGGCGCCGAAATCCGGGGCCGCGTGATGATCATCGACGACGTGATCACCGCCGGCACCGCGATTCGCGAGGCAATCGCGTTGATCGAGGCCGCCGGCGCCACGGTAAGCGCGGTCACGATCGCGGTCGACCGCCAGGAACGCGGCCAGGGCAAATCCTCGGCGATCGAGGAACTCGAGCAGACCGGCATCCGGGTCATACCCATCGTCCGCCTCGAGCACATCCTCGAATACCTCGACGCGGCCGGCCGGGTCGACGAGCGTGCGGCGATCCTGGCCTACCTCGGGCGCTACGGCAGCGGCTGAACTCGGTCACGCGATCGCAGTCTATACTCGGGTAACCCGCGCAAACGGAGTAGCGATGACCCGAATGCTGTTGCTCGCCGGCCTGCTGGCGCTGCCGGCCCAGGCTGCCGAAACCCTCGTCGTCGAGAGCGGTCCGCGGCAAACCGCGGTCCTCGAACTCTATACCTCCGAGGGCTGCAGCAGCTGCCCGCCGGCCGACCGCTGGCTGTCACGGCTGATCGAATTGCCGGCCGGCGAAATCGATGTACTCGCGCTCGGCTTTCACGTCGATTACTGGGATTATCTCGGCTGGAAGGATCGTTTTGCGAGCCGCCAGTACAGCAACCGACAGCGCCAGCTCGGCGCCAACAACCGGCAGCGAACAATTTACACCCCCGAGTTCTTCGTCAACGGCAAGGAAGTTCGCGGCGCGCGCAATATCCTCGAAAGCATCCACGCGAGCAACCGCGAGGCCGCGCCGCTCGACCTCGCCCTCGAGGTCCGGCGAGACGGCGATCACCTCGAATTGACGGTCGCGACGCCGGGCCCGCGCGACGCCGCCGAGGTTGTTCACCATCGCTACGTCGTCTACGAGAACGACCTGTCGACCCGCGTCGAACGCGGCGAAAACTCGGGCGCAACGCTGCACCACCAGGGGGTCGTCCGCTACCTCAGCCGCGCCTATCGCCTGAATGCGCAAAATCGACACCGGATCGCGCTCGACGCCGACTGGAACGGCGCCAATCTGGGCGTCGCGGTGATCGCGACATCGCCCGGCAGCGAGCAATACTGGCAGGCCGTATCTACCCCGATCGCGGCGCTGTGGCTGACCGCGCCGTAAACCGCAATTCATGCAAGATCGCCAGGAATAAACTATTATGCCCTGTACGGCCGCGGTTCAATGCGCGGCCTCAATCTAGACGAAATGGTGCCTCTACACACATTGCCCCACTGCCCGCGAATCGGCGCGGCGACCGGCCTGCTGGCCGGCTTGCTCGCGCTCGCCGCGTTGCTGCCGGCGGATGCCGCGAAACTCTACAAGTGGGTCGACGACGAGGGTAACATCCGCTACAGCGACCGCCTGCCGCCGGACCAGGCAAAGAAAAAGCACCAGCAGCTCAATCGCCAGGGCGTCGTCGTGACGACCACCGACGACGCGCGCACGCCCGAGGAAATCGCCGCCGAGGCCGAGCGCAAGCGCAAGGAGGAAGAAGCCGCCGCCGAAGCCCAACGCCTCAAGGCAATCCAGGACAAGAAGGACAACGTTCTGCTGATGACCTTCAGTTCCGAGGAAGAGCTCGGCATCGCCCGCGACAACCGCATCGACGTGCTCGACTCGGTGATCAGCCTGATCGAGAAAAGTATCGAGACGACGCAACAAAAGCTCGAAAAACTGCAGCAAAACGCCGACGAAAACTACCTGTCGAAGGGCCAGGAAGTACCCGGGGGCCTGGCCCAGAAAATCGAGCACTTCACCCGCAAGATCGAAAACCGCAACGAACAGCTACTGCAAAAGCTCCAGGAAAAGGCCAAGATCAACGCCCAGTACGAGGCCGATCTCGAGCGTTACCGCCTGCTCAAGACCGATACCAACTAGGCCGACCCCGCCGCGCCGCGGCGACGACCGCGGATCGATGCGCGACTAGCTCCCGCCGTGAATCAGCGTGCCGACGCCGCTGTCGGTCAACAGCTCGAGCAGCACCGAATGGCGCACCCGCCCGTCGATGATCTGGCTCGTGCGCACGCCGGCATTGACCGCGTCGAGCGCACAGCGCACTTTCGGCAGCATGCCGCCGTGGATGACACCGTCGTCGATCAGGCGCCCGGTTTCGGCCGCGGTGAGCCCGGTCAGCAGCTTGCCGTCGGGGTCGAGCACCCCCGGGGTATTGGTCAGCAACAGCAGTTTTTCGGCGCCAAGCACCGCCGCCAGCCGCCCGGCGACGAGGTCCGCGTTGATATTGTAGGAGGCGCCGTCACGACCGACGCCGATCGGCGCAATCACCGGGATGAAGCCGTCGTCGTCGAGCATCGCGACGACCGCCGGATCGATCGCCTCGACCTCGCCGACCTGGCCGAGATCCTGGTCCGGCTCGTCCAAGCCTTCGAGTCGCATCTTGCGCGCCGTAATCAACCCGCCGTCCTTGCCGGTTATCCCGATCGCGCGCCCGCCGTGGCGGTTGATCAGCGCGACGATCTGCTTGTTGACCTGTCCGCCGAGCACCATTTCGACGATGTCCATGGTCTCGTTGTCGGTGACCCGCATGCCCTCGATGAAGCGACTTTGCTTGCCGATTTGCTCGAGCAGTTTCGCGATCTGCGGGCCGCCGCCGTGGACGATGACCGGGTTGACGCCGATCTGCTTGAGCAGCACGACGTCGCGCGCGAAGCTGCTCTTCAGATCCTCGTCGACCATCGCGTTGCCGCCGAACTTGATGACCACGGTCTTGCGATCGAGCGCCTGGATATACGGCAGGGCCTCGATCAGGATTTCGGCGACGCTGCTGTGCTTCAGTTCAGTCATCGGGGTCGGTCGGCAAACGGCGGCCAGTATAGCGTTCGGCGATCAAATCGATAAGCCGTTTGGCGACCGCGGCCTTCGGGGCGCGTTCGATGCGCGCGTGACCCTCGCGCCAGTAGACGTCGAGCTGGTTGTCGTCGGCCTCGAAGCCGCGCCCCTCGCCGCCGACGTAGTTGGCCGCGATCAGGTCGAGATTCTTACCCTCGAGCTTGGTCAACGCGTATTTCTCGACGTCGCGGGTTTCGGCGGCAAAGCCGACACAAAACGGCCGCCGCGCAAGCCCGCTGACCTCGGCGAGGATATCGGGATTCAGTTCGAGTTCCAGCACCGGCGGCGCGTCGTCCTTTTTCAGCTTGTGCGCGGCGACCCGGGCGACGCGGTAGTCCGATACCGCGGCGCAGGCGACGAAGATGTCGCAATCGGCGACGCGCGCCATCACCGCGTCGTACATTTCGCGCGCCGATTCGACGTCGACGCGCGCGACCCCGGGCGGCGTCGACAGCGCCACCGGCCCGCTGACGAGCGTAACCCTGGCGCCGGCGCGGGCCGCGGCCGCGGCGACCGCGTATCCCATTTTGCCGGAACTGCGGTTACTGAGGTAACGCACCGGATCGATTGCTTCGCGGGTCGGTCCCGCGGTCATTAACAGCGACACGCCGTCGAGCGGGCCCGGCGCGAGGGCTTCGTCGATCAGCGCAAGCAATTGTTCGGGCTCGAGCATCCGTCCGGGGCCGATGTCGCCGCAGGCCTGGTCGCCCTCGGCCGGCCCCCAGACGTAAACGCCGCGCGCGCCGAGCGTGTCGATGTTGTCACGCGTCGCCGGGTTGGCGAACATTTGCTGGTTCATCGCCGGCGCGACCGCGAGCGGTTTCTTGCTCGCCAGGCACAGTGTCAGCAACAGATTGTCGGCATAACCGGCGCTGAGCTTGGCGAGGAAATCGGCCGACGCCGGCGCGACCAGCAGCAGGTCGCACCAGCGCGCGAGTTCGATGTGATCCATCGCCGAGTCGGCGTGCTTGTCGAACAAATCGGTATAGACGGGCTGGCCACTGAGCGCCTGGTAGGTCAGCGGCTGGACGAATTCGCGCGCCGACTCGGTCATTACGACGCGCACCTCGGCACCGGCCTTGACCAGCAGGCGCACGAGTTCGGCGGCCTTGTAGGCGGCGATGCCGCCGGTGATACCGAGCAGGACTTTCTTGTTGCCGAGCGCAGACATTTACTCTATTTTAGCGGCAAAGCGTTGACGGTAAAGGACTACCCATGGCGATTCCCCACTGGCCGAGTGCCGAAAAACCCCGTGAAAAACTGCTCACGCGCGGCGCCGCCGCGTTGTCCGACGCCGAATTGCTCGCGATCCTGCTGCGTACCGGCACCGTCGGCGCGACCGCGGTCGACCTTGCCCGGGATCTGCTCGTCGACTTCGGTTCGCTGCGCGCATTGCTCGGCGCCGACGCGGCGACCCTGTGCCGTCATCGCGGGCTCGGCCGCGCCAAGTTCGCGCAGCTGCACGCCGCGCTCGAACTGGCGCGCCGCAACCTGTCGGAAAGCCTCGCGCGCGAGGATTGCCTGACCTGCCCCGCGCAGACCGTCGCCTACCTGCGTGCGTGCCTGCGCGACTATCCCTACGAGGTTTTCGCCTGCCTGATGCTCGACAACCGCAACCGCGTGATCGCGCTGCGCGAACTGTTCCGCGGCACCATCGATGGCGCCAGCGTCTACCCGCGCGAAGTCGTCAAGCAGGCGCTCGCCGACAATGCCGCGGCGGTCATCCTCGTACACAACCACCCGTCGGGCGTCGCCGAGCCGAGCCGCGCCGACCTCGCGATCACCGACAAGCTCAAGCAGGCGCTGGCGCTGGTCGACATCCGCGTGCTCGATCATGTGATCGTCGGCGACGCGGTCACCTGCCTGTCGGAAAGTGGCCTCGTCTAGTTCGCGGTCGCGACGTGGCGCGCCTGGACCGGGTCAGGTCTTGCCTTTGCCGAAAAGGTCCGGCTTGACCGAACTCGCGTACCAGTCGGCGACGCCATCGGCCTCGAGCGGGCGGCACAGGTAGTACCCCTGGGCGAAGTCGCACTGCATCTCGGCGAGCAACTCGCAGACCGCGAGCGTTTCGGCGCCCTCGGCGACGACTTTCAGGTCGAGCGTGTGCGCGAGTTCGATCGTCGCCTTGACGATCAACCGGTCGTCGGGATTGGTATCGATATCGCGGACGAAGGACTGGTCGATCTTGAGTTTCTCGACCGGTAACTCCTTGAGATAGGTCAGCGATGCCTGGCCGGTGCCAAAATCGTCGATCGACAGCGACAATCCCATGACCCCGAGATGAGCCAGCACTTCGATGACCTCGTCCGGATCCTGCATGATCTGCCCCTCGGTGATCTCGACGACGATCTGTGCCGGCTTGACCCGGTACTTTTTCAGGCTGGCTTCGATGCGCGCCGGCAACTGGCGGTCGTGCAGGTCGATCATCGACAGGTTGATGCCGACGCGCAGGTTGAAGATCCCGCTGTCGCGGACGAAGCGACACGCCGCGTCGATGATCCAGTTGGTCAGCGGCTTGATCAGGTGGTTACGCTCGGCAAGGCGAATCGTGCGTTCGATCGAGTATTCCTGGCGCGCCGGATCCTTCCAGCGCAGCAGGGCTTCGAAGTAGACGGTCTCGAAGCTGGCGAGATCGATGACCGGCTGAAACACGAGCTTGAGTTCGTCGCTGCGCAGCGCGCGCCGCAGCGCCTGGATCAGCGAAAAGCCCGAGGTATCGGTCTCATCGGCTTCACGGAAATAACGGATCGGCCAGTCGCCGCGCTCGGCGAGCACCAGTGCCTCGCTTGCGTGGCGGTAGAGATCATCGGCGGCGAGCGCGTGATCGGGGTAAATCGCGACGCCGATCAGCGCGCGCAGCTCGAACTCGCGGCCGTGTACCTGGTAGGGCCGCGCCAGCGTCAGGTAGATTTTTTCGACCAGCGTACCGAGCTGGTCGCGATCGTCGAACTCGAGCAGCAGCGCGAACAGGTTGCGTTCGAATCGCGCGAGATTGTCGCTTTCGCGCAGATTCAGGCGCAGGTATTCCGCGGCCAGCCGCAGCAGCGTATCGGCGATGTACTGGCCCTGGTGCTGCGCGACCTCGTCGACGCCGCGCAGATCGGCCAGCAGCAGCGCGTAGTGCCGGCCACTGCGTTTGCCCTCGCGAATTGCCTGCGCGAGCCGGTCTTCGAAGATGATGCGGTTGTTGAGCCCGGTTACCCGGTCGCGCTTGGCGGTCTGCTGCAGCACGCCGAGGTAATCGAACAGTTTTTCGAGGCCCGGACGCAGCTGCCCGCCGTCGGCGCCGCGCTCGGCGCCGGCGGATTCGCGCATCGATTCGGCGAGCCGGTCGAGCGGCGTGAGCAAGCCGCGGTAGAGCAGCGCGGTGGCGACGATCGACGCCAGCATCAAGGACAGCGCGAGCCAGGCGAGGTGCGATCCGAAGACGTCGCCGAATGCCGCCGGGCGGTGGCTAAGAAATACTTCCGCGCGGACGCCGTCGCGGTCACCGAGCACCAGCCGGATGCGCTCGCCGGCATTGCCGCCGGCGTCGATTTCCTCGAATCGCAGGTCGCCGCCGTCGACGAAAATCCGCTGTAACTGGCGCCCGCTCGCGGCCGAGAATTCGTCGAGAAAACCGAAATAGTCGGTGCTAACCAACAGCAGCGCGGCGTGACCATCGATGCGCGCGGGTCCGGCGATTTCGAGTAAAGCCTTGTCACCGACGCGACAGGAGACAAGCTCGGGCTCGAGAAAGTCGTCGAACTCGCCGCGGCGAAGCTGTCGCGGTTGCCGGCAACCCGGCTTGTTGGCGCGCGAGACCGGTTTTCCGACGACATCGAATTGCACCAGGTTGACCGCCCAGATCGTCGGGTTGCGGCGATAATACTCGAGCATCAGCGGATGAAAATCGTGCTCGTCGCCGGCGTTCTCGACCAGCGAGGTCAACAGGTAGTACTGCGATCGCAGCCAGTGTCGATGGCTACGTTCGAGCTGCGACAACTGCGTCTGCAGATGCTGCGCACTGCGCTCGGCCTGGCGTTGATCGAAGGTATCGAGCACGAACCACAGCGAACCGCACCACGCCCCGAACAGGGTCGCGGCCAGGCCCCACAGCAGGGAAACGCCATATTTGCCGATACCGAGTTTCATCAGATAGCCGGGTGCCCCGAGCCGACGCATCGCGTCAATTCTAGCAACTTTTTCATCGACCTCGACAGCCCCTGCGCGCGGTGGCGTTGACTTCGCCCGGAACGCGCCGCATCCTGTGCGTCTTTCGATCCGGAACCCTTCCCGTGAACGCTACCTCCCGCAACGATTTCCCGCTGCCGCCGTCGCCTCGCAACGACGCCGGGGAATACCGCCGCGTCGGTTTCGAACTCGAATTTTCCGGCGTGACGATGGATCAGGCGGCTGCCGCGCTCGCCGATTCGCTCGGCGCGAAAACGCGCGACCAATCGGTTGCCGAAACCCGGCTCGAGGTCGATGAGCTCGGTGAGTTCAACGTCGAACTCGACTGGGCTTACCTGAAACGCAAGGCGGCCGAACAGGGCGACGACAAGTCGGACGAGGAATGGCTCGAATTGCTGAGCCGGGCGGCGGCGCTGCTGGTACCGGTCGAGGTCGTCTGCCCGCCGATTCCGCTCGACCGGCTCGACGCGTTGCTGCCGATGATCGAGGCCTTGCGTGATGCCGGTGCGGTCGGTACCGACGAGTCGCTGATCGCGGCCTACGGCGTGCACATCAATACCGAGATTCCGCGTCTCGATGGCGACACGCTGTTCACCTACCTGCGGGCATTCGCGCTACTGCAATGGTGGCTGGTCGACGCCCACGAGGTCGACCCGGCGCGCCGCCTGAGTCCGTATATCGACCTGTATCCCGAAGCGTACCTGTTCCAGGTACTCGAGCGTGAATCGGCGAGCCTGGATGATATCTTTGCCGATTACTTCGAGCACAACGCGACCCGCAACCGCGCGCTCGACCTGCTGCCGCTGCTCGCCGAAATCGACGCCGACCGCGTCCGCGAGGCGGTCGACGACCCGCGCGTCAAGCCGCGGCCGGCTTTTCACTACCGACTGCCGGACTGCCACATCGAAAAAGCCGACTGGTCACTGACCGAGGCCTGGCACAGCTGGCTCGCCGTCGAGCAGCTGGCCCATGACGACGAGGCGCTCGATCGGCTCACCGCGGCGTTTCTCGCCGCGCGCCGCCCGGTCATCGGCGTCAAGCGGCGTGACTGGGTCGAGACCATCGAGCAATGGCGCAAAGACCACGGGTCGGCGTAACCGGTAACGCCCGGCGCTGGACCCCGAGCTGGTGGTGCCTGCGCCTCGCGCTGCTGCTCGCCGGCGCGATTCCTGAACGCATCAGCGTGCGCCACCCGCCGAGCGGCAAGCCGCTCGACGCGCTCGTCATCAGCGGCGGCGACGACATCGGCCCGGAACACTACGGCGGCGATATCGACGCGCGCGTGCGTCTCGACCCCGAGCGCGACGCGCTCGAGATCGACTGGATCAAGCGCGCGCTCGACACCGGTATCCCGCTGCTCGGCATTTGCCGCGGCGCGCAGCTGATCAACGTCGTGCTCGGCGGCAACCTGCACCAGGACATCCGCCAGCTGCGCAAACTGACCTACAACCGTCCCGGGCTGCTGCCGACCAAGCAGGTTCGCCTCGAGCCCGGCTCGCGCATCGCCGGCATCTGCGGCCGCGAGCAGCTGCGCGTCAACAGTCTGCACCACCAGGCGATCCGCAAGGCCGGAGACGGCTTGCGCGTCGTCGGCCGCGACCTCGACGAGATCACCCAGGCGGTCGAAAGCGACGAAGCGCGGCCGATCATCGGCGTGCAGTGGCACCCGGAATACCTGCTCTATTTGCCGACGCAGTTCCGCCTGTTCCGCTGGCTCGTGCGCAAGGTCGAATGATCGGCGAGTACCTGCTGCTATTCGGCTCCGCGTTTCTGGCCGCGACGATCCTGCCGTTCTACTCCGAGGTCGTGCTGTTCGCGCTGCTGCGCGACGGCGGCGACCCGACGACCCTGGTCGTGGTCGCGACGCTCGGCAACACGCTCGGCGCGGTCGTCAACTGGGTTCTCGGGCGCTTCCTGTTGCGCTTCCAGGACCGGCGCTGGTTTTACTTCAGCCGCAAGCAGGTCGATGACGCGCAACGCTGGTACAACCGCTACGGCTTCTGGTCGCTGCTGTTCGCATGGTTGCCGGTCGGCGGCGATGCGTTGACGCTGATCGCCGGGATCATGAAGGTGCGCTTGTGGCTGTTCCTGCTACTGGTCGGCGGCGGCAAGGCGCTGCGCTACGTGTCGGTCGCTTATCTCACCCTCGCCGCATCGATCTGAAGCGATCACTCGATGTTTTGCACCTGTTCGCGCATTTGCTCGATCAGCACCTTGAGGTCG
>JBPEYE010000215.1:0-2868 GCA_052030825.1 Gammaproteobacteria bacterium | reverse complement strand
GCCGTGAAGCTCGGGCCGCACGCACTCATCCGTGAATTTGCAACCGTGCATCCGCTGCATCGCGCATTGTTGCGGTTTTAGTAGGTGACCATCGGCGGCAGTTTGTTCGCCTGGTCGACCCAATTGCTCACGGTTTTCGAGCTGGGGGTTGCCTTGCACAGACGCTTGGCGTTGTTTACTTCCGCCATTTTTTCGGCGAGGTTTTCGGCATTGCGCGTACGCAGTTCCTTGACCGTGTCGACGCCTGCACCCTCGAGCAGTTCCGCGAACTGCCCGGCGACGCCCTTGATGCGAAAGAGGTCGGACATGTTGACCCACTTCAGTATGTATTTCTCGTTGATCGAGGTTTGCTGCGCCAGCTGCTTGCGCCCGGCGCGATTGCCCCCGGCCTGGAGCAGCTTCTCGGTGGTCGTAATGCCTGCCCGGCCCAGCAGGTCTGCATACTTGGGGCCGATGCCTTCGATATCCTGAATTTTTCTGGACATGATGTCTCTCCTGAATTGGTTAGATAAAAATAAAAATTTACGTTGTTTCGATTCGAGTCAACCGATCCGGTTGAACAATCTCCGCGTCGTCGAGCTCGCCCTGCCGGACAAGCTGTCGGCTTTGCGGGCAATCGTTTTCGCCAGGACGGGCGTGATTGCGGCAAGCCCCATTCGCACCTGAGCGGAATCCATGCCGAGCTTCTCGGAGATTGCATCGAGGTGCCCCGGGCCGATAAAACGGGCCAGTCCAATCTCGGCCAGCTGCGCGGTTATTTGGCCTGCGCCTTTGTTGCGGGCGCGATGCGCGAAACGCGACGCGGCCTCCGGCATGAACTGCCGGGCCTGTTCGGTCGAATAGCCCGCAATTTGCAGGTGTTCTATGTACGCGTCATCGTGTTGCTCGAAGCAATCCTTTAGAAAATCCATGAGACTCCTCGCTCGTGGTTGTGGGGTCGCCAGATCAAATCGGGGATCGCGACTCGCGGGCACTATAGGTAACGCAAAATCGTTAAACAATATTCGCCGGGCACATTTAACAATTGGTTACATTTGCACCCGGCCGATGTCGCCGAGTGGGCAAATCTTCGTGGCCAGACGTCGCCTCGCCGAAGCTCGTTGTGCATTGTTAAATGTTTGTTAAATCCCCGTTCATCGGGAAACATGGCGGCGAATTGCCGGTATTATTTTCAGCCGATTGGAGCCGACGCATCGAGACGAGGCCCGGCTCTGGAAACGCGACCGTCGAGCAGTTCGAGGCTGCGAAGTATGACCGACAAATGGTATTTGAATGGCGCTGGTATGCGCGCAAGCACCTGGTGGCTGACAACCCTGACCGGGTTGGCGCTGCTTTACGGGGCCATGATTTTATCCAGCACGAAGACGATCGAGTCGGATCTGGAACGCCGCGTCATGCAGCGCCTGTCGTTCGACAGGGCCGACTGGGTAACGGTCGAGCTGGCCGGAAGGGGACGTGACGTCGTGCTGACCGGCGTCGCACCCGGCGCCGAGTCGCGCGCAACCGTCGTCGAAATCGTGCGCAGCGTCTACGGTGTTCGCAGGGTAGACGATCGGCTCGAAGTCGGGCCGTCGAACCGGTCTCCGGAATTTTCGTTGTGGCTAGAAGACGGGAGGGTTTTACTGCGGGGGCGCCTGGCGACGCGGGTCGCCGCCGATTCCGTTGTCGACGCCGCCGAGGCGATCTTCGGCGCGGAAAAGGTGATCAGTGAACTGGACATCAACCACCAGCTCGAAGCGGCGGACTGGGTTGCCGTCGCCGGCGAAGTGTTTTCCGGCCTGACAAGCGCCCGCTCGGCGCGGCTCGTGATTTCCGGCGAGCAAAGCCGGTTGATCGCCAAAGTGCCGTCGCACGGCGAGCGATTGAAGCTGGTGTCCACGGCCAAGCAGCTGCTCGGAACCGATTTCGAAACCGAGGTCGGCGTATGGCAGCCGACCGAAGCGTTGGACGTGGTGCAAGATGACGCAAACCCGCAGAGCGTCGCCGCCATCGCGGATCCCGCGCTCGATGCCTGCCAGGCAAATCTCGATCGGGAACTGGACGGCAAGCGCATCTATTTCGCTGCCGATACCGCTGAACTGGATCCGACCAGCTATCCCTTGCTCGATCAGGTCATTGGCGTACTCGAGCAATGCGAGAAAGTGGCGGCGACCAACCGGTTGTCGATTACCGGGTACCGCGTCCGCCGCGTCGGTGAGGTGGCCGACCCGACTCTGACCGAGCATCGGGCCGCGGCGGTCAGGGCGTATCTGTTCAGCGCGGCCCAGGCCGCGGGGCTGGTTGGCCATATCCGCTTCGACGAGGACCGCCTTGTCGAACTGGCCGACCGCGTCGCGGGCGGTACGCCGAAACCCGCGATCGGTTTTGTCCTGGAGCAAGATTCAGCGGGGTCGGAGCAATGATATATTTATTCACCCAGCTACTGCCTTGGCTCGTCGTGGCGTTTTTGTTCGGGATGGCCATGGGCTTTTTGTCCAATGTTTCGGCGACGAGAGCGTCATGACCATGTTTCTCCTGCAATCCGCTTTTCTGTTGTTGCTGTGTTTCCTGGGCGGTTATGTCGTTGCCAGGCTTGCCAAGCGACGAATGTACAGTCGGGCGGCCCCGCGGACCGATTCCGGCGGCAGCCGTGATGCAACCAGGACAGGTTCGCGGTAGGCGTTTTACTCCGGCTCTTGCACGTCGTTAACGGGTTCTACGCGCGGAATCCTCAGGCAAAAACTCGAACCTTTGCCCGGTTCGCTTTCTACGTCCACGCGCCCGGCGTGACGCCGCGCTACGGCATCAACGAACGCCAGGCCGAGCCCGATGCCGTATTGGCGCTCGACGCCCGCCCCGCGGGTGCGCCTGAACATCTCGAACAGGTGC
>JBPEYE010000214.1:0-4361 GCA_052030825.1 Gammaproteobacteria bacterium | reverse complement strand
ACCGGCGTCGACGTGTTGCCGGGAAAATGCCGGGGCGGGGCGGATGACGTGGCGCCCGGGTGAGACCCCGAACGGGCGATGATCGTTTTGCGTTCGGGTTGACACGCTACGGCGGTTGTCGAACAGTGTTATCCGGTGACGTAAATCGGAGCGTTGACAGCATGAAAAAAATCTACGATTTCAGCCGCAGTCCGTCGGCGCGCAACTACACCGTCGCCGACCTGCAGGCGCTCAAGGGCTCGGATCGGAAGCTCAGCATGAGCAATCCGAAGGACGCCATCGAAATTCGCGCCTGCATCGACGCCGGCGTCGACCTGCTGGTGGTCTGGGCCGAGCAGATCGAGGAAGCGCGGCAGGTTGCGCCGCATCACTTCATGGGCGTCGGCAGCACCTGGTCGCAGTTTGGCACGACCGGAGAAATTCTCGACCACGCCTTCGAGATGATGCGCAAAGGTGGCGACATGTACTACACCCTGCGCTCCTACGAAGTGATGGAAACCCTCGCCAGGGAGGGCATCCCGGTGCAGAGCCACATCGGCCTGATCCCGACCTTCAGCCACTGGTGCGGCGGTTTGCGCGGCTACGGCCGCAACGCCGACGAGGCGCTGGAAATCTACCGCACCCTCAAGCGCATGGAGGACGTCGGCGTGTTCGCGGTGGAGGCCGAATGCATCGCCGAGGAAGTGCTCGCGGCGGTCAACGACAAGACCACGATCGTGACCTTTTCGCTCGGTTCGGGCAGCGCCGGCGACGTCATCATGTCGTTCGTCGCCGATATATGCGGCGAGGACAGCGAGGAAGAAAAACCGCCCAGACACGCGCATGCCTTCGGTAACCTGCGACGCCTGCACGAGCAGATGTATAGCGAGCGCGTCGCCGCGCTGAAGGCCTTCCACGACGAGGTCACGGCGAAAAATTTTCCCTATCCGGAAACGAACATCTCGATGCACCCGGGCGAACAGGAAAAATTTCTGGAGGCGCTCGACAAGCTTTGAACCCTCGCGGCCTGGTGCCGGATCCGGATGCCTGGCGAACCCCCCGCGCTCGTCGTTTACGGGTATAATCGCCCCGGTAATCGGCAATCGACAATCGACAAGCGGGGGGCGTCGTGGAAATTGCGAATTCAATCTGGCTCATAGGTTTCATATCGCTGACCGCCGGCGTCCTGATCGGCGTGCTGGCCTATCGTCTGTTGGCGCCGTCGGTGCGCCAGGCCGACCAGGTCAAATCCGACCTCGACGCGACCCGCGACGAGTTGCTTCGCTACCGGGACGATGTCAATCAGCACTTCGACAAGACCGCGGAACTGGTCAACGATCTGACCCAGAATTACGTCAAGGTCTACCAGCACCTCGCGACCGGCGCGCAAAACCTCGGCGACGGCAAGCGCTTCGATAATCTGCTCGAACAGCAACCGGGTAAGGTCGCCATCGCGGTCGACGACGATACGATCACGGCGGCCGCGAGTGGCGCCGCCGCGGTGGTCGCCGCGGGCGCTTCGTCGGTCACCGGCGACGCGCAAGCGGAAGCCCCCAGCCTGGCCGATGCGGCCGATGCGGCGGCTGCGGCGGATGCGGCGGATGCGGGGGTCGCGGCCGCGGCGGACCAGGTGGCATCGCCGGACGCAGCGAGCGACGCGGAAATTGCCGTCGGGGCTGGCGCCGCCGTCGAAGTCGACGATTCGGAGCGCGCCGACGCGACCAAACGACCGCCCGAATCGATGGAGCCGGTGCTCAATGTCGAAGCGCTCGGTGAGGCAATCGGTAAAACCGACCGTGACCGCGACGACGCCACGGGCACGCTGGCCGACGGCAAGCCGGACACCGAGGTCAGGACGACCACGCATTGATCTCGTAACGAGGCTGGGAAGGTTGCGGATGAGCCCGGCGTCGCCCGTTGCTGGCAGTGGCGAACGGCGATCGTCGTTCGCGGCGGGAACGGCGGGCGCGTGACGCGGTCGGGCGCGCGCGGAAAACGCCTGCGCCGCCGCCGGGTCGCCGGTAACGCGCGCGAAACCGCTGGCGCTGCGCGTCTCGGCGGTCTCGTCGGTGGCCGCTATCGACCGCTCGATGCCGACGACCTGCCGCAGATCGATGCCGCGGCGCGCGCGATCCTGGCCGACGTCGGCATGGCCGAGGCGCCCACGATCGTCGTCGAGCGGGTGACCGCCGCTGGCGGCCATCTCGGTGATGACGGTCGCTTGCGGTTCGGCCCGGATCTGGTCGAAAGCGCACTCGCCGGCCTCGCGCGCGATTTCACGCTGTGCGGCCAGGACCCGGTTTACGACATGCGGCTCGGCGGCGCGCGCGTGCACGTCGGCTCCGGCGGTGCGGCGCCACTGATCCGGGATCTCGAGACCGGGCATTATCGCGAATCGACGCTGCGGGACCTCTACGATGCCGCGCGCCTCGTCGACCGGCTCGACAACGTGCATTTTTTCAGCCGTTCGCTGGTTGCGCGCGACATGCCCGACCTCGCGACCCTCGATATCAACACCGCCTACGCCTGCCTCGCCGGCACGCGCAAGCACGTATTCGCCGCGGCGTCGGCGGCGGCGAGCATCGCCGAGATCGCCGAAATGTGTTACGCCATCGCGGGTTCGCGCGAGGCATTCGAAGCACGACCGTTCCTGTCGCTCAACTGCAATATTCCGGTGCCGCCATTGCGCTTCGATCCCGAGTCCTGCGAGGTTGCGGCAGCCGCGGTGCGTCACGGCATTCCGCTACACGCGAACACCTTCGGCCAGATGGGCGCATCGAGCCCGGTGACGCCCGCCGGCACGATCGCGCAAACCATCGCCGAGACGCTCGCCGGGATGATTTTCGCCTGGCTTGTCGATCCCGCGGCGAAGGTCATTTTCGGCACGCGACCGATGCTGACCGACCTGCGCACCGGCGCGATGAGCGGCGGCAGCGCCGAGGGCGCGACCGCGATGGCGGCAACCGCGCAGATGGCGAACTACTACGGCCTCGCGAGTTCGACGATCGCCGGCGCCACCGACAGCAAGCTTGCCGACGCGCAGAGCGGGTACGAAAAGGCCCTGAGCGTTACGCTCGCCGCGCAGGCCGGCTCGAATCTCGTTACCCAGTCCTGTGGCATGCAGGCGAGTCTGATGGGCTGCGCGCTCGAGAGCTACGTCATCGACAACGACATGCTCGGTGCAGTCCTGCAATCGCTCGCGCCGATCGAGGTCAGCGAAGAGACCCTGGCCCTGCAATCGATCGACGAGGTTGCGCACGGCGAGGGTCATTTCCTCGGCCGGCCGGAAACCCTCGCACGCATGCAGTCCGATTTCGTCTATCCCGAGATCGCCGACCGGCGCAGCATCGAGGAATGGGAGGCCGATGGCGGCCAGGATATCCGCGAGGTCGCGCGCCGGCGCACGCGCGAAATTCTCGCGTCGCATTATCCGCGCCACCTGTCCGACGAACTCGATACGCGCCTGCGCGAACGATTCGACATTCGCCTGCCGCTCGAGGCGATGGGAACGACGTGAAAATCGCGATCTTCGGCGTTGGCGCGATGGGCTCGATCTACGCCGGTCTCTTCGCCGAGGCCGGGCACGAAGTGCACGCGGTCGACATCTGGCGCGAGCACGTCGATGCGATCAACCGCGCCGGCCTGCGCGTCGAAGGCGCCAGCGGCGATCGCGTGGTCGCAGGTATCCATGCGACCGCCGACGGATCGACGGTCGGCGCCTGCGATCTCTACGTACTCTCGACCAAGGCAGCCGGTGTCGGTTCGGCAGCAAAGATTATCGCGCCTTTACTGGGGCCAGAGTCAATCGTGCTGACGATCCAGAACGGACTCGGCGCGGGTGAGCGTATCGCCCGGTACCTGCCGGCCGAGCGCATTCTGCTCGGCGTTGCCGACGGCTTCGGCGCGTCGATGCGGGGGCCGGGTCACGTGCATCATAACGCGATGAACCTGATTCGGCTCGGCGAGATGAACGGCGGCCTGAGCGAGCGGCTCGAGCACATCACGGCGGCCTGGCGCGACGCGGGATTCAACGCGCAGGCTTTCGCCGACATCGAACAGCTGATCTGGGGCAAGTATATTTGCAACGTCGCCTTCAGCGGCCCGTGCACCGTGTTCGACTATACCCTCGGGGAACTGATGGCCGACGCCGCTGCCTGGTCGATCGCCTGCGGCTGCGCGCGCGAGGTCGCGGCGCTGGCGCGGGCCAGGCACATCGATATCGACTACGGTGACCCGGTCGACTACATTGCCGCGTTCGGCCGCAAGATGCCCGGCGCGCGACCGTCGATGCTGCTCGACCATCACGCCGGACGCCGTTCGGAAATCGATGCGATCAACGGCATGGCGGTGGCGCTGGGCCGCGAACTCGGCATTCCGACCCC
>JBPEYE010000213.1:0-6960 GCA_052030825.1 Gammaproteobacteria bacterium | reverse complement strand
CGCGGTAATCGAGCCCGGTGGCAATACGCACGTAGCGCGCGTCGGGAGAAATGCCGTTGGAAACGTCGAAACCGACCCAGCCGATGCCGTCGACGTGAGCCTCGGCCCAGGCGTGGCTCGCGTCCTGCTCGACGCGGTCGTTCATCATCAGGTAGCCGCTGACGTAGCGCGCAGGGTAGCCGAGCAGCCGCGCCAGCGCGACGAAGGCATGGGCGTGGTCCTGGCAGACGCCGTGGCCGGCGGCGAGCGCGTCCTCGGCGGCGGTTTGCGCATGCGTGCGGTCGGTTTCGTAGCGTATCGTCTCGCCGAGCAGCGCCGAAAGTGCATGCAGGCGGGCGATGTCGTCGGCGTAATCGTCGCCGACCTGCGCGGCGAGCCGTCGCGCGACCGGCCCGGGCCGGGTCAGATCGGTAACGCGCTCGAAGTACCACAGCGGCGCGAAGCCGGTGTGCCGGCCGACGACGCCGGCCCGGTCCTCGGTCTCGATTTCGCCGCTGCAGGTGATGTGTACGGCGTGATGGCCGGGCTCGATGCTGAGCAGGTCGACGAGGTTCTCGTGCTGATCCTCGAACTGCAGCTCGTCGCGCGCGCCGTCTACGTCGAGGCGCCAGTCGAGCACGCGCTGGCCGTCGCCCGAGCGCGGCCGCAAGCGCAATTGTTGCAGCGCGTACTGCACCGGCGCGTCGTATTCGTAACGGGTCTGGTGCTGGATCTTCAGTAACATGGCTACTCGTTGAAGCGATAGTCGCGCTCGATCTGCGCGCCGAGCGCGTTGACGTCGCGTAAAAACTCGTCGATGTACTCGTGCAGGCCGAAGTCGAAGATCGACTCGATCGAATCGCGTCGTAGCGCATCGAGGCGGGCGGCGGCGAGATCGTGACTCGGCATGCGCTCGCCGTATTCGCGTTCGAGGTGACCGAGGTTGTCGACGATCTTGGCAAGACAAAAAACCAGCGACCGCGGCATTTGCGGGTTGAGCACGACGAAGTGGGCGATGCCGTTCGCGTTGACGTCGCCGCCGTGCAGCCAGCGGTAGGCGCGCAGGCCCGAGACCGAGCGCAGAATCGTCTCCCACTGCACGTTGTCGAGGGTCGAGCCGACGTGTGACACCGACGGCAGCAGCACGTAGTACTTCACGTCAAGAATGCGCGCGGTGTTGTCGGCGCGCTCGACGAAGGTGCCGACTCGAGCGAAGTTGTAACCGTCGTTGCGCAGCATGCTGCCGTGCAGCGCGCCGCGCACCAGCGTCGCCTGCTGGCGGATCTGGGCCAGCACGTCGGGCAGGTTCTTGGCCGCGACCGGTCGCGCGAGCAGGTTCTTGAGCGCCATCCAGCACTCGTTGGTCGCTTCCCAGACCTCGCGCGTCAGCGCGGTGCGCACCAGTCGCGCATTGCTGCGCGCGGCCTCGATCATCGCCATCACGCTCGACGGGTTGGCGACATCGCGCAACAGGAAGTCGATCACGCGCGCGGCGTCGATTTCGCCGTGGCGCTCGTGGTAGGCGTCGCGCACGGCGGCGGTCGCGAGCAGCGAAGCCCATTCGGTCTCGGCCGCGGTCGTGCGCGTTATCGCGAGGCGAAAACCGGCGTCGAGCAGGCGCGCGGTGTTCTCGCTGCGCTCGAGGTAGCGAAACATCCAGAACAGGCCGCCCGCGGTCTTGCCGAGCATTATTCCTCCAGCACCCAGGTGTCCTTGGTGCCGCCGCCCTGGCTCGAATTGACCACCAGCGAGCCCTTTTTCAGCGCCACCCGCGTGAGCCCGCCCGGGGTCACGTCGATGCGGTCGGGCGACACCAGCACGAACGGCCGCAGGTCGACGTGGCGTGGCGCCAACCCCTGGCGCGTCAGCACCGGCACGGTCGACAGCGACAACGTCGGTTGCGCGATGTAGTTGCCCGGCCGCGCCTTGAGCTTCTTCGCGAAGCGCGCGAGCTCGCGCTTGCTCGCGGCCGGCCCGACCAGCAGGCCGTAGCCGCCCGAGCCGTGGACTTCCTTGACGACCAGTTCGTGCAAATGCTCGAGCACGTAAGCGAGCGCCTCCGACTCGACGCAGCGCCAGGTCGGCACGTTCTTCAGGATCGCCGGTTCGCCGGTGTAGAACTCGACGATCTCGGGCATGTACGAATAGATCGCCTTGTCGTCGGCGATGCCGGTGCCGGGCGCGTTCGCCAGGGTCACGCCGCCGGCGCGGTAAACGTCCATTACGCCGGGCACGCCGAGCAGCGAATCCTCGCGGAAGTTGAGCGGGTCGAGAAAATCATCGTCGACGCGGCGGTAGAGCACGTCGATCGGCTGGTAGCCGCGTGTCGTGCGCATCGCGATGCGCCCGTCGACGACGCGCAGGTCGTGGCCCTCGACCAGTTCGACGCCCATCTGGTCGGCGAGAAAGGAATGCTCGAAATAGGCCGAGTTGTGGATGCCCGGCGTCAGCACGACCACCACCGGGCGGCCGCTGCAGGCCGGCGGCGCGCTCGCCGCGAGCGAGCGGCGCAGGTGCTTGGGGTAATCGCTGACCGCCTGCACCGGAATCCGGCTGAACAGATCCGGGAACATATGCAGCATGGTTTCGCGGTTCTCGAGCATATAAGAGACACCCGACGGCGTGCGCGCGTTATCCTCGAGGACGAAGAATTCGTCCTCGCCGGTGCGGACGATATCGATGCCGACGATGTGCGTATAGACGCCGCCGGGCGGCGAGACGCCGAGCATCTTCGGCTGGAATACCTCGTTGTTCGCGATCAGCTCGACCGGCACGCGCCCGGCGCGCAGGATTTCCTGGCGGTGGTAGACGTCGTGTAAAAAAGCGTTGATCGCGCGCACGCGCTGGCGGATGCCGCGCTCGAGCCGCGCCCATTCGCCCGCCGACAGGATGCGCGGCACCAGGTCGAACGGGATCAGCCGCTCGGTCGCCTCCTCGTCGCCGTAGACATTGAAGGTGATGCCGGTGCGGCGAAAAAACTGTTCGGCCTCGGTGGATTTCTTGCGCAGCTGGGCGCGATCTTCGCCGCGAATCCAGTCGGCGTAGCGGTGATAGGGCTCGCGCGCCCCGGCGTCTTCGCCGGCATCGCCGGCGCCGAACATTTCGTCGAAAAATTCGCTATTTGTTGCCACAGCGCTAGCCTAACGGTTTTTTCCGGCGCCGCAACCGCGGCTGGTCCAATGCCGGTCACGGCATACGAGCGCGCACCGAACCCCCGTGAGCCGCCGTCTTGGTGCACGAAATCGGGGCATCGGCTTCGCGGATGTCGGCCGCGTCAGCCCGAACCGATCGCCAGCATCGCCTCGCGGTCGAGAATCCTGACCTTGCGGCCGTCGATCGTCAGCACCCGGCGGTCGTGCAGGTTGCGCAGGATCCGCGAAAACGTTTCCGGCTTGACCGACAGGCGCGACGCGATGACGCTCTTGGCGATCTGGAGCTCGAATTCGTCGGCGCCATCGGGTGCGTGCTGCAGCAGGTAGGTCACCGTGCGCCGCGTGCCGCTATCGAGACTGAGCGCGTCGATCTCGTTGATCAGCCCGCGCAGGCGCTGGCTCATGCGGCCGAGCAGCAAAAAGCAGGTATCGATCGATTCGCGCAGCATCGATTTGAAATCCCGGCAGTTGATGCCGATCACGCGGCTGGGCCCGAGCGCGGTCGCGGTCACCGGGTAGTGCGCCTGGTCCATGAACATCAGCGCCTCGGCAAAGGTCGCGCCGGCTTCCATGATTTCGACGATCTTTTCCTTGCCCTCGGGTGAAACCCGCGACAACTTGATGCGACCGGAGACCACGAGATAAAAATGGGTGGCCTCGTCGCCCTGAAAAAACAGCGATTCGCCCTCGACCATGTCGGTGACGTGCGCGTGGCGGCGCACGCGTTCGAGCTGTGCCTCGTCCAGTTCCGAGAACAAATGCGATGCGGCGAGCGCCTCGCGCAAGCTGGCGGTATCCAAACCGACCTCCGTTGCGGTACCGATTGTCGAACCAGCCGCAATCTTGACACGAATTGCACGGCGACGCACCGCCGATCGGGCCATCGGCTCAACCGCGCGCGAGCAGCTCCCGCCGGATCATCGCGAGGCTCGAGGCGCGATTGGAAAATATCCAGCGCACCCCGCGATTGGCCTCGCGATACAGGCAAAAGCGCGAGGCGACGAATCCGCAGCCAACCTGTTGGCCCGCGCGAAGGTGGCGCTCGACCGTCGCCGTCGACAGCAGCAGGTAGTGACCGCTGATTCCCGCGTATTCGTGCTCGAGGGTATGCCGGCTGATCGCGTCGAGATTGAACTCGCCCACCGGCATACAGGCCCGGCGTCCGGCAAACCCGACCGCGTCGAACAGTTCCGGCGCGAGCGCGAGGATATGAAAGTCGCTGCCGGGACGCAGGCCGCCGAGGATTTGTTCGAGTCGTGCCTGCCGCGCCGGCAACCCGCCGAGATCGTCGCTCTTGAGTTCAATCATCAGGTGCAGCCGACCGCCGAAACGGCCGACGACCTCGGCCAGCGACGGAACTTCCGGCAGGCGCGCGCGCAGGTCGGCAAAGCCGGTTTCGGCGACGACGAGATCGAGCCCGAACACGCGTCGAGCGTCCGGATCGTGAATCACGACCGGTTCGAGATCGGCGGTCCAGCGCAGGTCGAACTCGATGCCGTCGACACCGCCGGCAGCGGCGAGCTCGAATGCGGCCAGCGTATTCTCGAGGATAACCTCGTTATCGTGCTCGCCGCGATGCGCGACGATCATGCAGTTCGCCAGCGTCGTTGCCGACGGACGCCGCCGCGGCCACGCGCCCAGCACCGTATCGGCGAGACGCTGGGCAATGCGTTCGAGCCAGAAGACGCGCATGCTAGTTCCAGTCCACTCCGCGGCACGGCACCGGGTAGGTCAGGCGTACCGGGGCAGCGGGATAGGCCAGACCGCGATCGAAACAGGTCACCCGGCCGATCCCGTCGACCCAGAAAAGCTGCGGATCGAGATAGCCGACCGCGCGCGGCGGCTCGGCGTCGTCGAGTCGGTGGACCTCGAAGTGCAGGTGCGGAAACCCGGCGGCGAGACCGCTCATGCCCGAGTAGCCGAGCAGCTGGCCCCGGCGTACGCCCTCGCCTTCGCGCACGAGCCGCTTGGCGAGATGCACGTAGCGGGTCTGCAAGCGGTGCCCGGCGTCGCCACGGCCATGGTCGATCCGGATCTGGCGACCGAACAGCGGCGTCAACATCAGCCGCGAGACGGTCCCGTCGGCGGCCGCGATCACCGGCGTGCCCGACGGCACGAGCAGATCGAAACCCTTGTGCCCGGCGTCGCTCGGAAGGTCTTCGGGACGAAAGCGCTGGCTGATCGACGGCGCACCGGGCGGCATCGATACCGGGGTTGCGAGCGTTGCGTCGAGCCTCGAGTTCGCCACCCGGCCGTGCCCGTAGCGATCGTAAAGCGAGCAACCGCCGAGCGCGGCCGCGATCAGGCATGTGAGTAAGGGGGACACCCATCGTCGAGACATCCGGGCACTCTAAAGCACCGGCCGACGCTTGCCAACGTCGCCGGCAGCGGGCAAAAAAAAAGCCGAAGCAGGCGGCTTCGGCTCGATCGATAGACTGACGCAAACCGCGCCTAGTGCGTTCCCGCTTTTTCTCTCACCGATTGCAGGCGCTTGTTGAGAAAGCGCAGTTCCGAAATCAGGTACCGCCGCCGGCCCGATTCGAGTTGCGCCTCGTCGGCCATGCTGACCTGCTCGCTCAGGCTGTTGATCGATCGCACCAGCTTGATTTCATCGATCGCGAGCCCGAGCTGGCGCAGGACGCAGCGGGTCGTCAACGGATCGATATGAATGTGGACCTGGCTCATGTCTTACCTCACAGCAAAAAATTTGTCGTGGGTATATAGGGTGCGGGCCCGTCTGCCACTGTGACTCACTGCCGATTCAGGCGTGAGGCCGGTCACCGATACGGCCCGATTTTGGGCGACTTGTGAGCCAGGTCGAAAAAAAATCGGGCACCCGGTCACAATTCCCTGGGCGCCGACTTTTTCGATTTAATTCAGTAATTTAGACAACACTTCTCCGCAATCGGCGGTGATTTTCAGGTCCAGGAAATCGTCCGCGCGGGTGGTGCCGAGATTGATCGCAGCGAGCGGTATCCCGCGCTCGCGCGCGCGCCGCGCAAACCGGTATCCCGAGTAGACCATCAGCGACGAGCCGACCACCAGCATCGCATCGGCGGCTTCGAGCGCGGCGTAGCTTTGCTCGACCCGTGCCGGCGGCACCCCCTCGCCGAAAAACACGACCTCCGGCTTGAGCACGCCGCCGCAGGCCGCACAGGCGGGGATGTCGAGCCCGCGCTCGTCGAAACCACCGAGCCGCGCATCGCCATCGGGCGCGAGCTCGGCGGTCAGCGCCTCGAGCGTGGGATTGCGCTCCGCCAGCGCCTGCTGCATCGCGGCACGCGGCAGCGCACGACCGCAGTCCAGGCAGCTGACCCGTGCCAACGAACCGTGCAGCTCGATCGGATCGCGACTACCGGCAAGCTGATGCAGGCCATCGACGTTTTGCGTCACCAGGCGCGCAATCCGTCCGGCCTGCTCGAGCCGCGCGAGCGCGCGGTGGGCGCTATTCGGATGCGCTTCGACGAAGCGCCGCCAGCCGATGAACGAGCGCGACCAGTAGCGCTGTCGCGCCCGATGCGTGCCGACGAAGTCGCGATATTCCATTGGCCGCTGGTGTTTCCAGTCGCCGTGCTGGTCACGGTAGTCCGGGATACCGGACGCGGTGCTGACGCCCGCGCCGGTCAGCACGAACAGCCGCGGGTGTTGCGCGACGAAGCTTTCGAGTGGCATCGACATGACGCACAGTGTAGCAATTCGCCGCGCGCGGGAAACGCTTTTACCCGGCCGGCGGTCGCCGTATCATGCGCGCATGCCCGTTCCGACCACCTGCATCGGCGCCTTCCCCAAGCCTGCCTACATCGCGATCGGCAATTTCGCCGAGACCGGC
>JBPEYE010000212.1:0-3921 GCA_052030825.1 Gammaproteobacteria bacterium | reverse complement strand
CGCGCAGGGTCACGAACGCGCACGGCGTCTCGCCCCATTTGTCGTCGGGCATCGCCGCGACCGCGGCCTCGAGCACGGCCGGGTGGCGATAGAGCACTTTCTCGACCTCGATACTCGAAATGTTTTCGCCGCCGGAGATGATGATGTCCTTGGACCGGTCCTTGATCTCGATGTAGCCATCGGGATGGCACACGGCGAGGTCGCCGGAATGGAAATAGCCGCCCTCGAACGCCTTGCGGCTCGCGTCCGGATTCTTCAGGTATCCTTTCATGACGATGTTGCCGCGAAACATGATCTCGCCGATGGTCTCGCCGTCGCGCGGTACCGGCGTCATGGTTTCCGGGTCCATCACGACGAGTTCCTCGAGCATCGGGTAGCGCACGCCCTGGCGCGCCTTGACCGCGGCCTGCTCGGCCACCGGCAACGCGTCCCATTCGCGATGCCACGAACAGACCACCGCCGGCCCGTAGACTTCGGTCAGACCATAGACGTGGGTGACGTCGAAACCGAGCTTCGCCATCGCCTCGAGGATCGCCGGCGGCGGCGGCGCGGCCGCGGTCATGACCCGGACCTGGTGCTCGATGCCGGCCTTGAGCGCGTCGGCCGCGTTGACCATCAGGCTCAGCACGACCGGTGCACCGCACAAGTGGGTGACCCGGTGCTGCTTGATCGCCGCATAGATCGCTTCGTCGCGTACCGCGCGCAGGCACACGCTGGTGCCGGCGAGGGCGGCCAGCGTCCACGGGAAGCACCAGCCGTTGCAGTGGAACAGCGGCAGCGTCCACAGATACACGGGGTGCGCGGTCATGTTCCACGCGAGCACGTTCGAGACCGCGTTGAGGTAAGCGCCGCGGTGATGGGTGACGACGCCTTTCGGGTCGCCGGTGGTGCCCGAGGTGTAGCCGAGCGCGATCGCGCGCCACTCGTCGTCGGGCGGGCGCCAGGCGAAATCGGGATCGCCGTCGGCGATAAAGTCCTCGTATTCGATCGTGCCGATCGACTCGCCGCCGGCGACGGAGGAATCGGCGACATCGATCACGTATGGCGGGTTATCCAGCTGATCCAGCGCGGCACGCACGGTGGCGCCGAACTCGGGGTCGGTCAGCAACACTCTGGCGCCGCCGTGCTCGAGCTGGAACGCAATCGCGGCGGCATCGAGGCGGAAGTTGAGCGCGTGGATCACGGCGCCGGCCATCGGGATCGCGAAATGCGCCTCGTACATTGCCGGCACGTTCGGCAACATCAGCGCGACGGTGTCGTCGTCGCCGACGCCGAGCGCGGCCAGCGCCGACGCAAAGCGGCGGCAGCGCGTATAGGTTTCGGCCCACGAGCGACGCCTGTCGCCGTAGATCAGCGCGGGTTGATCGGGATATACCGCGGCCGCGCGCTCGAGAAAGGTCAGCGGCGACAGCGGCGTGAAGTTCGCCGGGTTCGGATCGAGGTCGGTCGAGTACGGCGACTGGGTCATCCGCTCAGGCGTCTTTCCAGCTTGGCTTGCGCTTTTCGATAAACGCATCGATGCCTTCGCGCGCATCGTGCGAATCCATGTTGCAGGCCATGCGTTCGCTGGCGTAAGCATAGGCCTCGGACAGGTCGAGCGGCAGCTGCCGGTAAAACATGTCCTTGCCGAGACGAATCGCGTGCGCCGATTTCTGCGCGATCTTTTGCGCCAGCGTGAGGGTTGCGGCTTCGAGTTCGGCGGCCGGCACGACCTGGTTGACGAGGCCCCATTCGCTGGCCTGATCGGCATCGATGAAGTCGCCGGTCAACAACATCTCCAGCGCGCGCTTGCGCGGCAGGTTGCGGCTCAACGGTACCGCCGGGGTCGAGCAAAAAAGCCCCAGATTGACGCCCGAGACCGCGAAACGGGCTTCGCTCGACGCGACCGCGAGATCGCAGTTGGCAACGAGCTGGCAGCCGGCCGCGGTGGCGATGCCGTTGACCCGCGCGATCACTGGCTGGGGCAACTGGTTGATCGACAGCATCATGCGACCGCACTGGTCGAACAGCGCCTGGTGATAGGCGCGGTCCTCGCTGGTGCGCATTTCCTTGAGGTCATGGCCAGCGCAAAACGCCTTGCCGCGGGCGGCGATAACGACGGCACGGACATCGTCGCTGCCGGCGATCGCGTCGAGCGCTTGCTGCAACTCGGTCAGCATCGCCTCCGACAACGCGTTGTACTGCGCCGGCCGGTTCAGCGTCAGCGTCGCGATACCGCCGGCATCGTCACGCAGGAGAACGGGTTCGTCGGCCACCTGGTCGGCCGGTGTGCTCATGATTCAGCCTCCTGGATTTTTCGTCGCAGGTAGATAGAAAAGTAGTCGCCGTAGCGTTGCTGCAATTCGGGTAGCTTCCAGTCGTCGCCGGTTACCTTACCGCGACACAGCGCGCTGCCGCAACGGCAGTCGAGTGAATAGTCGTCCGAACGTTCCATCGCATAGTCGTGGAAGAGTTCCTCGCCGGCGGCAATATCGCGGATCGCAACGTAGATCACGTTGCCGCGAAAGCCGACGTTCGGATCGCATGAATGGTTGATCATGACCGACATGTCGAGCACTTCGTCGGGAACCCGCGGAGCGATATAAAAGTCGTCGTCGATTTGCAGCGCGTAGTCGCCGGCGGCGGCGGTGACCGCATCGATCTCGTCGCGGGTGACGACGTGACCCGCCTTGATCGCGACGATTTCATCCTGCGCAATATCGACGATCGCGACAACGCCGCGCCCGGCGAGCGCGTCGTCGCGGATTTCGATCTTCGGCGAGCGATATGTCTTCATGCCTTACGGGTTCGGCTGGCTGATCGCCGATTTTACCACCTTCCGCTGCGGATAATCGCCACCTCGCCGATCCCGGGCGGCCGGCGGCACGCCGCGTGGCGGTGGCCATTTTCTTCAGGCCATTCCGCGGTCGCGTTCCGATCGGCCGGTCTCTTGATGCCAGTCAAGGCGCAGTTCTCGGCGAATTTTATCGTGTAAAATCGCAACCTCGGCCAGGTAGAGGAAATGGCCAGTTCACACCAGACACAGCACGAAGCCCTGGGCGACGGGGTCGTGTTTCACGTCCACGGCGTCACCAAGGTATACCAGATGGGTGAGGTCGAAGTACACGCGCTGCGCGGCGTCGACCTCGACCTGTATCACGGCGAATTCACCGTCTTGCTCGGCGCGTCGGGCAGCGGCAAGTCGACCCTGCTCAATATCCTCGGCGGCCTCGACACGCCGACCGACGGCCACGTGATCTACGCCGACCGCGACCTGACCCGCGCCAGCGAACGCGAGCTGACCCGCTACCGGCGCGATCACGTCGGTTTCGTGTTTCAGTTTTACAACCTGATTCCGAGCCTGACCGCGCGTGAAAACGTCGCCGTCGTAACCGAGATCGCGCGCGCGCCGATGCGCCCGGACGACGCCCTCGAGCTGGTCGGACTCGGCGAGCGCCGCGATCATTTCCCGGCCCAGCTGTCCGGCGGCGAGCAGCAACGCGTCGCGATCGCGCGCGCGATCGCGAAAAATCCCGACGTGCTGCTGTGCGACGAACCGACCGGTGCGCTGGACTCCAAAACCGGGATCGTCGTGCTCGAGGCGCTGCTGCGGGTCAACCAGGAGCTCGGCACCAGCACCGCGGTGATCACGCACAATGCCGGCATCGCGCGCATGGCCGACCGCGTCATCACGCTGGCCGACGGACGCATCGGCGAGGTCAGCGTCAACCCGACCAAAGTCGCACCGCGCGAACTGTCGTGGTAGGCGATCGGCGATGAAGGCGATCGATATCAAGCTCTGGCGCGAACTGTGGAACCTGCGCATGCAGGTGTTCGCGATCGCACTGGTCATCGTCGGCGGCGTCAGCATCTTCATCATGTCACTGAGCACCCTCGATTCGCTGCACGAAACCCGCGCGAGCTACTACCGCGAGCATCACT
>JBPEYE010000211.1:0-4612 GCA_052030825.1 Gammaproteobacteria bacterium | reverse complement strand
GCCTGGCGGCGCGGCGAATCGGCGAAAGAGTTCCCGCGCGGCCGCTACCGCAACCAGTGGTACAACAGTGGCGATGAACATGACACGATGCTCGCAATCGGCATTCACAGTCAGTGGATTTACATCGACCCGGTCGCCGAGGTCACGATCGTCAAGCTGTCGGCGCAGGACGACCCGTTGCGCCTCGACCTCGACGCGGTCAATCTGCAGGCCTTTGCCAACATCGCCGCCGCCTGCGGGAATTGATCGGGATGACCGAACGCAGCGATTTGCTGCCGAGCCTGGGCATTGCCGTCGGCGCCGCCATCTGGGGCCTGTTCTGGATTCCGGTGCGCGGCATCGAGGCGGCCGGCGTGCCGGCTTTCTGGACCGCGACGGTCGTGTTCGCCGCCGGCGGCGTCATATTGCTGCCGCTGCTCGTGCCCCGGATCGGCCGGTCGGCGGCGCAGCTGCGGCAAATTCTGCTGCCGGCGATGCTCGCCGGGCTCGCGTTCGCGCTGTATACGGTCAGCCTGGCTCTCACCGAAGTCGTGCGCGCGCTGCTGCTGTTTTACATCAGCCCGCTGTGGAGCACGCTGCTCGGCGTGCTGGTGCTGAACGAGCGCATCACGCTCAACCGGGTCGTCGGCCTGCTGCTCGCTTTCGCCGGGCTCTACGTGGTGCTCGTCGCCGACAGCGGTTGGCCGCTGCCACGCAACACCGGCGACTGGTTCGCGCTGTTGTCGGGCATTTGCTGGGCGGTCGCGTCGGTCAAGCTGTTCCAGGACGGTGCGCGCCTGATCGTCGAGAAGGTCACGATGTTCATGGTGTGCGCGCTGCTCATGTCGCTACTGCTGACGCTGTGGCAGCAAGGCGATTTCGGCGGTATGCCCGGAATCACCGAGTTGCGCGCGGCCTGGTACTGGGTTTTGCTGGTCGCGCTGCTGATGCTGCCGGTTACCTTCCTGACGATCTGGCCGGCTACCGTACTGAGTCCGGCGCGGGTCGGCATGCTGTTGATGATGGAGCTGATCGTCGGCGTCACGACCGCGGCGTTGTTGATCGACGAACCCTTCGGCGCGCGCGAACTGGCTGGCACGCTGCTGATTCTGGCCGCGGGCGTCGTCGAGGTCGCGCGCGCGCAAAGCTTTGGCGCCACCGCCGGGACCGACCCGGAACGGCGATTCGATTGAATCCTCGACCGATGTTATAGTCCAAGCTGATATGTCGACCTCAACCGCCAGTAAAATCGGAATTTACCTCGCTGTCCTCGTTACGCTTGGAATAATGGGGACACAGTCGGCAGTTGCCGCCTGCAACGACAAGCGCGCGCCCGGCGTCGACTGGTCGGGTTGCAAGAAGACCAGCAAGATGATGGGCGGCTCGAATTTTTCCGGTGGCCGGTTCGACGAGGCCAATTTTTACGACTCGTTGCTCGACGGCGTCGATTTCAGGGGCGCGAGCCTGGTCAAGACCGACCTGTCCCGGGTCAACGCGGCGCGCAGCCACTTCGACAACAGCGATCTTTCCAAGGCGGTCGGTTATCGCGCCAACTTCGACGGCGCCACGGTGGTGCGGTCGCGCCTGCTGAAGTCCGAGTTCTCGCGCGCGACCTTCATCGACGCGCGCGTCGTCGACGTCGACTGGTCGCGCTCGGAACTCGGCCGCGCCGACTTCAGCAACGCCCGCCTGCAAAACGTCAATTTCATGTACAGCAACCTGTCGCGAGCGATCTTCGCCGGTGCCAGCCTCGATAACGTCGTCTTCTTCGGCGCCTATACCTATCTGACGCACTTCGAGGACACGGATCTGAGCGCGGTCAGCCAATTGTCGCAAGAACAGCTCGACATCGCCTGCGGCAACGACAAGACGCGCTTGCCAACCGGTCTGACCCGGCCCGACAGCTGGCCCTGCGAGGAGTAATCCGGGCGCTGGATTCAGGCCGGCCGCGTCGGCCGGGTCAATAACAGGATTTCGCCTGCCGGCGTCGTCGGTGACGCGGCCATCGGCCGTCGGGTGACGAGGTCGAAGCCAAGCCGTCGGTAGAGCCGCAGCGCGCCGGTGTTGTGGCCGAAGACGAGGATGCTGATTGTCGTCGCGCCGGCAGCGCGCGCGAGCCTGTCGGTCTCGTGCATCAGGCGCGTACCGACGCCCCGACCCTGGTAGCGCGGATAGGTCGCGAGCATGTTGACGTAGTAGCTTTCCGGCACGCACTGCTCGAGCTCGATCATCGGGCGAATGAAATCGGGAAAATCCTGCGGACGCTCGCGGTTGTCGGCTGCGGCGGGCAGTCGATAGCCGAGCAGCATGCCGGCGGTCGTGTCATCGATTCCGGCGAGCCACGCATTGCGGTAGGAAAAGTGGTTGTCCTCGATCGCCGCGCTGCGCGCCCCGGCCTGCTCGAGCGTCTCGCCGGGGCGTTGCGAATCGGCCCACAGAACCCCAGGAATTCCCTCGCCGGCGAGCTGCGCGAGTTCGGCGATCGCGAGGCAGTCGTCGAGCTCGGCTCGGCGGATGATGACGTCGTCCGTGCTCACAGCGTGATCGGGAACCCCATCTTCTGTACCAGCGCAATCCACGGTTTGCGCCAGCCGCCGCGCTCGTCGACGGTGTCGAGTGCATACATCGTCAGCCTGGCACCGATCCAGCGAAACGGTTCCGGCGGGATATAGTTCGGCAGCGTGCGCGCGAAATCCATGCGCGTCTCCGGGATGTCCAGACCGTCGAGGATCGCGAGCCCGACGCGCGCGCCGAAACGCGACGCGGTGACGCCGAATCCCGAGTAGCCGCCGGCAAACACCATGTCGCCGCCGTGGTAGCGCTGGTAGTGCACCGCCATCCGCGTGGTCAGGCCGATCGGTCCGCTCCACGCGTGCGAGAAGCGAATCTCGTCGGCGAGTTGCGGGAAGGTCCGGTAAAAGGATTGCACGAGGCGGTAATAGGGTGCCGGGGTCTTGTCGAGCGCGGGGTCGGTGTGATTGCCGAAGAAATAGCCAAGGCGGCCGCCGAACAGGATGCGATCGTCCGGCGTCAGGCGCATGTAGTTGAGCTGCGTGCGGGTATCGTAAATGCCCTGGCGATGACGCCAGCCGACCGCGTCCCGTTGCGCCGCGCTGAGCGGCTCGGTGACGACGATGCGGTCGCGGATCGCGGCGACGCGGCGACGGATATGGCGGTGACCGGCGGCATAGGCGTTGGTCGCGAGCAACACCTTGCGCGCGGTGATGCGCGCACGCGGCGTGTCGACGACGATTCCGGCGGCGGTCTTGCGATTGTCGAGCTGCGGCGTGTGCTCGAAAACCCGCACCCCGAGCTCGAGCGCGACGCGCCTGAGTTCGCGCACCAGCTTGCCCGGATGAATCGTGCCGCTGCGCTGGCGCGACCAGGTGCCGCCATGGAATATCGGCGAGTGAATTTCGGCCTGGACCCCGGCCTTGTCGAGGCGGATCGCGTCGTGTCCGTACTTGAGATAGAGCGCGTGGTCCTCGTCGACCGTGGCGAGCCCGGCATCGCCGATCGAGACCTTCATCTCGCCGCCCCACTCGGCATCGCAATCCATTCCATAGCGCTCGAGGGTGGCGCGAAAGCCATCCATGTTGTCGCGGCCGAGGCGCTCGAGCTCGGCGACATCGCGCGGGAAGATGCGCTCGGTGTTGTCGATGCCGTGCATCACCGAGGTCGACATGATTGCCGCCGGGCGACCGCTGGCGCCGTTGGCAACGCTCTTCGCCTCGATCAGCACGACGTCTCGCGCCGGGTCCTGCGCTTTCGCCAGGATCGCGCCCCACAGGCCGCAGAAGCCGCCGCCGACGACGAGCAAATCGCAATCGGTATCTTCCTCGAGCGCCGCCTCGTCGGTCACCGGCGGCAGGCTGTCGAGCCAGAACGTCGTGAAGCGGGTGTCGGCAAGCGCGCGCCGCGCGCGTTGCTCGAGGTCGGTCATGGGTATCTGGCCTGCATTGTAAAATCAGCGAAAATATTACCACTAATCCGCGCCTTGCCGGACCGCGGATGCTCGGTGAGCCGGCGCCGGGTCAGTCCGGGGGGTTCAGGTAGGCGTCGATTTCGGGCGTGCGGTAACCGTCGTCGCGCCACAGGATCGGGAAGTAATTCTCGTCGAGCCGGTTGTCGGCGAGACGCTTGTAGCGACTGTAGATCGGACCGATGCCCTGGTGGAACTGCGCCGGCACGTACTCGACGTCGCTGCGCATCGCGTGCAACACCAGCGAGCGCCGCGGGCGGTCGCTGCGATTTTCGCCGGAGCCGTGCCAGGTCCAGCCGTGGTGGAACGAGCCGCCCCCGGCCGGCACTTCGACGTAGGCGATATCGGGTTCGACGCCCTCGCGCGCGGCCGCCGCGAGCATCGGCTTGCGATAATCCGCTGGCGCGTGAAATTCGCCATCGGGCTCGCCGGGGCGCCAGCGATGCGAACCGCGCACGAGTTCCATCGTGCCCCCATCGGCGCGAGTACCGTCGAGCGCGATCCAGCAGGTCAGCAAATCCGGTGGCTCAAACCAGGCAAGATAGGCGCTGTCCTGGTGGAAGCCGAGGGATTTGGCCCCGGGCGGCTTCCACAGCACGTTGTCGATCATGATGCGCACGCCGCTCCAGCCCGCGAGCTCGCCGATCGCGC
>JBPEYE010000210.1:0-8252 GCA_052030825.1 Gammaproteobacteria bacterium | reverse complement strand
GCCGGGGCTGTTACGGCCGCTCATCAGTTGATCGAGAATGAAGCAGCTGTCGACATCGACCGCGATCGGCCCCGGCGCGTCGAGCGTCGGTGACAGCGGATAGATGCCGGCGAGCGACAGGCGTCCGTGGCTCGGCTTGACGCCGACGACGCCGTTGAACGCGGCCGGGATCCGGCACGAGCCGGCGGTATCCGAGCCGAGCGCGGCGCCGACGATGCCTTCGCCGACCGCGACCGCGCTGCCCGACGACGAACCGCCCGGCAGGCGCCCGGTTTCGCGATCCCAGATCGACAGCGGTGTGCCGTAATGCGGATTCTTGCCGATGCCGGAGAACGCGAACTCGCTCATGTTGGTGCGGCCAAAAAACAGCAGCCCGGCTTCGCGTAGCGGCGCAACCACGGCGGCGTCGGCGGTTTCGGGCTCGGCATAATGCTTGCGCACGACCGAGCCGGCAAAGGTGCGTTCGTTACGCACATTGAATAAATCCTTGAGCGCGATCGGTACGCCGGCGAGCGGCGGCAGCGACTTGCCGCGCCGGCGCGCACGGTCGATCGAGTAGGCCAGCGAGATCAGGCCCGGGTTGATCGCGGTAAACACCGATTTCGCCGTGCGCGCGCGCTCCAGCGCCTGCTCGACGAGTCGCGTTGCGCTGATATCGCCGCTTTCGAGCCGCCGCGCAAGCTCGCGCAAACCTGGCATGACCGTACCTCTTCGCTGCAGGCGTCGAGCATACCCCGAACCGCCCGCGCCGAGAAGGCATGGCGCGCTTGTTGCTCCCGGTGCGGCGGGGTATCGTGCGGGAATGCCGCGATGGTACCGGTTTCTGCTCGCCTGTCTGCTGGTCGCCTGCAGCGCGACCGCGCCGCCTGGCGACGCGCCCAACCCGGCGGTGTCGGCAACCGCCGGCGCCGTCAACTTCGATTTCGACCGCCTCGCGCGCGATCTCGACGCCGGCATCTACACCAACGTGCACGCGCTCCTCGTGCTGCGCGACGGGCAGATCGTGCACGAGCAATACCTCGCCGGCAACGACGAAAACTGGGGGCGTCCGATCGGTTACCGGGAATTCGACGCCGGTTCGTTGCACGATCTGCGCTCGGTATCGAAGAGTGTCACTTCGCTGTTGCTCGGCATTGCGCTCGGCGACGACTATGCCGCCGCGCTCGAACGCCCGGTCGCCGAATTCTTTCCCGAACTCGTCGACCGCGTCGCGCCGGGAGTCGAGCGCGTGACCCTGCGCCAGGTGCTGACGATGACGACCGGGCTCGAGTGGAACGAGATGGATGTGCCTTATTCGAACCCGCAAAACGACGAGCGACGGATGTACCACAGCGGCGACCCGGTCGAGTTCGTGCTGACCCGGCCGCTGCGCGACGCGCCGGGCGCGCGCTGGTATTACCACGGCGGCACGACGATGATCCTCGCGGCGCTGGTCGAACAGATTTCGGGCGAACCGTTTCTCGAGTTCGCGCGCGCAAACCTGTTCGAACCGCTCGCGATCGAGATGCGCTACGTCGACTGGCGCGGTCTGGGCATTTTCTGGAAGCGCAGCACGACCTTGCCGAGCGCGGCCTCGGGGTTGCGCATGCGCGCCCGCGATCTCGCCCGGATCGGCCAGCTGGTGCTCGATGGCGGCCGCTGGCAGGGGCGTCAACTCGTGCCGCGCGGCTGGCTCGAAGCGTCGCTCGCGCGCCAGGTCGAACAGAACACCCGCTGGAACGTCGACGGGATTTACGGCTATGGCTTCCAGTGGTGGCACGCCGCGTTTCGCGGCGACTGGGGCGATTTCGACGCCGCCTGCGGCACCGGGTTCGGCGGCCAGCGCCTGTGCATCGTGCCCGACGAATCGCTCGTCGTCGTGATTTTCGCCGGCAACTATGGCACCGGCATTCGTCTGGTGCCGGAACGACTGCTTGCCGCGACCGTTGCCGCCATTCGCTCGTCGCGGTAGCGTTGAATGCGCCGTTTTTGCGGGCCACGGCTTTCTTCGGGGCCGGCTCGGCGAAGCATTCTCACCGTCTCGAGCAGGTCCTGGGGGGTGGCTTTGTCGCCGGCGCGCTTCGCAATGACGCGCAGAGCTCGTTGCTAGTCGACGGGGAGCGGTTGCAGCGTGATGTCGAGGTGCTCGGCGAAGGACTGGAATTCGTGATCGCGAACCTGGGTCTCGTAGCCGGCGGCGTGCACGTCGAGCGTGTAGCGATAGCTGCCGAGATCGTCGAAGGCGAAGTCGCCTTCGGTGTCGGTCGTCTTGGTGCGAAACGAATAGGTATGGTAGCCGCCGGCGCTGATCGCGCCTTTAAGCGTCAACCGCGCGCCGGCGACCGGTATCCCATCCGGATCGACGACGATACCCGACAACCGGTAGCGGCCGTGGTCGACGATCAGCGTCAGGCTGTTATAGGCTTCGGCGCGGAGTTCGACCCCCTGGATTCGGTAGTAGTCGCGGCCGCTGGTGTTGATCTCGAGTTTGCCGGCGGGAAAGCCTTCGAGCCTGAAGTAGCCGCTCGCATCGCTCGTGATCACGCGATCGGGCAGGTTGGTCGTCGCGCTGCGCAGCCGAAAGGTGAAATCGGGGACCGGGGCCTGGCTGGTGTCGACGACGATGCCGTCGGCGTCGACCAGGATGATTCGCTCGAGCACGATGTCGAGCCCGGGCGCGGCGGCGTCGAAAGTCAGCGACTCGTTCACGTGGCCCTGGTACGCATCGGTCGGCGCGACGCGTAACTGGTAGGGCTGGCCGGGCGTGATCGCGTCGAAACGAAACTCGCCGTTGCGGTCGCTGCGTCGGCGCGTGATCGAAGCGCCGGACGCGTCGTCGCGCGGCTGCAGTTCGATCGAGATGCCGCCGAGGGGCCTGCCGTCCGGGTCGGTGAGCCGCCCGGCGACCGCGATCGGCGACGCGTCGGTCGCGGCGCGCGCGGATGCGGGTGGCGGCGGTTGCTGAATCGTAACCTCGGCGGTCGGCGTTGCGATCTCGGCGGCCGGCGGATTCGCGGTTGCCGCGGCGGGCTCGCGGAATTCGGGTTGCGGCGGCCGCGGTTGCGACCAGGACAGGTAGATCGCCGCCAGCGCGAGCGCGATTGCCGCGAGTGGCAGTAGTCGAAAGCGGGGCGGGGCGGGCATTGCGCGGGGTGGCGGCCGCGTCTAGCGGTGCGGCGCGTCCATCGTCGGGTTCTCGTCGAAGAAACCGTCCGGCATCCAGTGAAATCCGGCGTAGACCACCGGTTGCACCGGCCAGTCCTCGGGTCGCGGCCAGTGGTGGTAGTTGAGGGTGTGCCAGACGACGATGTCGGTATCCTCGATCGCGCGATTGGCCGCGGTCCAGCGCGGCAGACCGTCGCCGCCGGGATGCTGATTCGGAAACCAGCCGGCCGGGTAGAGTTCGTCCGGATCGTAACGCGTGACCCACAGGTGTTTGTACATGAATCCGGCGCGGCGGCCGACCGGCGAGTCCGGTTGCTGCAGCGGAAAGGCGTTGGTTCCCGGCAGCAACTTGTAGCCGACCGGTTCGCCGAAGCGGTTTTTGACTTCCGGGTTGAAAACGCGCCAGTAGCGGGCGCGTGCCGGGTCGATTTCGCGCTGGGCTTCGAGCTCGCGCGCGAACACCGTTTCGTCGGTCAGGACCGCGTTGCCGTGCGGATTGTCGGCGCCCGGCGGCGCGGCGCGGAAATTGATTTCGCTTACCGAGTTGCGCGCGCCGTCGAGCGCCATGTCGAAGCGGAAGCTGAACACGTGCTGGTGCACGTGCGATTCGATGCCGTCGCCGATGACGCGACCGTAGCGGCTCGCGCGGCTGCCCTCGAGCGCCGACGGGAACGGGATCCCGGTGGCCTTGACCTCGACGCCGAGCGTGCCGTCGGTATAGAAGTACCAGAAGAAGCCGTAGACGTAGTTGCCGATCGTCGCGATCGACGAAACCACCAGGCGACGCGAACGCGTGACCGTGACCTGTGCGGCCGCGGGCACCGAGTACTTCCAGCCGATGCCGTAGTCTTCCTCGTGCATGCAGATCGCGTTGGCGATCGGTTTCGGTTCGCCATGCCAGTCGTGGCTGCAAACGTCGAAGTAATGAATATGACCCAGACAGTCGCAACCGAGCCGCAGCGAGTCGAGGGCGACGCCGATGCCGTACTCGCCGGTATCGAAAGCGTTGCGGCGAAAGTTCGCGCCACGCGGGTCGCCGTAGGGCACCACCATTTCGGCCAGCGACGCGCGCCGCATCAGCGGCCGCAGGCGGTTGCCGTCGCGGATGCCGATGTCGTGCAGGATCAGGCCGTCGCGCTGGGCAAAACCGACGTCGAACTCCCAGTCGTGCCAGCGGACGTGATATCCGTCGACGTCGAAGCTCGGCCCGTCGGGCTGGGTGATCGCGATCGCCTTGAGGTCATCGCGCGGGTTTGCACGCCGGATCGGGCCCGGGTCGGGTGGCACCGGTACGACGCCGAAATCGTCGACGCGGACGATCTTGCGCGCGCCGAGGTCGAACACCGGATGCAAGTTCGCGATCGGCCGCGCGTAGGGGTTGTCGCCGGCATCGTTCATGAGCCAGCAATGACCGTAGGCTATGCGCCGCGACTGCTCCTCGGGCAGGCCGAAGTTTCCGGCCGACCAGCTCTCGATGAGCACGCGCGATGCGTCGTCGATCCCGCGCCTGGCGAGCGCGGCGAGAAAATCGGGATCCCCGCGCGCGAGTTCGCAGGCCATCGTGAACTCGTCGGGGGTGATCCGCGCCTGCGCGTCTTCGACCGGATGCCAGTCGACGAGCGTATCGGGGTCGAAGCGTACGCGCCCGGCGAAAGTCCGGTTGCTCGACGGTTCGTAGCAGCAGACGTAGGCGGCGCGACCGGCATCGCGACCCGATTCGTCGAGACTGACGGTTTCGAACCAGGCCTCGTCGTCGAGCCCGCCGGCGCGGCGTACGACCGCAACGGCGCGGCGAATTTCGTCGGCGCAAAGCGGGATCTTGTCAGCCATCGCCGGCCTTCCGTGCCGGGGCATAGACGATCACGGCGCTGCCGCACTCGAGCGCTTCGCGAAACGCGGCGCGAACGGTCGCGTCCTGCTCGGCAACCTGCGCCTGCGTGATCTGTCCCGCCTTGTCGAACTCGATGTCGCGCCAGTGCTGCGCGCGGGCCGCGCGTTCGGCTTCCTGCCACGCGTAGTCGTTGCGATAGCCGGCGACGAAAATCAGCATCGCGTGTTTCTCGCCGGCCGGATGGCCCTGGGGATTATCGGCCTCGGCAACGCCTTCGGCGAGGTACATGTGGACAAATTTTCTGCCGAGATTGTGCAAACCGAAGCGATCGAATCCAGAGATGATGGCACTAAAGTTAAATCAATCGGCCGCGATTGCAAGGCCCCGGGTGACGCGATGCCTGGCCGCGGGTCCGTCGCCAAATCGCCATTTCCGTGATCGGGGGCGATACGCATGCGAAGCGCCAGCGGCGTGCTGGCACTTCGCGGTTGGAGCGCGCGGCTATCGCGAGCCGAAATTGCCCGGTGCGCGCCGGCGCCTTAATCGCAATCGAGGCGTCGCGGTGAACGATGTGACCGGATGCAGGCGCGTCAGCCTATTGGGCCAGCTTGCATTCGAGCACACCTTGCCTGCCCTCCTCTTCGGAGACCGTCTCGAGCTTGGCACCGCCGACAAACACCCCCATTTTGATGGCTTGTCGAACGTAATGATTCTGTCCCGCGCTGGCGGTGATCACGAGGTCGTTGTTACTGAACTCGGACTCCGTCGAAAGTCGGTGCTCGCCGGGCGTGATTTCGCGGTAAAAGTAGGTCATCGGCGCGGTCTCCCCGATCAGCTCGCCATCGATATACACCGATTTTTTCAATGCGCCGCCGAAGTTGGAGTTTCGGTAGATATATAAACCGGCAGTCCCCGACGGTGGCGGCGCGAAAGATTTTCTGGTGGCGTCTTCCTCGACCGGAGCGAGCGGTACGGTTGCGCAAGCGGTCAACAGCGAAACAAATATCAGCAGTGGTGCGATCAGGTTTTTTCGGTTCATGTCAGATCCTGCCTTGAGTTAGATTGTGTCGATCGCCTCGAGCTCGCATCGGCCTCCGGCTTGCGCGCGAGAGGTTCGATCGTCGGTTTGCGGATCCCGGTCGTCGTCGTGATTCGACTACCGCGATGGCTCATGATATTTCCGTGTGTCGGAGCGTGACCGGAATCGCCGTTCGCAACGAGTTCTGGATTTCGGCGACGGAATCGGTCAATTGTTAAGAGCGTCCGGATTGTTTCTTCGGGGGCGTCGGCCAGTATCCTGACCACGACCCGGTGCGTGCTTGCCGAATTTGTCACCTTCACGCTTATCTTCACGGTCGTCTCCGGGTCCGGTTTCGGGCCGAAGCCGCCGCCCGAAAACCTGTCGGCCAGGGGTCGCGGAAAGGTCCATCGGTCCCTTCCTGGCCGGCCCTGGCGGTGGCTGGACGTCATCTATGCTAACGCGATCGCTTGTGCTAGGCTAGCCGCGCCTGGTGGAGCAAACCACCGTATAACTAGAGGTTATGCCATGAACGAGGAAGCCCGAGGCCTTCCCGTGCGCCCGCGTGTCAAACCCGCGGATCCGCGCTTTTCTTCGGGTCCCTGCAAGAAGTATCCCGGCTGGGACCTTTCCGATCTCGATACCGATTTCCTCGGCCGCAGCCATCGCGGCGCCCGCGCGAAGCAAAGCCTGAAAGACGCCATCGACCGTTCGCACCGGTTGCTCGGACTGCCGGACGACTGGAAGCTCGGCATCGTCCCCGGTTCCGACACCGGCGCGTTCGAGATGGCGCTTTGGTCGCTGCTCGGCTCGCGCCCGGTCGACGTGCTCTACTGGGAAAATTTCTCCAACGACTGGGCGGTCGACCTCGAGGCCATGGGCATCGAGTCGCTGCGCCGCTATGGGGCCGACTACGGCGACTTGCCGGACCTGGCGCAGGTCGACCCGGCGCACGATGTCGTCACCGTTTACAACGGCACGACCAGCGGCGTTTGCCTGCCGAATCTCGACTGGGTTACGGCCGATCGCGACGGCCTGGTGCTGTGCGACGCGACCTCGGCCGCGTTCTCGATGCCGATGGAATTCGCCAGACTCGACGTCGTCACCTGGTCGTGGCAGAAGGTCCTCGGCGGCGAGGCCGCGCACGGCATGCTCGCGCTGTCGCCGCGCGCGGTCGAGCGGCTGGAGACGACCACGCCGCGCTTTCCGCTGCCGAAACTGTTTCGCCTGACGAAAGGCGGCAAACTCAACGCCGGCATCTTCGACGGCGCGACGATCAACACGCCGAGCATGCTCGCGGTCGCCGACCTGCACGCGGCACTCGACTGGGCCGAGGCCATCGGCGGGCGCGAGGCGTTGTGGCAGCGCACCCGTGCGAACTTCGACATCGTCGACAGCTGGGTCGAGCGGACACCATGGATCGACTGGCTGGCGCGCGATCCGGCGACGCGTTCGCCGACCTCGCTGTGCCTCGAGATCGTCGATCCGGCCTTCGTTGCGCTCGACCGGGACGCTCGCCAGGCGGCGGTCAAGTCGATGGTCGCCAAGCTCGAAGCCGAGCAGGTCGCCTACGATATCGCCAATTACCGTACCGCGCCGCCGGGCTTTCGCCTGTGGGGCGGGGCCACCGTCGAGTCCTCGGATCTGGAGACGCTCTTGCCCTGGCTCGACTGGGTCTACGCGGATTATCTTGCACAGCAACCGGAGCAGAATCATGGATAAGCCGAAAGTCCTGATTTCCGACACGATGTCGAGCCAGGCGGTGACGATTTTCGAGGAACGTGGTATCGACGTGGTGCAGCCGGGCAAGCTCGGCGAGGCCGAACTGCTCGACATCATCGGCGAGTTTGACGGGCTCGCGATTCGCTCGGCGACGAAAGTCACCGAAGCGTTGCTCGAACGCGCGACGCGCCTGCGCGTCGTCGGCCGTGCCGGCATCGGTGTCGATAACGTCGCCGTGCCGGCGTGCACGCGCCGCGGCATCGTCGTCATGAACACGCCGCTCGGCAACGCGATCACGACCGCCGAACACGCGATGGCGATGATGCTCGCGCTCGCTCGCCATATCCCGCAGGCCAACGTCTCGACCCACGCCGGCAAGTGGGAAAAGTCGAAGTTCATGGGCATCGAGCTGACCGGCAAGCTGCTCGGCATCATCGGCGCCGGCAACATCGGCTCGATCGTCGCCAGCAAGGCGATCGGCTACGGGTTGCACGTGCAGGCCTACGATCCGTTTCTGACCGAGGAGCGGGCCGCCCG
>JBPEYE010000021.1:0-6218 GCA_052030825.1 Gammaproteobacteria bacterium | reverse complement strand
GGGTCGTTTCGGGATCGAGAAAGCCGGCGACGGTCGCGTCGGTCTCGAGTGCGAGTGCTCGCTCGATGTCCTGCAACGCGCACTGGTTCAATACCCGCTTGAGCGCGCGAACGGAGCGCGGGGGTAGCACGGCGATTCGGCCGGCAAGCGCCGTCGCCTCGTCGATCACGGCATCGTCATCGACCACGCGCCAGGCGATGCCGAGCGCGGCGAGTTCGTCGGCGCCGTACTGTTCGCCGAGATACAACATCTCGCGCGCCTGCGCGAGCCCGACCAGCGCCGGCAACAACGACGTGACCGCGCCGGTCACGAACAAATTCAACGACATTTCCGGGAAAAACGCGCGCGCCCCCCGTCCCCAGACCGAGAAGTCGCAGTTGAGCGCCCACTCGAATCCACCGCCCACCGCCCAGCCGTGAATCGCGCCGACCACCGGCTTCGCGCCGAACACGATTTCCCGGGTCACCTGCTGAATCGCGCCCACCAGTTCGCGCGCCTCGGCCTCGCTTTCCGGGTGGCTATGCGCGCGGCGGTCGTCGCCAGCGCAAAACGCGCGCCCGGCACCGCGAAACACGATCGCGCGGGTGGCATCGTCGGCATTGGCGTCGGCGAAGGCCTGCGCGCTATCGGCGAGCAGTTGCCGGTTCATCGCGTTGAGGCACTCGGGCCGGTTCAACGTGATCGTGCGGACGCCATCGTGTTGTTCACTGGTGACGGTGGCGTATTCGAATTCGCTCATCGGTGGTGCCTGAAGACGTAACGGGTCTTGCCCTCGCTGCGCGGCAGGCTGCCGGGTTCGAGCAAGGTCACGCGCGCGCGGGCGCCGAGACGGGCCTTGATTTCGTTTTCGAGTCGCTCGGCGAGTTCGGCCGGGGCGTCGACCGGGTGGCCGAGTTCGACCTCGAGCGGCAGTGCGTCATACGGCGGCGGCGTTTCGAGCACCGTCCGCCACAGGCCCGACAGGATTTCGTAGCGATGCAGGACACCGCTGATCATCGCCGGAAACAGGTTGATGCCGCGCACGACGACCATGTCGTCGGCCCGGCCGACGACGCGAAAGCGCGGCGCGGTGCGGCCGCAGGGCGCCGGATCGGTGGCGGTCAGGTCGACGATATCGCCGGTGCGGAACCGGATCAGCGGTTGCGCCTGTTTCGCCAGGTGCGTCAGCACCAGTTCACCGCGTTGACCCGCCCGCCACGGCAGGCGATTACCCGATTCCGGTTCGATCAGCTCCGGGAACAGCAGGTCGCAGGCGACGAGATGCAGATCCTCGCAGTGTTCGGTTTGCGCGGCGAAGTTGCAGAGCACGTCGGAGACACCGAAGTTGGCGTTGCGCGCCTTGAAACCCCAGGTCGACTCGAGCCGGGCGCGAAACGCGGGTTCGTCGAGACCCGGTTCGCCGCCAAACAGGCCGAGGCGCAAGCCGAGATCGACCGGTCGCAGACCGGGGAAGTGCTCGTCGAGGGTCTGCTCGAGCACCTTCGGATACGACGGCGTGCACGATATCGCGTCGATGCCGAGTTCACGTATGGTATCGATTAACTGTCGCGTGCCGCCGACGCCGTAGGGCACGACCGTCGCGCCGGTCGCCTCGAGGCCGGCATGGTCGCTGTAACCACCCATCCACAGGCGATAGTTCAGGCAATGAACGACGCGGTAACCGGGCCCGAGTCCCGCGGCGCGCTGCGCGCGACCGGCGACGCTCGCGGTCATCTGCGCGTCGGTGGCGCTCAACGCGAGATTCATCGCGATGCCGGAGGTGCCCGAGGTTCGGTGAACCCGCCGGATTTCACGCGGCTCACAGGCGAGGTAAGTGCCGAATGGCGGAGCGCGACGCTGGTCTTCGCGAATCGCCTCCTTGTCGGTCAGCGGCAATTGCTCGAGCGCGTCCAGCGCGCGCGGAATCGCCGTACCACGATAGAGATCGCGATAAAAGGCCGAACGATCGGCGACGTAATCGGCTTGGGTTTGCCAGCGCTCGCGCTGGATGCGACCGATGTCGTCGGCTGGCAGAAATTCAGCGTCGGCGAGTGCCGGGTCGTTCATGACGGGTTGCGATGGCTGGGCGCGCGGGCGGCAGATCGGATCGCCGCAGTTTACCCGCTGGCTGGGTACGCGGCCAGTGCATACGGCGCCGCTTCGGCTCGGCCGATCGTAACGCCGGGATGTCGCGCGTCGGAGCGACTGTCGCATTGACCCCGCGATTGCGGGTTCGGCAGGCGATCCGAGCACCGTCGGAATCTGCCGGCGTTGCCGTCGCAGCCGGATCGCTAGCGAGCGCGGAGGATCCAGGCGTCGCCGATCGACAACTGGCGCGCAAGCAGGCGGCGCAGGTTGTCGGCGGCCTGGCGGTCGACGAGACCGGTCAGCAAGATCCGGGTATGCGCGGTTCCATCGACGTCGACCGCCTGGGCGACGACCGGGAAACCGGCCTGCCGGAAGCGCCGGATACTCGGTTCGACCGCGGCTTCGGAGCGCAGCGACATCAAAACGAGACCGAACGGTCCCGAGGTGTTGGCGATACCTGTGCCGGCGTCGAGCTCGGTTTCGGGCGCGAGGCTTTGCACCGTGGCCAGGTCGACGACCTGCACGTCGCCGGCGGGCTGGCCCTTGTCCCTGGCATACAGCGTCAACGGCTCGGTCAGTCGCCGCGTGGCATCGCCGTCGGAAGCGACTTCGATGATACCCTCGAGGAGCGCGACGAAATCCCGGTCGGCGGCGGCGCGCCCCCAGATGTCGGTGCCGCGAATGCCCGCGGTGATCGCACCGACCCGGAAACTGAGCCGGTGCCCGGCTTCGCGCCTGGGGGCGAAAAAGCGGCTGGTGAAGCGAAACGCGCCCTGCAGGACGTTGAAGGCCGCGTCGAGAATGTCGGCGTCGCCGGATTCGATCAACTCGGTTCGCTCGATGACGAATCGTGCGCCCTGGCCGAGCTTGACGACGCTGCCGTCCTCGAGCGCCAGCCAGACGCGCCCGGTGGCACCGGTGCGCACGACGTCGCCGACGGACAATCGGTCGCCCGGCGCAAGCGCATCGACACGATTTTCGCGTTCGACCCAGATCGGGTAGTTGGCGCTGTCCACCGCGACGCTGGCGCCGGCGACGGGCGTCGCCAGGACCAGGACGAGCAGGGCAAAAATTCGGAATTTTGCGTTCATGTCGGAATCGTCCACTACAGGTTCATAGTTTCGCTACGCAGCGTTTGCCGGTCGAGATCGGCGACGCCGTCGCCAATGGGAACCCGTTCGCAATTTCGCCCCCTTCGTCGGCGTGAGTTGCCAATCCGGTCACAGCTTCGCGACCCGCGGGTTTCGGCGACCGCGATTCCAGCGCCGTCTAGACGTTGAAGCGAAAATGCACGACGTCGCCCTCGCGCAGGCGATAGTCCTTGCCTTCCAGCCGCCACTTGCCGGCATCTTTCGCGCCCTGCTCGCCACCGCAGGCGATGAAGTCCTCGAAAGCAACGACTTCCGCGCGGATGAAGCCTTTTTCGAAATCGGTATGAATTCGCCCGGCGGCCCGCGGTGCGGTCGCGCCGGCCGGGATCGTCCACGCGCGCGCCTCCTGCGGTCCCGCGGTGAAGAAGGTCTGCAGGCCGAGCAGGCGGTAGCCCGCGTGGATTACGCGGTCGAGCCCGGGTTCGTCGAGCCCCATTTCGGCAAGAAACTCGGCGGCCTCGGCGGCGTCGAGCTCGGCGATCTCGGCCTCGATTGCGGCGCAGACCGCGACCACTTCGGCACCGTCGTCGGCGGCCTTTGCGCGCAGCGCATCGAGATGCGGGTTGTCGTCGAAACCGTCTTCGCCGACATTGGCGATATACAGCACCGGCTTGGCCGTGATCAGCTGCAACTCGCGCAGCCATGGCCGTCGTTCGGACGTGACTTCGAAGGTCCGCGCCGGTTCTCCGGCCTCGATATGGGATTGCACCGAGCGAATGAATTGGTGCTTCGCCATCGCTTCCTTGTCGTGCGACTTGGCCTGCTTTGCCGCGCGCTCGGCCTGGCGCGTCACCGACTCGAGGTCGGCGAGCAGCAACTCGGTATCGATCGTCTCGATGTCGGCGAGCGGGTCGATGCGGTTGCTGACGTGGGTGATGTCACCGCTTTCGAAGCAGCGTACGACGTGCGCGATCGCATCGGTTTCGCGGATATGGCCGAGAAACTGGTTGCCGAGCCCCTCGCCCTGCGACGCGCCGGCGACGAGCCCGGCGATGTCGACGAATTCCATCGTCGTCGGCACGACTTTCTTCGGCTTGACGATTTCGGCGATTTGCGTAAGCCGCGGATCCGGCACCTCGACCACGCCGACGTTCGGATCGATCGTGCAAAACGGGTAGTTCTCGGCGGCGATGCCGGCTTTCGTCAGCGAATTGAACAACGTCGACTTGCCGACGTTCGGCAAGCCGACGATGCCGCACTTAAACCCCATTGCCGGGCTCCGGCTCGTCGGGCTCGGGCGGCTCTGGCTCCGGCTCGACGGTATGCAGCGCCTGCATCGCCTTGTCGATGCGGCCATCGAACACCAGCGGCATGATGGCGAGCGTCTCGCGGTTGGCGTCGTCGATTGCGGTGCGATCGGCGACCGACGGCTTACGCAGCACGTAGTCGATGACCTGCTTGGCGTCGCCGGGGTGGCCGATGCCGATGCGCAGGCGGTAGAAATCGCGACTGCCGAGATGACTGACCAGGTCGCGCAGTCCGTTATGGCCGCCGTGACCGCCGCCGTGCTTGAGCCGGTTCGTACCCGGCGGCAAATCGAGCTCGTCGTGCAGGATCAGCATCTGCTCGGGCGCGATCTTGAAATAGCGAGCGAGCGATCCGACCGCCTGGCCGCTGCGATTCATGAAAGTCAACGGCTTTTGCAGGAAGATATCGCGACCGCCGTGGCGAAACTTGCCCAGTTCGGCGTTGTCGCGCCGTTCCACGCGCAGCGTCGCGCCACGCTCGGCGGCAATCGCATCGAGCAACCAGAATCCGGCGTTGTGGCGCGTATCAACGTAATCGGCCCCGGGATTCCCGAGGCCGACTACGAGGCGGATATCTGCGGTCGACGCAGGCAAGCCGCGAACTACTCCTTGTCGGCGTCGTCGGCGTCGTCGTCGGCCGGCTCGCTGCCCCGGTCTTCGGCCGCAGCTTCCGCGCCTTCCTCGCCTTCTTCACCCAGCAGTTCGGGCTCTTCGAGGTCTTCGGGCGCTTCGTCCTCGATGATCTCTTCGCGCGGCATGATGACGGAGACGACACCGAGGTTGTGCATATCGTGCTCGATGTCCTCGACGTCCTCGAGGTGCGACAACGCGACGATTTCGACGCCTTCCGGCGGCGTGATGTCGGTCAACCGCAGCGTGTCGCCGAGATGCAGGTCCTTGACGTCGATCTCGAGATACTCCGGCAGGTTCCGCGGCAGCGCGACGATTTCGGTTTCGTTCAGCAACTGGGTCAGCATGCCGCCCTCGTTGCGCACCCCGTGACAGTCCTCGGCGTTGGCGAGGTGGATCGGCACGGTGATATGGATCGGCTTGTTCTGATCGATGCGGTAGAAGTCCGCGTGCAGGATCCGGTTCTTGTACGGGTGGCGCTGCAGGTCGCGCAAAATGACGTCCTGCTGCTTGTCGCCGACGCGCAGTTCGATGACCTGGGTGTAGATCGACTCGTTCTCGAGTTCGTGGATGAACTCGTTGTGCGCGAGGCTGATCATCGCGGGATCGCGTTCCCCGCCGTATACGATTGCCGGCACCAGGCCCTCCTTTCTCAGGCGGCGGCTCGCACCTTTCCCCGAGTCGGAGCGCAGTTCGGCATTCAGATGAATGGTTTGTGACATTGCCTTACTCCAAAGTAAAAAAAACCGTCCGCGGACGGGTTTCCGCCTTGCGACCAGGCGGAACGCTTCGAACCGGCCCCGGGCCGGTCGACGTCAGTCCATGTACAGCGAACTGACGGATTCCTCGCTGTGAATGCGACGGATCGTTTCCGCCAGCATCCCCGCCACCGAGACCTGCCGGATACGCGTGCAGGCCGTGGCTTCCTCGGACAACGGGATCGTGTCGGTGACGACCATTTCGTCCATTTCCGAGTTTTCGATGTTCTCGATCGCCCGCCCGGACAACACCGGGTGGGTACAGTAGGCGTAAACGCCTTTGGCGCCGTGGTCCTTAAGCGCACCAGCCGCCTGGCACAGCGTGCCGGCGGTGTCGACCATGTCGTCGACGATGATACAGGTAT
>JBPEYE010000209.1:0-2138 GCA_052030825.1 Gammaproteobacteria bacterium | reverse complement strand
CTCGGCCGACACGCAAATCTGGCCACAATTCATGTAGGCGGCAAAGGCCGCGCCGCGCGCGACCACGTCGAGCGGCGCCGACGGCATGACGATGAACGGGTCGTTGCCCGAGGTTTCGATCAGCGTCGGCTTCATCAGTTCGCCGCACTTCGCCGCGATCGCCTTGCCGGTCGGCACGCTGCCGGTGAACGCAACCATGTGGGTGCCGGGATGTTCGACCAGCCGGCGGCCGGTTTCGCCGGCGCCGGTCAGCACCTGGAACAGGCCCGCCGGCAGGTGTTTGTTGAACGGCTCGGCAAACAGCAGTGTCGTCAGCGACGTATACTCCGACGGCTTGGCAATGACCGCGTTGCCGCAGGCGAGCGCGGCCGCGCCTTCCCAGGCGAGCAGCGTCATCGGGTAGTTGAACGGCTGGATCGAGACGACCACGCCGAGCGGCAACTTGAGCGTGTAATTGAGATGCCCCTCGACCGCGGGGCCCATGACGCGGCCGATATCGGTGCGCCCGGTTTCGGCGTAATAACGGATCGCCGACGCCGACCAGTCGACCTCGTCGGCCGACTCCTTGTAGGGTTTGCCCATTTCGCGGGTCAGCGCCTCGGCAAGCTGGGCCTTCATCGCCAGCAGGTCATTCGCGATCTCGTGCATGATTTCGGATCGCTCGAGCGCGCTGATGCGCCACCATTGTTTTTGCGCTGCGCGCGCGGCGTCGACCGCGGCGTCGATCTCGGCCATGCTGGTTTCGGCGATTTGCGCGATGACCTGCTCGGTCGCCGGATCGATGACGTCGTGCGATTGTTTCGATTCGCTGCGTCGATATTCGCCGCCGAGCAGAATGCTGTGACTTTTCCGATCGAATTCCTCGATTACGCCCATGCTAGCCCTCCGGTACCTGGTTTATCGCATGGGCGCAATCGTACCATTATCAAATCGAGAACGGACGCAAAATCAGGTGGAACAACACCGACCCCGCACGCGGTTGTTTCGTTTTCCGCTGCAGCTTTTCGAGCTCGGAGCGGTCGTTGCGACCGGGGTGATGCAGTTGATCATCGACGAGTTGCTCGATTCCCCGGGCGAACAGCAGTGCCGGATCGGCCGACTGGATACGCTGGTTTCTGATTTTTCTCATTTCGGGTTCCTCTTGGCGGTTCGTTGTTGCGACGCTGGCATTGTCGTTATCGGTCGTTAATTCCCTTGCCGATTCGCGTGAATTCACCCAAAATAATCGTTAAAAGATCATTAAACTTCCTAACCCATTGATACCAATAGATTTTTAGCCGATCTTTTTTCTAGAAACGCTTCCGGAGAAGCGCGATGTCGAAATTGCAGCTCATTTTGCTGGGCCATTTCGATTGCCTGCTGGCATCCGGCACTCGAATCGCACTGTCGATGCGCAAGGCCGAGGCGCTTTTGGCTTTTCTCGCGCTGGCTCCGGGGTTACGGCATCCGCGCGAACGCCTGATCAACCTGCTGTGGAGCGACCGTGGCGAAGAACAGGCGCGCAACTCGCTGCGCCAGGCGTTAAGTTCGATCAAGAAATCGCTCGGCGACGTCGCCGACCTGGTCCTGCAAATCGACCGCAAAACCGTCAGCCTGAACGCGGCGCTGGTCGAGGTCGACGCGCTCGAATTCGAGCGCCTGGCACTCGAAGGCGACTACGAATCACTGGCGTCGGCGGCCGATCTCTACCAGGGCGAGTTTCTCGAGGGCATCGCGATCCGTGACGCCGCGTGCCAGGAATGGCTCGACGGCGAGCGTGAGCGATTCAAGCGCCAATACATCGAAATCCTGTTCAACCTCGCCGAAACCCAGCTCTTGTCCCACGACTACAACCACGCGATTCGATCCGCCGAGCGCCTCGTCGAGCAAGATCCGCTGGTAGAGTCGGGTTGGCGGCTGCTGATGCGCAGCTATTTCGAAAACGGCGATCGCAACCACGCGCTGCAGGCATTCAAACGATGCCAGCAAATCCTCCGCGCCGAACTCGAGGTCGGGCCGGAACCGGCGACCATCGAGCTGCGCGAACGCATCGCCGGCGGTGCGATCGAGCCCCGGTCCGCGCCCGCCACGGCTAAAATCGCATCGCCTGCTCCCACGACCGATTCCGATCACAGCATCGCGGTGCTGCCGTTCGACAA
>JBPEYE010000208.1:0-1898 GCA_052030825.1 Gammaproteobacteria bacterium | reverse complement strand
TTTCCCTACGGTCCGGCGAAGCAGGCCTGCAAATACGCCGGCTTACCGAAGCCGACCGGCTGCGTTTAACGCGTTTCCGTCCCGGGGGTCGGTGTCCGTCCCCCGCCCGCGAAAACTGTTGGCCTGAAGCTGTCAGATGTCGGCTTTGACGATCGTAATTGCGCTGCTCTACTACCTCGCCGCCGCGATCCTGCTCGGCGGCGTCGGCTATCGCATCTGGCGCTACGCGAGGACCCCGGTGCCGCTGCGCATCCCGACGACGCCGGCGCCACTCTCGACCGCCGGGGTCGTGCGGCGCATGTTCTTCGAAGTCACGTTGTTCTCCAGTCTGTTCAAAGCCAACAAGTGGATCTGGCTGTTCGGCTGGGTATTCCACGCCGCGTTGCTGCTGGTGCTGCTGCGTCACCTGCGCTATTTCACCGAGCCGGTCTGGGGCTGGGTCGCGGCGATCCAGCCGTTCGGGCTCTACGCCGGCTTCGCGATGGTGGCCGGCCTCGCCGGCCTGTGGGCGCGACGCCTGCTGGTCGAGCGCATTCGCTACATCTCGTCGCCGTCCGATCACCTGATGCTGGCGCTGTTGCTCGCGATCGGGCTGTCCGGACTCGGCATGAAATACGTCGCGCCGACCGACATCGTCGCGGTCAAGGCGTTCTTCCTCGGCCTGCTGGCCTTCGACTGGCAACCGCTGCCGGCCGACCCGATGCTGCTGGCCCACCTGCTGCTGGTCGCGCTGCTGATGATCGTGTTCCCGTACAGCAAGCTGCTGCACGCGCCCGGCGTATTCTTCAGCCCGACGCGCAACCAGGCCGACAACCCGCGCGAGCGGCGCCACCTGCCGACGCGCAAGCCGGCCGCCGGGCCGGCGGGCTGAGCCGGGGACAAGCGATGGCCCAGGCCGAATTCACGACCCCGGCGCTCAAGCCCTGGCCCGAAATCCCGCCGATCGAGATCGGCGCGATGGCCCACAGCCGTCCGTTCGTCGCCAAGGAAGAACACCAGCAGAAAATCGGGTTCCCCGGCGAACTGGTCGACGGCTGGGAAAAGATCGCGATCGCCAAGATGGGCGAGCTGGTCGACAATTCCCGCGCGCTGCGCGTGTTTCTCGACAGCTGCGTCAAGTGCGGCGCCTGCACCGACAAATGCCACTATTTCCTCGGTACCGCCGACCCGAACAACATGCCGGTCGCGCGTCAGGACCTGTTCCGCTCGGTCTACCGCCGCTATTTCACCCTCGCCGGCAAGTACCTGCCGGGCCTCGTCGGTGCACGGGATATGGACAAGAGCGTCCTCGACGAGTGGTACACCTATTTCCACCAGTGCTCGCAGTGCCGCCGCTGCTCGGTCTACTGCCCCTACGGCATCGACACCGCCGAGATCTCGATGGCGGCGCGCGAGATCATGGACAGCGTCGGTCTCGGCCAGAAATACTGCAACGAGATCATCGGCAAGGCGCAGACCATCGGCAACAACCTCGGCCTGCCCGAGCCGGCGCTGGCCGACACGCTCGAGGGACTCGAGGAAGACATCGAGGACGAGACTGGCGTCAAGGTGCGCCTGCCGCTCGACGAGCAAGGCGCCGATATCCTGCTGGTAACGCCGTCGGCCGATTTCTTCGCCGAGCCGCACGTCGACGGCCTGATCGGCTACGCCAAGGTGTTGCACCAGGCGGGCCTGTCGTGGACGCTGTCGAGCCACGCCAGCGAGGCGGCCAACTTCGGCCTGTTCATCGGCTCCTACGACAACATGCAAAAGCTCGCGCTGCGCATCCGCGAAGCCGCGCTCGAGCTCGGCGTCAAGCGCATCGTGTTCGGCGAGTGCGGCCACGCCTGGCGCGTCGCCTACGGTTTCATGAACACGCTCGCCGGGCCGTTCGATTTTCTCGACCCGGCTTACCCGGT
>JBPEYE010000207.1:0-4488 GCA_052030825.1 Gammaproteobacteria bacterium | reverse complement strand
CTCACCTGGTTGCTGTACGACCGGGTCGGCGGCGCCGGCGATGGCTATCTCGCGCTGTTGCCGCTCGGCTGGCTGATCGCACTGCGCGTCGCGGACACCGATTCGCTACCGGCGATCCGTCGCTTCGGCGTACCGTTGCGCCTCGGCATCGCCGCGACCGCGGCCGCGCTGATCGTCTGCTGGAGCCTGCTGGTCAACCTGACCAACAGTGGCGATCCGGCGCCATTGCCTTACCTGCCGTTGCTCAACCCGCTGGATCTTGCGCAGCTCGCGTTTTTCGTGCTCGCGCTGGCGGCATTGCGACTGCTCGGGACGAATCGCGCGGTGCAGCGCGAGCACGTGCTGATCCTGCTGGCGGCGCTGGCTTTTATCTGGCTGACCGCGGTGCTGATTCGCAGCCTGCACCACTACCTCGGGATCCCGTTCGATCTCGAGCGCATGCTCGGCGACGCGCGCGTGCAAACCGCGATCTCGATCCTGTGGACGCTGATCGGGATGGGCGCGATGCTGGTTGCGTCGCGGCGCGCACTGCGCGCGTTGTGGATCGCCGCCGCGGCGCTGGTCGGCGTGGTGCTGGTCAAAATGCTGTTCGTCGATCTCGGCGCGAGCGGCACGGTCGAGCGCATCGTCTCGTTCCTCGTCGTTGGCGGCTTGCTGGTCGCGACCGGCTACTTCTCGCCGATACCGCGGCGCGGCGACGCGGATGCCGGCAGCCTCACCCGGGAGTCCTCGCATGCGTAATTCAGTCTGGCCGCTGCTGCTGATCTCCACCACGGCCGTCGCCGCCAACGCGTCACTCGACGACTTCGCCTGGCAGGCGCAAATCGCCGAGCGCGACGCGCCGCTGCAGCGCGTCGAAGTGCCGCTCGAAGCGCTGCTCGAACTGACCCGCGAGGACCTCGCCGACGTCGCCGTATTCAACGCCGACGGCAAGCGCCTGCCGCACTCGATCGTGCGCGTTCCCGAACACCGACGCGAAGCCGATCTGAATCTGGCGTTTCACGAGTTCAGTCATTTTCAGCAGCGTCAGGCAAAAATCGTCACCGCGCGTCGCCAGGCCCGCGAAGGCGATTCGATCGCCGAACTCGAAACCACCGAGGCGGTGCCGGTACAGACGCGGCGCGAGGAATACCTGGTCGACCTGCGACCCGACGAAGACGCGCCGCGTTTCGACCGCCTCGAGCTCGAATGGCGTCACCAGCCGGCCGATCAATGGCTCGAACTCACGGTCATGTCCGGTAACGAAATCGACGACCTGCGCATCCTCCATCGGCGCAAACGCCTGAGCAATCACGCGTCGGGCGATCCCGCCTGGCGCAGCATTGGCGGTCTCCCGGCGGGCCACCGCTACGTGCTGCTGACGCCGACTAGCCGGGTCGAGCAATTCGAACTGCTGCGCGTCAACGGTCACTACGCCGAAATTGATCCGCCGGCAACGCTCGGGCACCCCATCGATGTCACCCGCATCGACGAAAACGGCACGACCTATTACCGTTTCGATTTCCCGTCCACGGTTCGCGCCGAGGGGTTGCGCATCATCCCCGGCGACCCGCACAGCGTCATCAGCGGCGATCTGTACGCGACCTGGGACGGTGTCGACGAGCGGCGCCGCATCGTGCGGGGCTTCCGCCAGCACAACATCGACAACGCCGAGATCAAACCGAGCGACCCGATCGCGTTGCCGCGCGGTCGCTACCATCAGTTCTGGTTCAGCTCGGATACGCCGCTTGCGCAGATGCCCCGGGTGGTGCTCGAGTACGCGCAGTACGAGGTCGTCTTTCTCGGCGACGGCGTCATGCCCTACCGCCTCGCCTGGGGCAACTACGCCAGCGAAGCCGGGCACGCCGAACTCGATGCCCTGCTCGACGGCAATCGGCGCGACGCGCGCGAGCGCGGCACGCCCGCGGTGCTCGGTCCGGTCGAGACCGCCGGCGGACCCGCGCGGCTGGCGCCGAAAGCGGCCCTGCCGTGGCAGAAATGGATGCTGTGGGCGCTGCTGATCGCGGCCGCGGCCGTCACCGGCCGGATGGCGCTCGGTCTTTATCGCGAGATGAACCAGGAATCCGCCCGCGTCGGAGGCGAATCCGACTAGCGGTCGAACATCGTTCCGAAGCCGTCCAGACTGCGGCGGAATTCGTCGGTGAGCCGGCTGCGGCTCGCGTCCGAGGCGAACATCCAGATCAGAATCCAGCCGAGCAGAATCGCGACCGCGAGAAACCTGATAGTGGCCGCCACTTTCGGATTGGACTTGAGCTTGGCGAGACGCGCACGATTGGCCTGGTAGGTGCGGTAAAAGAAACCGATCACCCTGAGCATCGGGCCAAACAGAAAATCGATCCACTTGGAGTAGGGAATTTGCATGGCGGGCGGTTACGGGGGCTCTAGCTGGGCAGTCCGGACGATGCCGAATTCTACCCGCGGCATCAAATCAATAACAGGCGGCCGCACGGATTCGTAATCGATAAGGGTCAATCCACTCGACCGCGGGTGATATGATTCGATTCCGGTTCCGCTGGTCGAAGCACGACATCCACCCGGAGACATCCCATGCCCGAAAACATCAGTCACGAAAACCAGCCCGTGATCCTCGTTACGCGCAAACTGCCGGACGCGGTCGAACGGAAACTGGCCGAAGCATTTACGCCGATTCTGAATCCCGACGACAAGCTCTACTCGAGCGACGAATTGCTCGGCCTTGCCGAGCAAGCGGATGCGATTCTGCCCTGCCACACCGAGCATTTCAGCGCCGAGACGATCGCCCGGCTACCGGCACGCGTCAGGGCCATCGCCAACTTTTCGGTCGGTGTCGATCACGTCGATCTCGAGGCGGCGAAACAAAAAGGAGTCATCGTCACCAACACCCCCGACGTGCTGTCCGACGCGACCGCCGAAATCGCGATGCTGCTGATGCTCGGCGCCGCGCGCCGCGCGGCCGAGGGCGAACGCATCATGCGCAATCAGCAATGGCGCGACTGGAGCCCGGCATTCATGGTCGGCCGCCAGATTACCGGCAAGCGCCTCGGGATACTCGGCATGGGGCGAGTTGGTCAGGTGGTGGCGCGGCGCGCGCGCGGATTCGAAATGCCGATTCACTATCACAACCGCAAACCGCTCGAACTCGAAGTCGCCACCGGCGCAACCTATCATGCCAGCATCGAGGCGCTGTTGGAAAACGTCGACGTACTCTCGATTCATTGCCCGGCGTCGCCGCAGACCCGTGGCCTGATCAATGCCGATACCCTGGCGCTGTTGCACCGCGATGCGATCGTCGTAAATACCTCGCGCGGCGCCGTCGTCGACGACGACGCCCTGGTCGCGGCGCTCGAGTCGGGAGCGATCGCGGCCGCTGGTCTCGATGTATACAATGGCGAACCCGACCGCATTCATCCCGGTTATCGGCAGCTCGACAACACCTTCCTGCTACCGCACATCGGTAGCGCGACACGCGAGACACGCGACGCGATGGGGTTTCGCGCGATCGCCAATCTAGAGGCGATATTCGCCGGCCGGGAGCCCGGCGACCGGGTCGCGTGAACGTCCGGCAACGCCGAGACCCGCGTATGGCGCAAATTCCCGATAACGAGAATGGCGAATTTTGGTATACGTTATACGCAAAATATATGTTTTAATAGCGCGGTTCCACACCGGCGAATCATTCCAAACCGCGTTAGCGCCATGCTGGCCCAACCGGCCCCCGTATGAAACTTCGCACCGATTTACCGGGAGTATCGTATCGACAGATAAACGATGCGCAGTGGCATCACCAACAAACGATAAAGAGAGGACCACAACAAATGACCGAAGCCAATACGTCACGCCGTAAATTTCTGACCCGTGGGGCAGCGGCCATCGCGGGTGGAGCGGCAGCTACTTCGTTCCCGAACATCTCGGTCGGCCAGAGCCCGACCGTGCTGAAGGTTCAGGCCGCCTGGGGCGGCGGTATCTTCCTCGAGTTCGCCGAGGACTACGTTCGCCGCGTCAATGAAATGTCCGGCGGCTCGCTGAAAATCGACCTGCTCGGCGTCGGTGCGGTCGTCAAGACCGCGGAAATGCAAACCGCCGTGCACAAGGGTGTACTCGACGGTGCGCATCTCGTTACCGCTTACTGGTATTCGAAGAGCCCCGTCGCGTCGCTGTTCGGCACCGGCCCCTGCTTCGGCTGGTCGGCCAACGAGCTGATGGGCTGGATCGCCTATGGCGGCGGCAAGGAACTCTACAACGAGCTGATGCAGGACAAGCTGCGGCTCGACCTGGTCGGCTTCTTCTCCGGGCCGATGCCGGCACAGCCGCTCGGCTGGTTCAAGGAGCACATCAAGGGCAGCGACCAGATGAAGGGCCTGAAGTACCGCACCGTCGGCCTCGCCGCAGACGTGCTGCAGGAAATGGGCATGTCGGTCGTGCAGCTGCCCGGTGGCGAAATCCAGCCGGCGATGAAGAGCGGCCTGATCGACGCGGCCGAGTTCAACAACCCGACCTCGGACAAGGATT
>JBPEYE010000206.1:0-36136 GCA_052030825.1 Gammaproteobacteria bacterium | reverse complement strand
CCGAGGGTTCGTTCAGGACGATGCCCTGGCCGCGGGAATAAATGAGCGTATTGGCCGTACCCAGATCGATCGACAAATCATTGGATAGCAGGCCGCGAATGGCGCCAAACATGCTGTTTTTTTGTTAACCCGTCGTGTTAGATAAGCGGTGCTTCAGCATAGATTCCAAAGCCGTTGCGCCAATTTTGCGCAAGTCGAGCGTACTATAGCTACGCGCTCTGATTTTCACAAGGCAGAAATCTTTACAAATCAGTCTATTGCTTATACATCCGGTGAATTTGTGGTAAGTTTGCTGGCTTTGTCAACGCGGACTCTGGTTTTCCCTGCAATGGCCCTCGAAAGCGACGACGTACGCAATATCGCGCAGCTCGCGCGACTGCATCTCGAAGACGACCAGATCGATCGCTACACCGCCGATTTATGCCGCATTCTCGACCTCGTCGAACAGATGCAGCGCGTCGACACGAGCACGGTCGAACCGCTCTCGAATCCGCTCGACGCCGAGCAGCGCCTGCGCGAGGACACGGTCACCGAAACCGATCAGCGCGACAAGTTCCAGGCGATTGCGCCGGACGTCGCCGACGGTCTCTACCGCGTACCGCGGGTGATCGAATGAGCGCACCCGGCACCGCCGACCGCGGCATCGCCGAGATTCGCGCCGGCCTCGACGCCGGCGAATTTTCCAGCGTCGAGATCACCCGCGACTACCTCGACCGCATCGGCCAGGCCAATCCGGCGCTCAACTGCTTCATCACGGTCACCGCCGATATCGCGCTCGCCCAGGCCGAGGCCGCCGATGCGCGGATCGCGGCCGGCGAAGCCGGGCCGCTCACCGGCGTGCCGCTCGCGCACAAGGACCTGTTTTGTACCGACGGCGTACGGACGTCCTGCGGTTCGCGCATGCTCGACAATTTCATCGCGCCCTACGACGCGACCGTGGTCGAACGGCTGCGCGCGGCCGGCGCGGTCATGCTCGGCAAAACCAACATGGACGAGTTCGCGATGGGCTCGTCGAACGAAAATTCGCACTACGGCGCGGTAAAGAATCCCTGGGACCACGGGCGGGTACCCGGGGGCTCGTCCGGCGGTTCGGCGGCCGCCGTCGCCGCCGGCCTGGCGCCCGCGGCGACCGGCACCGATACCGGCGGCTCGATCCGCCAGCCGGCCGCGCTGTGCGGCGTGACCGGGATCAAGCCGACCTACGGCCGGGTTTCGCGCTACGGCATGATTGCCTACGCCTCGAGCCTCGACCAGGGCGGTCCGTTCGCGAGGCGCGCGCAGGATTGCGCGCTGCTGCTCGCCGCGATGGCGGGATTCGACCCGCGCGACTCGACCTCGGCCGACCAACCGGTGCCGGATTACGCCGCCGATCTCGAGCGCGGCGTCAAGGGCCTCAGAATCGGCCTGCCGCGCGAGTACTTCGCCGCAGGGCTCGACGCGCGCGTCGCCGCGGTGATCGATGCCGCGGTCGACGAATGGCAACGGCTCGGCGCCGAAATCAGGGAAGTCTCGCTGCCCAACACCGGGTTATCGATCCCGACCTACTACGTGATCGCGATGGCCGAATGTTCGTCGAACCTGTCGCGCTTCGACGGCGTGCGCTTCGGCCACCGCTGTGCCGACCCGGTCGACCTCGAGGATCTCTACAAGCGTTCGCGCGGCGAAGGTTTCGGCGACGAGGTGAAGCGCCGCATCATGATCGGCACCTACGCGTTATCGGCCGGCTACTACGACGCCTATTACCTGAAGGCGCAACAGCTGCGCCGGCTGATCAAGAACGATTTCCAACAGGCGCTCGCCGACGTCGACCTGATTCTCGGCCCGACGACGCCCGAGATCGCTTTCGAACTCGGCGCCAAGACCGAAGACCCGGTCAGCATGTACCTGCAGGACATCTACACGATTTCGCTGAATCTCGCCGGTCTGCCCGGGATGTCGCTGCCGGCCGGTTTCGTCGACGGCCTGCCGGTCGGCCTGCAGCTGATTGGCAATTATTTCGACGAAAGCGGCATCCTCGCCGCCGCGCACGCGTTTCAACAGGCAACCGACTGGCACCTGCGGGAGCCCGGGCAATGAGCGACTGGGAAAGCGTCATCGGTCTCGAGATCCACGCCCAGCTTGCGACCGCGAGCAAGATCTTCTCCGGCGCGTCGACCGCGTTCGGCGCCGCCCCCAACACCCAGGCCTGCGCGGTCGATCTCGGCCTGCCCGGTGTGCTGCCGGTGCTCAATCGCGCGGCGGTCGAGATGGCGCTGCGTTTCGGCGTCGCGATCGATGCCGAGATCGGCGAACGCTCGGTGTTCGCGCGCAAGAATTATTTCTATCCCGACCTGCCCAAGGGTTACCAGATATCGCAATACGAGCTGCCCATCGTCGGCCGCGGCCACGTCACCATCTCGACCGCCGACGGCGCGCGCAAGCAGATCGGCATTACCCGCGCCCACCTCGAGGAAGACGCCGGCAAATCGATCCACGACCAGTTCCCGGAGCAGTCCGGCATCGACCTCAACCGCGCCGGCACGCCGCTGCTCGAGATCGTCTCCGAGCCCGATATGCGCGGCGCCGACGAGGCCGTGGCCTACGCGCGCCAGATTCATTCGCTGGTGCGGTACCTCGAGATCTGCGACGGCAACATGCAGGAGGGCTCGTTCCGCTGTGACGCCAACGTGTCGGTGCGCCGTCACGGCGAAGACCGGCTCGGCACGCGCACCGAGCTCAAGAACATCAATTCGTTTCGGTTTCTCGAGCGCGCGATCCGCTTCGAGATCGAGCGCCAGATCGAACTGCTCGAGGACGGCGGCGAAGTCGTGCAGGAAACGCGTCTTTACGACGCCGAGCGCGACGAAACGCGCTCGATGCGCAGCAAGGAAGAAGCCAACGATTACCGCTATTTCCCCGATCCCGACCTGCTGCCGGTCACGGTCAGCGCCGACGCCGTCGCGCGCGTGCGCGCGCAGTTGCCGGAACTGCCCGAGGCCAAGCGCCAGCGCTACATCGACGATCTCGGCCTGTCCGCGTACAACGCCGACGTGCTCACCGCGAACCGCGATACCGCCGCCTACTTCGAGGCCGCGCTCGCGGCCGCACCGGGCGAGGCGACGCAACTCGCCAACTGGGTGCTTGGCGAACTCGCCGGCGCGCTCAACAAGGCCGGCCTCGAGATCGACGCGGCGCCGGTCGCGCCGGCGGCGCTGGCGCAACTGGTCGCGCGCATCGCCGACGGCACGCTGTCGGGCAAGCTCGCCAAGGAAGTCTTCGAGGCTTGCTGGAACGGTGAAGGCATGCCCGACGAAATCATCGCCGCGCGCGGCTTGCAACAGATCACCGACAGCGGCGCGATCGAGGCGCTGATCGACGACGTCATTGCCGCCAACCCGGCCCAGGTGGAGCAGTTCCGCGCCGGCAAGGACAAGGTACTCGGCTTTTTCGTCGGCCAGGTGATGAAACAGTCGCAGGGCAAGGCCAACCCGGCGCAGGTCAACGCGATCCTGCGGCAAAAGCTGAAACCGGAATAATCGATATCGCTTGACCGCAATCAAGCCGGATCCCGAACGGGCCCTCGCCGGCGCCACGGATCGTTTACAATCGCGCTCGGAGGACCTGACATGTCGAAAGTCATTCTGATCACCGGCGCCGGGCGCGGCATCGGCGCCGAGACCGCGCGCCTCGCGGCTAGCCGCGGGTATTCGGTTTGCCTCAATTTTCGCCGCGATGCCGCGGCCGTCGCGTCCGTCGCCGACAGCGTGCGCCTGCTCGGTCAGCGTGCCTTCGTACAACAGGCCGACGTCGCCGACGAGGCCGAGGTCGAGGCGCTGTTCGCCGCGATCGACGCCGAATTCGGCCAGCTCGACGGGCTCGTCAACAATGCCGGCATACTCGAACCACAAAGCAACCTCGTCGACATGGACGCCGCGCGCTGGCGACGAATTCTCGACGTCAACGTCGTCGGCAGCTTCCTGTGCGCGCGCGAGGCGGTCAAACGGATGTCGACGCGCCACGGCGGTAACGGCGGAGCGATCGTCAACGTCTCGTCGCGCGCCGCCGATCTCGGCGCACCGAACGAATATGTCGACTACGCCGCGGCCAAGGCTGCAGTCGACGCGATGACCATCGGGCTGGCCAAGGAGGTCGGCGATCAGGGCATTCGCGTCAACGCGGTCAAGCCCGGACTCATCTATACCGACATCCACGCCGCCGGCGGCGAGGCCAACCGGGTCGACCGCCTGAAGGGACGGGTGCCGATGCAGCGCGGCGGACTGCCGGCCGAGGTCGCCGAGGCGATCCTGTGGCTTCTGTCGGACGCGTCGTCGTACACGACCGGCAGCTTTATCGACGTCTCCGGGGGGCGCTGAGTGGCGTCGCACAACCCCGCTTCGGTGCCGTTGCTGTCGCTCGACGCGATCGCCTTCGACAGCGAAACCACGGGCCTCGACACGAGCAAGGCGCGCATGATCCAGCTCGGCGCGGTACGCATCGTTCACGGCAAGATCGAACGCGAGCGATGTTTCGACGAACTGATCGATCCCGGCGTGCCGATCCCCGACGAGAGCCGCGCGATTCACGGTATCGGCGATGCCGACGTCGCCGGCGCGCGCGCCTTCGCCGCGGTGGTTGCCGATTTCGACGCCTGGCGCGGCGACGCGGTGCTGATCGGTTATGCCAGCGGTTTCGACCTGGCGATGCTGAAACGTGAAAAGGAGATCGCCGGGCTCGACTGGACGCCGCCGCGCTGCCTCGACGTTCGCTTTCTCGTCAACCTGCTCAAACCCAATCTGCCCGATTTCTCGCTCGACACGATCGCGAGCTGGCTTGGCGTCGAGACGCTCGAGCGCCACACCGCGCTCGGCGACGCGATCACGACCGCGGCGGTCTTCGTCGAGCTGATCCCGCGGCTGCGCGAGGCCGGCATCCGCACGCTGGCCGAAGCCGAACGTGCCTGCGAACGTTTCGCCGAGACCAGCGCCCAGGAGGCCCGGATCGGCTGGCTCGACCCGCAGGCCGCGCGCCGGCGGCGCGAGGCGCTGGCGCGCATCGACAGCTTTCCGTATCGCCATCGGCTGCGCGACCTGATGTCGAGCCCGCCGCTGATCGTTGCCTCGGAACTGAGCCTGCGCGAAGCGCTGGCGATGCTGATCGACGACAAGGTCAGCTCGCTTTACGTCGAGCCGCGCGCCGACGACGACGCCCACGGCATCATCACCGAGCGCGATCTGCTGCGCCAGCTGCGCAAGGAAGGCGAGGCGGCCTTCGACCGCCGCCTGCGTGACGTCGCGGTATACCCGCTCGAAAGCCTGCCCGAGGACGCGTTCGTTTACCGCGCGATTGCGCGCATGCGCCGGTTGCACGTGCGCCACCTGGGCGTGCACGACGCCGACGGGCGACTGGTCGGCGCGCTGTCGGCGCGCGACCTGTTGCGCCAGCGTGCCGACGACGCGGTGCTGCTCGGCGACGACATCGACGCCGCGGAGTCGGCGGGGCAAATGGCCGAGGTCTGGGGCAACATCGTGCTGGTCGCGAAGGCGCTGGTCGCCGAAGACGTCGATGCGCGCGACGTTGCCGCGGTGATATCGCGCGAGCTGTGCGCGTTGACGCGGCGCGCCTGCGTGCTCGCCGAGCGCGAGATGCCGGCGCCGCCGCCCTGCCCCTACGCAATGCTGGTGCTCGGCTCCGGCGGCCGCGGCGAAAGCCTGCTGGCTATGGATCAGGACAACGCGGTCGTTTTTACCGAAGGCGACCCGGGTGGCGCCGAGGACCAGTACTTCGGTACCCTGGGCCAGCGCGTCGCCGACATGCTCGACGCCGCCGGCGTGCCCTACTGCAAGGGCAACATCATGGCGAGCAACCCCGACTGGCGGCATTCGCGCGCCGGCTGGCAGGCACTCGTCGAGACCTGGATCCGGCGCAAGTCGCCCGAGGACATTCTCAACTGCGATATCTTCTTCGACTCGACCTGCGTCCACGGCGATGCCAGGCTTGCCGGCGCGGTGCTCGATCACGCGTTCGCGGTCGGCGCGCAGTCGGGCCAGTTCCTGCAGCTGATGTCGATCAACGCGGCCAAGAACGGCCCGCCGCTCGGCCTGTTCGGCCGCTTCAAGCTGACCGACGGGCGCATGGACCTGAAGATGGGCGGCATCATGCCGCTGTTTTCGACCGCGCGCGTGCTCGCGATCAAGCACGGCGTTCGCGTCTCGTCGACGCCGGCGCGCTACGCCGCGTTGGCGCCGTTGATGACCGACCTGCAGACGACGCTCGAAAACGTCAGCGAGGCGCACCGCATCCTGTTCAACGCGATCCTGCAACAGCAGCTGGTCGACATCGAAGCCGGTATCCCGCCGTCGAACCGGGTCGCGCCGAACGACCTTTCATCGGCGCTGCGCGACCAGCTGAGCTGGGCGCTCGAGCAGGTCCCGAACGTCTCCAACCTGCTCGGCGATCCCCTCTCCCACGCCTGACCCGTCATTTGGGCCGGTTGGATTCAGGTCGGCGCAAATTTTCGCCGCTGTATGGATTCCTGTTGTTCTGACCTCGATTCAACGGCGAATTCGAGCGCGCGCGCCTGATGTTGGTCTGACCTGGATTCAGTCGCGGTCAGGGATGACGGGGGCGGCGATGGGTTTGCGGGATTTGGCCAGGACGATGTAGTTGCCGACGAGCACGAGGGCGAAACCGAAGATCGCGCGCGTGGTCCACTGGTAATTTTCGAACAGCGTCGAGATACCGAGCGCGATCACCGGGAACAGCACCGCGGCGTAGGCCGCGCGATCGGCGCCGATCCGGCCGACCAGCGTCAGGTAGCTGCCGAACGCGAGCACCGAGCCGAATACCGCGAGGTAGATCAGCGAAATCCCGTAAGCCGGCGCCGGATCCCAGGCGAACGGCAGGTCGCGCAGGAACGCAAATCCGAGCAGGATCAGCGCGCCGTAAGCCATCCCCCAGGCGTTGGTTTGCACCACCGGGATGCCGTGCCCCTGGTTGCGCGCCGACAGGATATTACCGATCGACGCGAGGTAGGTCGCGACCAGGCACATCCACAGCCCGCGCCAGGTGCCGGCGCCGGCGTCGACCGCGGTGACCTCGGACCAGAAGATCGCGGCGATGCCGGCAATGCCGATCAACGCGCCGGCGATGACTCGCCCGTTGACCGGCGCACGCAGGAACAGTGCGCCGTTGACGATGTTCATCAGGATCACGGTCGAGAACAGCAGCGCGACGATGCCCGAGGTCAACAGCGCGGTGGCGTAGTAGAAGATCAGGTAGTTGCTCGAAAACAGGAACACGCCCTGCAGCGCGATGAAACCGTGCTGGCGGGCGTCGTAGCGCAGCGAACGTCCGCTGGCGACGCAAAATGCCAGCAGGATCGCCGCCGCCAGCGCAAAACGGTAGACCAGCGAAATCTCCGGCGCGACCACGCCGAGCTGGAACTTGATCGCGAACCAGGTCGAACCCCAGATCAATACCGACGCGACGTAGAGGCTCGCGCTATGCGTCAGCATCGCCGTCGGCGCGCGCGAACGCGGCCATCCACAGGTCGGCCAGCAACCGCATCAGGCCGCGATAATCGAACAGCACCGATTCGTCCAGCGGCGTTCCGCCGACGACGTATTCCCGCAGCAACTGGCGGCTTTGGGCGTAGTCGAAATCGGCGGCGTTGGCGAGCGTCGCGAGATCCCAGTAGGGCGACGCCATGGTCGAGTACTCCCAGTCGATCAGCCAGATCCGCTCGTCGTCGAGCAGCAGGTTTGCGAGCACCGGGTCATTGTGCGACGGCACCGTGTCGGCATCGGCGGTCTCGAGCCGGCCGAGCACCCACGCGGCCTGCTCCAGACGCGGTTCGAAAGGCGCTCGCTGCGCCGCCGGCACGCGCGCGATGTAACGCTCGAACAGCGCGCCGAGATCGACGCCGCCACGGAACCGGGAGCCGCTGCGGTGCAGCCGCTGCAGCGCGCCGACCACGCGGCCGCGAATCGCGACGTCGGCGAAATCCGCCGGGCGCAGGTCGCGCGACGCTGCCAGCGTCGCCGTCAGCGTCGTCCCGTCACCGCCGTCCCAGCAGGTCTCCGGCGCGAGGCCGAGTTCCACCGCGATTGCCTGGTTGTGCCGCTCGGCATCCCGGTCGATATTGCCGCGGGTTGCCGCGCGCGGCACGCGCAGCACCCAGTCGTCGCCGGCACCGCGCAAGCGGTAGCTATCGTTGGTGTAGCCCGGCAGGCGAGTGATTTCGAAATCCTCAGGTCGCCGCCCGGCGAGCTGCGGGATGCGCGCGAATAGGTTGTCGAGACTGTTCACCGTGACCCCAGGTAAGCGCGCAACGCCGCGTCGTCGCCATCGTCGAGCAGCTCGCGGGTTGGCGCGATCCGCGCGATCCGACCGCGATCGACGAACGCGCAGCGCGCCGACACCCGCAGCGCGTCGCGCGGCTGATGGCTGACGAGCAGCGCCGCCATCGCGCGTTCGCGCACCAGGCCGGCAACCAGCTCGAGCAATTCCTCGCGTTGCGCCGGGCCGAGCGCGGCGAAGGCTTCGTCGAGCAACAGCACCTTGCGTTCGCGTACCAGCACCCGCGCGAGCGCCGCGCGCTGCCGCTGCCCGCCGGAGACCTCGCCGGGCCGGCGCCGCTCGAGGCCGTCGAGACCGACCCGCGCGAAGGCCGCGGCAACGGCTTCGGCTTGCGTCGAATCGAGCGCCAGCGAAGGATCGACGCCGAGCGCGACGTTGGTATAGAGATCGAGGTGCGGAAACAGGTTGTGCTGCTGGAACACGATCGTTACCGGCCGTCGCGCCGGCGGCAAACCCTCGATCGCAACGCCGTCGACGCGAATAGACCCCGCGCATGGCGCGAGAAATCCGGCAACGAGATGCAGCAGCGTCGACTTGCCGGCACCGCTGGGCCCGATCAGCGACAGCACCTCGCCGGCGGCGACGGCGAGTTCGAAGCGCATCGACTCGTTGTCATAGGCAAATTCGAGGCCGTCGATTTCAAGCATCGCGACGTCCGCCGAGACCGCGCTCGAGCAGCCAGAACAGCGCCAGGCACAGGATCAGCAGCAACGCCGCGGTGACCGCGGCCTCGCCGATGCGGTAGGCGCCGAGCTGCTGGTAGAGCAGTAGCGGCAGGGTCGTCGTTTCTGGCGTGCCGAACAGCGCGATGACGCCGAGATCGCCGAGCGCGAGCGCGGCGACCAGCGCCGCCGACAGACCGAGGGCGGGTCGCAGCAGCGGCCAGTCGACCCGCCGCCAGCGGCGCCAGCCGCTAAGACCGAGACTCGCGCACAACAGATCGTGGCGCGCGCGGTGCTGGCGCAGCGCCGGTCCGAGGGTGCGAATCACGAACGGCAAACCCATCAGCGTATTGATCCCGATCACGATCGGGAAGACCCAGTTGAAGACGTCGACATGCGGCGACAATAACACGAACAGTCCGGTGCCGAGCACCAGCGGCGGCACGACGTAGATGATCGATGCCGCGGTTTCGATCGCGCGCGCGCGCCCTGCCCGACCCCGCCGCGCGAGATCGCTGCTGGTGCGCAACAGCGCGTAACCGGCCAGCGTCGCCAACGCCGCGGCGCCCAGGCCGATCGCGAGCGAATACAGCGCCGATCGCCACACCGCGGTGGTTGTGAGCACCGTCCCGACCGGCCCGCGCGCGGCATCGAGGGCCAGCGATGCCAGCGGCAGCGCGACGTAAGTCCCGGCGAGCGCGATCGCCAGCAGCCACCAGCGGCTGGATCGCGGCATCGCCGATGTCGGGTGCTCCGCGAGTCCGGGCTCGACCTCGGGCAAGCGTTGCAGGCGCAGCGTGAAAATCGCCACCAGCGCACACAGGCCCAGCTGCAACAGCGCCAGCACGACCGCCCGCAACGGCGCGAAATCGAAGCGCAACGACTGGTAAATCGCGACTTCGAGCGTCGTGCTGCGCGGTCCGCCGCCGAGCGTCAGGACCACGGCAAAGCTCGTCAGGCAGAGCATGAACACGAGCAGCAGCACGCCCGGCAAGCCCTCGCGCAACGCCGGCCACTCGAGATGGCGAAACCGCTGCCAGCCGTCGAAGCCGAGCTGCTCGCCGAGCTGCCAGTGATGCGACGGGATCGCCTCCCACAGCGGCAGCAACAGCCGCACCGCGAGCGGCAGATTGAAGAAGACATGCGCGATCAGGATACCGTTCAGGCCATATAACGAGCGGCCGAGCGGCAGCCAGCCGTCGCTGCCGTAGACCGATACCACGCCGAGCACGGCGACGATCGACGGCACCACCAGCGGCACGCCGAACAGCCGCAGCAGCGGTCCGCGCAACGGAAAGTCGCGATGATAGGCAAAGGCGCGCGCGATCGGGATCGCCGGCAACACCGCTAACAGTGTCGACAGGCCGGCCTGGTAGAGGCTGAACCAGAAGGCATTGCGAATGTAGGCGCTGCGCCAGAAGGCCCAGTCCGCCGCCCGCGCGCCGCCGTCGGCGCCGAGCCCGAGCAGGCCGGCAAGCGGCGCGCCGACCGCGAGCGCGAGCAGCGCGAGCACCCCGTAGGCGCTGCGGGAGCGCGGGATCATCGCGCCACGATCGTCAACGGGACATGATTTCGAGCCATTCGTCGACCCAGTCCTTGCGCTTCGCCGCGACCACCGCGTCCGCGAACAGCAGTGCCGGCGACGGGTCGATCAGGCGGCCGAACTCGGCCGGTAATTGCGCGCGCGGCAACGCCGCGGGGTACATCCAGTTGGTCGTCGGGATAATGCGCTGAAAATCTTCGCTCAGCATGAATTCGAGGAAATCGCGCGCGAGCGCCTGCGCGTCGCTGCTGGCGACGATACCGGCGACTTCGATTTGCTGGTAATGCCCTTCGGCGAAGTGCGCCGCGGCAAAACGCTCATCCCGTTCGGCAATCAGGTGATAGGCCGGTGAGGTCGTGTAACTGAGCACCATATCGGCCTCTCCCTTGAGGAAGAGCCCGTAAGCCTCGCTCCAGCCCTTGCTGACGGTGACGATACGCGGCGCGAGTTTTGCCCACGCGTCGGTGGCGCGCTCGCCGTAGATCTTTTTGATCCACAGCAGCAAACCGAGCCCCGGGGTCGAGGTGCGCGGATCCTGTAACAGCAGCGTCGGCCCGTTTTCGTCCTCGACCAGCTGGACGAGGCTCGTCGGCGGATTCTGCACCCGTTCGCGGTTGTAAATGAAAGCGAAGTAACCGTAGTCGTAGGGCAAAAACAGATCGTCGTGCCACGGACCCGGCAGCGCGGAGTTCGTCAATTCGAGTCCGTGTGGCGCGAACAGCCCGGTTGCGCGGGCCTCGGCGGTCAGATTGGTATCGATGCCGAGCACCAGGTCGGCGCGGGTGTTTACGCCCTCGAGCCTGAGCCGGTTCAGCATCGACACGCCGTCCTCGAGACCGACCAGTTCGAGCGTGCAGCCACAACGCGCCTCGAACGCGGTTTTGACCTGCGGCCCCGGACCCCAGTCACTGACGAACGAATCGTAGGTGTAGACGACGAGCTCGGGCTTGCCGGCGGCCGGCGCGGCCAGGCTTAGCGCGAACGTCGCGGCCAGAATTCGGAATATGGTGCTCATATCACAATCCCCTTGGCGAAAAGCGCGGCGCGGGGGATGCGGGAGGTTGGCGGATCGCTCACATCCCTACGCCAGTGTTAACTGGATCAGGTTCATCGGGTTGGCGTCCGGTGACGCCTCTCAGCAATGCGCACCCCGTTGAGGAAGCGTGACTATATTACGCGCCAGCGCGCCGCGCAAGGCGGGACGCCGATCCTAACGGCGGTACTTGAGCCCCGGGATCAGCGCTTCGAAGATCCGGTAATCGGTTTCCTGCATGCCCAGGCGGCGATAGGTTTGCTGCGCAACGGCGTTGTCGCGTTCGACGTAGAGGCGATAGCCGCACACCGCGTCCTCCTGTTCGGCCAGCTCCCTGACGTGCGTATAGAGTTCGCGATAAAGCCCCTGGCGACGGTAATCGGGACGCACGTAAACGCTCTGGATCCACCAGAACATACCGTTGCGCCAGTCGCTCCATTCGAAGGTCACCATCAGCGACGCCTGGATACCGTTGTCGAGTTCGACGACGAGGTAAAAACCGCGTTCGGGATGTTCGATCATGCCGCGCACGCCGGCCGCGATCACCTCTGGAATCAATTCGATGCCCTCGGTCTCGCGCGCCATGTTGCGGTTGAACTCGGCCAGCTCGGCGGCATCCTGTTTGAGCGCCCGGCGAATGATCATCGCGCCCTCCCGGTCATGATTTCGCTCGCTGCGCGCGGCGCGCCGCGCGCGCCTCGTCGCGTTGCTGGCGCTCGGCCGCGGCCCGCTCGCGCTCGGCAGCGAGACCCGCCGGGGTCTCGAAACACAGGGGGCCGAGTTCGCCGGCGCGCAGTTCCGTGAGCAACAGGCGGGCGACTTTTTCCAGATCGACGCGACCGCCGGCGACGATGCAGCCGCGCCGCCGGCCGATGGCCTCGAGTATCTCGCCGTCCGCCGCCGGCAGCGGGTCGATGCCGTAGCGCTCGCGCAGGCGTCCCGGGTAGGCGGCGGCGAGAAACTCGACGACGAAACTCGCGACCGCCTGCAGGTCCAGCGCCGTATCCCGAATCGCCCCGGTCGCGGCCAGCCGGTAACCGCTCGCCTCGACCTCGATGTTCGGCCACAGCATCCCCGGCGTGTCGATCAGGATCAGCTCCGGTGAAATCTCGATGCGCTGCTGCAGACGGGTCAGCGCGGCCTCGCCGCCGGTCTTCGCGACCTTGCGACCGGCGAGTCGATTGATCAGCGTCGACTTGCCGACGTTCGGAATGCCGGCAATCAGCGCATGCATGACCGGCGAACGGTTGGCGCGCGCCGGCAGCAGTTCGCGGCAACGTGCCGGCAGCGCGTGAATCTGCTCATCGCGGTGGCTGCAGGTCAGCGTGCGAATGCCGCTCTGCGCGTCGAGATGCGCGCGCCATTCGGCGAGGCCGTCGGGGTCGGCGAGGTCGCGCTTGTTGAGTACCTTCAGGCACGGCTTGTCACCGCGCAGACGCGCGAGCAGCGGATTCTCGCTCGATCCCGGCAGACGCGCGTCGAGCACCTCGATGACGAGGTCGACCCGCGGCAGAATCTTCGCGAATTCCTTGCGCGCCTTGTGCATATGGCCTGGGAACCACTGGATCATGCTGCACCCGTCATAATTCGAAACTTAATTCTGGCCAAGTCTATTCCCAATGTCATCAAAACGTTTAAACTAGCCGCCATGGCGGAAATCAAGCACCGCGTCGGGATCAAGGGAAACGCGGCCGAAATTTACCCGTTACTGACGACCGATGCTGGCCTCGCGAAATGGTGGACCACCGATACCCGCGGCGCCGGCGGCGTCGGTTCGATCATCGAGTTTCGCTTCGGCGGCACGGGCCCGGATTTCGAGGTCGTCGAGCTTCTTCCCGACCGGCGCGTGCGCTGGCGCCATCGTGGCGAAACACCGCCGGCCTGGTCCGGCACCGAGATCGATTTCGATCTCGCCGAGGATGGCCGGCAGACGATCGTCAACTTTCGCCACGGCGGCTGGGCCGAGGCTGATGACTTTTTCGCCCACTGCTGCACCAAGTGGGGCGTATTTCTGATGAGCATCAAGTCGTGCATCGAAACCGGCAAGGGTCATCCCTATCCCGACGACGTGCACATCGATTTCGACGAATGACAATGGACGAACCGCGCAAAATCATCGCCGAACTCGAGTCCGAGTTCGTCGAACTCTACAAGATTCTCAAGTTCGAGGGGATTGCCGACAGCGGCGGCGAGGCCAAGCAGGCGATCGCCGAGGGCCAGGTCAGCGTCAACGGCGAAGTCGAAACCCGCAAGCGCAAGAAAATTCGCGCCGGCGACCAGATCGATTTCATCGATCATCACATCGAAGTCGTCGCCAAGGACGCCTGACGCGATTCGCGTGGGGTGACGGCCGCGCCCGGGTCGGCTAGAATACGCGCCCTTTTCGACCGCGAACGCAAACCCCGAACGAGCTCATGCACCCGCCTATCGTCGTCGCCGCGCTGTATCGCTTCGTCCGTCTCGACGACTTCGCGGCGTTGCGCGCGCCGCTGCTCGAGCTGATGCGCGCACGCGGCCTGCGCGGTACCCTGCTGCTCGCAAACGAGGGCATCAACGGCACCGTCGCCGGCAACGCCGCCGGCATCGATGCTTTGCTGGCGCGATTGCGCGAGGATTCGCGCTTCGGCGGGCTCGAATGCAAGCTGTCGTACACCGACGCAATGCCGTTTCAGCGCGCGCGGGTCAAGCTCAAGCGCGAAATCGTAACCCTCGGAGTCGGCGCCATCGACCCGGCGCTGGCCGGCACCTACGTCGAGCCCGTCGCGTGGAACGCGCTGCTCGACGATCCCGAGGTGACCGTCATCGACACCCGCAATGCCTACGAATCGGCCATCGGCAGCTTCGCCGGCGCGATGCATCCGAATACCGATTCGTTCCGCGACTTTCCGGCCTTTGTCGACGCCGAACTCGACCCGCGCCGGCAACGCAAGATCGCGATGTTCTGCACCGGCGGCATCCGCTGCGAAAAGGCGACCGCCTACCTGCGACAGCGCGGATTCGACGAGGTTTACCACCTGCGCGGCGGGATCCTGCGCTACCTCGAGGAGGTGCCCGAGCGTGAATCCCGTTGGCACGGCGAGTGTTTCGTCTTCGACGACCGGGTCAGCGTCAACCACGCGCTCGAGCCCGGCAGCTACGACCAGTGTCATGCCTGTCGCCGGCCGCTCAGCGACGCCGACAAACGCAGCGAGACGTTCCAGCCCGGCGTCAGCTGCCCGGCCTGTTTCGGCACTCGCGACGACGCAGCGCGAGCCCGGCTGCGCGAACGCGAGCGCCAGGCGCGGCTTGCGCGCGAACGCGGCGAGAGTCACTTCGGCGATGACGCGGCCGCGCACGCGGCGGCGCGCAAGGCGGCCAAGTTCGCGGCCAAGGCGGCGCAGCGCAAGCTGACCTAGAGTCGGTCCAGCGAGAGGATCCGGTTGGCGTCGTCGATGCGCACGCGAAAGCGTCCGTGAATACCGTCGCTGTCGACGAAGGCGCGAAAGTTGCCGGCAGGCAGTTGCAGCGTCGGGCCCTGCTCGGATTCGACGACGATGTAACGTGCCGCGCCCCGGTAAATCGTCTCGGTGCGTGCCGCCGAAAGATCGAGATCGAATTCGTAGCTGGACATGCTTCTGTTATAGCGCAAGATCGAGCGAGTCGAGAAAGTTGAAGACCATCGGCCTGATCGGCGGCATGAGCTGGGAGAGCACCCAGGTTTATTACCGCCTGTTGAACGAGGGCGTCAGGGCACGCCTCGGCGGCCTGCATTCGGCCGAAATCCTGCTCGCCAGTCTCGATTTCGCGCCGCTCGAAGCGCTGCAGCACGCGGGCGACTGGGACGCCGCGGCCGCGATCCTGTGCCGGGCTGCGCAACGGCTCGAGCGCGGCGGCGCCGACGGCTTCCTGATCGCCACCAATACGATGCACCGCGTTGCCGATACGGTCGCGGCCGCGGTCGGGATTCCGTTGCTGCACATCGCCGACGCGACCGGTGACGCGCTCGTGCGCGACGGTGCGCGCCGCGTCGGACTGCTCGGCACCGCGTTCACGATGGAGCTCGATTTCTACAAGCATCGTCTCGTCCAGGATTACGGCATCGACGTGGTCGTGCCGGAACTGCACGACCGGCAGATGGTACACGACATTATCTACCAGGAACTTTGCCAGGGAACGATCGACGCCGATTCGCGCGAAGTTTACCTCGCGATCATCGACCGCCTGCGCGCGCAGCGCATCGACGGCGTGATACTCGGCTGCACCGAGATCGGGCTGCTCATCGGCCCCGGCCACACCGATCTGCCGCTCTACGACAGCGCCGCGATTCACGCCGCGCGCGCGGTCGAGTTCGCGCTGCAAGATGCCTAGAATCCGGGCGGCGCGCGCTCGATGACCAGGTCGGAACGCGGCCGCGCGCTGCAAAACAGCGCATAACCGGCAATCGCGTCGCCGGGCGCAAGTGCCGGCGGCGTCCCCTGCGGATAGGCGATTTCGCCGCGTAACAGCAGCCCGCGGCAGGCACCACACTGGCCGCCGCGGCAACTGTAAGGCATCAGGATATTGGCGCGGTGCGCGGCAACGAGCACCGGCTCGTCAGCGGCGCAGTCGAAGTTCACGCCATCGGGTTCGAGGGTAATGCAATAAATCGACGCGCCGATCGCGCTATACCGGCTGGCTGCGTTTGCTGTTGAGCCAGCGGATAATGGGATCCCACTGCTCGAGGTCACGCCGTACCATGTAGGGTGCGAGCTCGAAAATGCCGAGACCGCGCTCGGCCGCGCGCACGTAATTCTGGGTCTCGCGCAGCACGCTGATGAAGGGCGCCTTGCGCACCTTGCGCAGGTAGGCGTCGAGCTGGTGGTAGATGTTGTAGTGTTCGCGACAGCGGTTCGCGATCAGCGCGACCCGGGCTTCCTTGCGTGCGACGCGGCCATTTTCGAGAACCTTCTGGATGAACGGCGTCGCCGCGCGCATGTCGATCGGCGACGGCAATACCGGAATGATGATGCTTTGCGGGCGCCGCAGCAACGCCGCGAGTTCCTTGCCGTGCGCCGCCGCCGGGGTGTCGTAGATGACGTAGTCGGCGCTGCGCGGGACGCGAAATTGCCCGCCCGAGCCGTCGACGCCGGCGATCGAGCTGCGTCCGCTCGGCCGCGCCTCGAGCCAGTCGAGGCTCGAACCCTGCGGGTCGAGATCCACCAGCAATACCTTGTAACCCTCGGCGGCATAGTAACTGGCGAGATTGGTGGCGACGGTGCTCTTGCCCGAGCCGCCCTTCGAATTCAACACCATGATCGAACGCATGTGACCTCCCGGCCGCTCCTTTGTTATTGCGCGAAATTATCGTTGAATTTCGAAGCCGGTGCAAAAAGCGCTAGTCGATTCCGAGTTCGTCCCAGATTTCGTCGATGCGCGCGACGACCGCGGGATCGCGCTCGATCGGCCGACCCCATTCACGGCCGGTCTCGCCGGCCTTGGTCGTCGCGTCGAGCCCCATTTTCGAACCGAGACCGGATTGCGGCGACGCGAAATCGAGGTAATCGATCGGCGTGTTTTCGATCAGCGTGACGTCACGCGCCGGATCGACCCGCGTCGAAATCGCCCAGATGACATCGTCCCAGCGACGCGCGTCGATGTCGTCGTCGACGACGATGACGAACTTGGTGTACATGAACTGGCGCAGGAACGACCAGACGCCCATCATCACGCGCTTGGCATGGCCGGGATACTGCTTGCGCATGCTGACCACGGCGACGCGGTACGAGCAGCCCTCCGCCGGCAGGTAGAAGTCGACGATTTCGGGGTACTGTTTTTGCAGCAGCGGGATGAAAACCTCGTTGAGCGCAAGCCCGAGGATCGCCGGCTCGTCCGGCGGTCGACCGGTGTAGGTACTGTGGTAAATCGGATTCTCGCGCATCGTCATCGTTTCGATCGTGAACACCGGAAAGCGCTCGACCTCGTTGTAATAGCCGGTGTGGTCACCGAACGGGCCCTCGTCGGCGGTGTCGCCGGGATGGATGTGGCCTTCGAGGACGATCTCGGCGCGCGCCGGTATTTCGAGATCGGAGTTCAGACAGCGTGCGACTTCGGTCTTCGCGCCGCGCAACAGGCCGGCGAACGCGTACTCGGACAGCGCGTCGGGGATCGGTGTGACCGCGGCCAGAATCGTTGCCGGGTCGCAACCGAGCACGACCGCGAGCGGAAACGGCGCATCACCGCTGTGCGTGCACCAGTCCTGATAGTCGAGCGCGCCGCCGCGCTGCGCCAGCCAGCGCATGATGACCCGGTTGCGGCCGATCACCTGTTGTCGATAAATGCCGAGGTTTTGCCGCGGTTTGTCAGGTCCCCGGGTGGTGACGAGACCCCAGGTGATCAGCGGGCCGGCGTCGCCGGGCCAGCAGGTCTGGATCGGCAGGCGGCCGAGATCGACCTCGTCGCCGGCGAGTCGAATCTGCTGGCACGGCGGCTTTTTGACCGCTTTCGGCGACATGTCGAGCACTTTCTTGTAGATCGGCAGCGTCTTCAGCGCGTCGCGAAATCCCTTTGGCGGTGCCGGCTCCTTCAGGAAGGCGAGCAGCTTGCCGATCTCGCGCAGCGCCGCGACCTGGTCCTCGCCCATCGCGCGCGCGACCCGCCGCTCGGTGCCGAACAGGTTCGCGAGCAACGGGATGTCGCTATCGCCGGGACGCTCGAACAGTAGCGCCGGCCCGCCGCGGCGCAGCGTGCGGTCGGCGATTTCGGTGATTTCGAGATGCGGATCGACGCGTTGCGAGATTCGTTTCAGTTCACCGTTGCGCTCGAGCTGCTCGATGAAGTCTCGCAGATCGCGGTATTCCATCTACCAGACTTTGATGCCGTGGAACTTCGACTTGATGCGGGCTTCGATGATTTTCTTGCTGACCAGGTAGCTCAGCACGATGACGACGAGAAAGACCGGGACGATGTACTGCCAGTAGCGCAGGAAGGTATCGCTCAATACGATCCACGGCGGCGTCGTATCGGCTTCCCGGCGATCGAGTTCGAGCTGCTTGGCCTCGACTTCCTGCCGGAGCGCGGCAATATTTTCCTGTGCCTGTTGCTTTTCGAGTTCGAGCGCGTCGATTTTCTCGACCATCGCGTCCATGTCCTTTTCGTACTGGTCGATGACGAGCTTGCTGTTGGCAAGCTTGTCGATCTCGGCCTCGAGCGCGCGGACCTTTTCCTGCTCCTCGATCAACAACAGGTTGGAGGTCGGCTTGGTCACGAGAAACCCGCGCTTGACCCAGCCCTTGGTGCCGTCCGCGTCGGTGACGAACGCGTAGGCGCCGGAAATCTGCTCGATTTCGAGCAGGTCGCCGGACTGCAGCAGCTTGATCACGCGGGTCGACGAGTTCGGCCCTTCGTATAGCGACAGGCGCAACTGGTCGGTGACGTATTGCCGATCCCGATCCTCGTCGCTCGCTTCCTGGGCCGCGAGCGGCGCGGCGAGCATCAAAGCGATTAACCCGCAACAGACTTTATTCCACATCGTCTAGCTGATCCCACTGTGTCTGAGCAATGCGTCGATTTCGGGATCGCGACCGCGAAAACAGCGGAACGACTCGATCGCCGGTCGGGACCCGCCCTGCTCGAGTATGCAATTCAGAAATCTCTTGCCCGTTTCAGGATTGAAAATGCCTTCTTCTTCAAATGCCGAAAACGCGTCGGCGGACAGGACCTCAGCCCATTTGTAGCTATAATAACCCGCGGCATATCCCCCTGCAAAAATATGTGAGAAGCCGTTCTGGAAGCGGTTGATCGCTGGCGTGCTGACCACCGAGACCTGCGCGCGCACCGCGTCGAGAACCGCCTGGATCTGCGCCGCGCTCGAGACTTCCGGGTCCTGGTGCAGCCGCATGTCGAACAGCGCAAACTCGATCTGACGCAACATCTGCAGCGCGCTCTGGAAGTTCTTCGCCGCGCGCATGCGCTCGAACAGATCATCCGGCAGCTTTTCACCGCTCTGATAATGCTGCGCGAACAAATCCAGCGCGTCTCGCTCCCAGCAAAAATTCTCCATGAACTGGCTCGGCAGTTCGACCGCGTCCCACTCGACGCCGTTGATGCCGGCGACATCGGGCACGTCGATCCGCGTCAGCATGTGGTGCAGGCCGTGGCCGAATTCGTGGAACAGCGTGATCACTTCGTCGTGGGTAAACAGCGCCGGTTCGTCGCCGATCGGCGGCGTCAGGTTGCAGGTCAGGTAGGCGACCGGCAGTTGCGTCTTGCCGTTGATGCGGTAGCGATTGACGCATTCGTCCATCCACGCGCCGCCGCGCTTGTTTTCGCGCGCATACAGGTCGAGATAAAAATGGCCGATGGCCTCGCCGCTCGCGTTCGATATCCGGTAGAAACTGACCGCTTCGTCCCAGCGGTCGACGTCGTCGTCGTCGCGAACGATGCGCACGCCGTATAACCGGTGCACGATTTCGAACAGCCCGGCGATGACCCGGTGATCGGCGAAATAAGGCTTGAGTTGCTCGTCCGAGATCCGGTAACGGTGCTGTTTCAGTTTTTCCCCGTAATAGGGATAATCCCAGGCTTCGAGTTCACCGTCGAAACCGAGCGATTCGGCAAAAGCCTGGCGCTCGGCGACCTCGGCCTCGGCAGCGGCACGCGAGCGCGTGGCGAGGTCTTCGAGGAAGCCGACGACCTGATCGACGGAAGTGGCCATCTTGGTTTCGAGCGAGTACTCCGCATAGCTGTTGAAACCGAGTAGTCGGGCCTTTTCGTGCCTTTTCGCGACAATTTCTTGCATGATCGGCGCATTATCGAACTTTTTATCGGTAATACCCTGGTCCGAGGCACGCGTGACGTAGGCTTCGTAGATCGCGCGGCGCAGATCGCGGTTGTCGGCGTGGGTGATGACCGCGAGATAGCACGGCATGTCGAGCGTGATCCGGTAACCGGCAAGGCCCTTCTGTTCGGCCAGTTGCCTGAGCATGCGGCGCGCGTAGTCCGGCAGCCCGGCGAGTTCACTTTCGTCTTCGGTGACGTATTGCCAGGCCTGGGTCGCGTCGAGCAGGTTGTTTTCGAATCGTGATTGCAGTTCGGACAACGCCTTTTGCAGCCGCTGGTAATGGGCGCGATCCTCGCCCTCGAGATCGACCCCGCCGAGGCGAAAATGCTTGAGCGCGTCGTCGATCGTCTTGCGCTGCGCAGTACTGTAGCCGGCGTAGTCCGGCGATTCGGCGAGACTGCGGTAAGCCGCGTAAAGCGCGCGGTTCTGGCTTACCTCGGTCGAATACTCGGCAAGCAGCGGCAGACAGGCATTGTACGCCGCACGCAGCTTATCGCTGCTCTTGACCGAGTTCAGGTGACGCACCGGCGACCAGGCCTTGTCGAGCCGATCGTTCATCAGCTCGAGCGGCTCGATCAGGTTGTCCCAGCGAAACCGGGGCTGGTCTACGAGTTCGGCAATTTGGGCGCGGTTTTCGGCGAGCAGGCTTTCGATTGCCGGCTGCACCACGCTTGGCGTAATGCGGCTAAAGGCGGGCAACTCGCGCGCCTCGAGAAGCGGATTGGTCAAGTCGGTGTTCCTGCGGTTTCGGTTTCAGATCGCGTAGTCTACACGCTTACAGCGGCAACGGCGCGCGAATCGAGTACATGACGACGAGCGCGCCGAATATCAAGAACGCACTGCCGGCGGCGACGTAGGCCTTGACCTTCTTGCGCATGACCAGCGAATCCTCGGGCACCGCCGACAGGATGTACGGATGTTTACGGTCGAGCGGCCGCGACAGTACGTGGTGCTCGCGCTGCTCGCGCGCGATTTCGGCGAGCACCTGGTGGCGCGCGCCGGCGCGCACCGCCTGCCACTCGTCTTGCTGGATCGTGCCGTTTTGGTCGAGATCGAATTCGCGCAAATAGCGCTGCGGCTGAATTTTCCACTGCTTGACCAGCGCTTCGACCCGCGCGGCGACGAATTCGTCAGACGGGTTGCTGTAGACGGTATGAAACGCGCCGAGCGCGTAGATCGGCGTCGCCGGACGAATCAGGCGCTCGCGAAATCGGTACTTGCCGATGCCGAGACCGAGCAGGCTGCCGCCCGGCCCCTGCTGGACGACCTCGGCGCTATTGCCGTACCAGGTCCGATCGCTTTCCGGAATGACATGGGCGTCATCGGGGTCGACGACGCATTCGCCGGTGTCGTCGACCAGGCGGAACAGGTGCTCGCTGCGGTCGTCCGATATGTTGGTCCAGGTCGTGCGCTTGCCGCTGCGGCGGCGCTTGTCGATCGTGCAGTGATACCACACGCAGCGGCTGTTGCTGAACGGCGAATTGATGGCACCGTCGGGCAACCATTCGCCGAGGCCTTTGAGTTCGACGTGCCCCTGCGGCGCAGAGCGAATTTTCGAGGTCGCCGTACCGTCCATGAACCGGAATCGCCGGTAAGCGGCGAAGGCGTAGTAAACGAGAAAGCCGAGCAACAGAATTCCGACGCCGTGGAGCGCCAGATACTCCGTCGACGGCATCTGTCTGAGTTCGAACTCGAGCCAGGACAGCATGGCCGGCGACGACGTGCGCCTCAGGTATTGAACAACTGCTTGACGTCGACGTCGGCGATTTCGGTCTCTTCGAAAACGAGCAGGTCACGCGGGCCGAAACCGAGCAGGCGCGCGACGATGATGTCCGGAAACTGCTCGATGCCGATATTGTTGATGTTGACCGATTCGTTATAGAACTCGCGGCGGTCGGCAATCGTGTTTTCCAGCGTGCTGATGCGGCTTTGCAAATGCTGGAAGTTCTCGTTGGCACGCAGTTCGGGGTAATCCTCGGCCAGCGCGAACAATTGGCCCAGGCCCATGCGCAACGCGCCTTCGGCGGCGCCGAGACCGGCAACGTCCTGGTTTTCCCGCGCCTGAGCCACCCGGGCGCGAGCCTGCATGACCTTTTCGAGCGTCTCCTGCTCGAACTTCATGTACTGCTTGCAGGTTTCGACCAGCTTGGGGATTTCGTCGTGGCGCTGCTTGAGCAACACGTCGATATTGGACCAGGCCTTGGAGACATTGTGCTTGAGCCGCACCAGGTGGTTATAGATGCTGATCGCGTACACCAGCACGAGCGCCACCGCGGCCCAGAAAATGATGCTGCCAATATCCATGGGGTTGCTCCTGAAAAGAAATCAACCTAACTTATATAGAGATAATTTCAGTAAAATCAAGCAGTTGTGTGATTTTTCTAAACGTCGAGATTGTTGACGTTGAGCGCGTTGTTCTCGATGAAATCGCGGCGCGGCTCGACCTGGTCGCCCATCAGCGTCGTGAACACCTCGTCGGCGGCAATCGCGTCCTCGATCCTGACCTTCAGCAAGCGCCGGTTTTCGGGGTCCATCGTCGTCTCCCACAGCTGATCGGGGTTCATTTCGCCGAGGCCCTTGTAGCGCTGGATGTTGAGCCCCTTGCGCGCTTCGTGCATCAGCCAGTCATAGACTTCGCTGAACTTGCCGACCGACTGGCGTCGCTCACCGCGGCTGATGAAGGATTCGGCGCCGAACAGGTCGCCCGCCTGGGCCACGAATTGCGCAATCGTCTGGTAGTCCGCGCTGGTAAAGAAATCGCCGGGGAGCAGGCTGCGGGTGGTGATGCCATGCAGACGCCTGGCGATCTCGAGCCCGAAATGGTTGCTGTTGTCGTCGCTTTTGACTGACACGTTGTAGGACAGCGAGGCTTCGCTTTTGTCATTGAGCCGTTCGGCGAGCCAGCCGCCCCACTCCGCCATGGCCTTCCGATCGAGCAGGCGATCCTCGTCGACCGGCGGCATGTCGACCAGTTCCTCGAGAATTTCGGGCGCAATATGTTGCCCGAGCCGCTCGATGATCGCGAGGATCGTGATGTACTGGCGCGCGAGATTTTCGAGCGCCAGGTCCGAAATCGGTGGCGTATTTTCGGCGAGACACAGCTCTGCGCCTTCGATCGCAAGTTGCAGCAGGTAGGCGTTCAATTCCTTGTCGTCCTTGACGTATCGTTCCTGCTTGCCCTTCTTGACCTTGTACAGCGGCGGTTGCGCGATGTACACGTGCCCGCGCTCGACCAGTTCCGGCATTTGCCGATAGAAAAAGGTCAATAACAGCGTGCGGATATGCGATCCGTCGACGTCGGCGTCGGTCATGATGATGATGTGGTGATAGCGCAGTTTGTCGATATCGAATTCTTCGCGACCGATACCGCAGCCGAGCGCGGTGATCAGCGTGCCGACCTCGGCCGATTGCAACATCTTGTCGAACCGCGCTTTTTCGACGTTCAGAATCTTGCCCTTGAGCGGCAGGATCGCCTGCGTGCGTCGATCGCGCCCCTGCTTCGCCGAACCGCCGGCCGAATCGCCCTCGACCAGGTAGATTTCCGACAGCGCCGGATCCTTTTCCTGACAATCGGCGAGCTTGCCGGGCAACCCGGCGATATCGAGTGCGCCCTTGCGTCGCGTCATCTCACGCGCCTTGCGCGCCGCTTCGCGCGCCCGCGCGGCCTCGAGGATCTTGCCGGTGATCGCCTTCGCGTCGGTCGGGTTCTCCTCGAGAAAATCCTTTAAATGTTCGCCGACGATCGACTCGACGATCCCCTTGATTTCGGACGATACGAGCTTGTCCTTGGTTTGCGACGAAAATTTCGGATCCGGCACCTTGACCGACAGCACCGCTGTCAGGCCCTCGCGCGCATCATCGCCGATGGTATTGACCTTCTCCTTCTTGACCTGCGAGTTTTCCATGTACAGGTTCAGGGTCCGCGTCAGCGCCGCGCGGAAACCGGACAGGTGCGTGCCGCCGTCGCGCTGCGGAATGTTGTTGGTGTAGCAAAAAATGTTTTCCTGGTAAGAGTCGTTCCACTGCATCGAGACCTCGACGCCGACACCGTCCATCTCCATCTTGATATCGATGACCTTGTCGTGGATCGGCGTCTTGTTGCGGTTGAGGTGTTCGACGAAGGCACGAATCCCGCCGTCGTATTCGAACCGGTCTTCCTTGTTGCTGCGCTCGTCGAACAGGTGGATTCGGACGCCGGCATTCAGAAACGACAGCTCGCGCAGGCGCTTGGCGAGAATGTCGTAGTGGAACTCGGTGTCGCTGAATATTTTGGTGCTCGGCTTGAACCGCAATTCGGTGCCGGTCTGGTCGGTTTCCTTGATCGCCTCGAGCTGGCTTACGGGTTCACCCAGGCGATAATCCTGCACGTACAAATGGCCCTGCCGCTTGATCCGAAGCGACAGGGTTTCCGACAGCGCGTTGACCACCGAAATGCCGACGCCATGCAGGCCACCGGAAACCTTGTACGAGTTATCGTCGAATTTACCGCCCGCGTGCAGCACCGTCATGATGACCTCGGCGGCCGAGCGCCCTTCCTCGCTATGGATATCGACCGGAATGCCGCGGCCGTCGTCCTTGACCGAAATCGAACCGTCGCCGTGGATGGTCACGCGAATCTCGCTGCAGTAGCCGGCCAGGGCTTCGTCGATCGAGTTGTCAACGGCTTCGAAAACCATGTGATGCAGGCCGGTGCCGTCATCGGTATCGCCGATGTACATGCCCGGACGCTTGCGCACGGCATCGAGGCCTTTTAGCACCTGGATGCTAGAAGAGTCGTAGTTCGACATGCGTGGATCTAGCTGAAATTTCGAGGCTTGATTATACCATGTTCCACGTGAAACATTTTAAATTCTTCGGCCGCAATCGGACCCGGCGGAGACGAACCTATGTTACTGATGAATAACTGTAAATCGAGTTTTTGCAGGCGTTCGTAAACGCGCTGTTGCGCCTCCGGATCGAGCTCCGAATGAAGGTCGTCGATGAGCAGAATGATACGTTTCGAAACGGCCTCTCCAACGCCCGTCAGCGCCGCGAGCAACAACGCGAGACAAAGCCGTTTTCCCTGCCCGCGCGACAGGGTTTCGGCCACCGGTCGCCCATCGGCGCGCAGGACGAAGTCGTCCCGTTGTATCCCGTAACGGGTATACCCGGCGGTTATATCCCGATCGCGTTCGCCAGCGATGATCGTGGCAAGCGATTGCTCGGTCGACCATCCCGGCCGGTACGCCAGTTCCAGTCGAAATCCCGCCAGCAGCGACTGCAGACCGGAACCCAACGCCCGTTGCAGCGTGTCGGCGCATCGCTTGCGCATGGTCGCGAGTTGCTTCGACGGTGCAACGAGATGCTCGTCCCAGTAGTCGAGCAGGTCAAGGTCGCGCCGGTCCTTGAGCAGGCGATTGCGTTGCCGCAACGCGTGCTGGAAGCGATTCCAGGCATCGGAATAACCGGGTTCCACGTGAAACAAGTACCAGTCGACGAAACGCCGTCGCGCCTCCGGCGGACCATCGATCAGTTCAAAACTGTCGGCATTGACGATGTTGATCGGCGCGCGCCGAACGAGTTCGGAGCGACGGGCGAGGGCTTCACCGTCGACTCGGATCTCGAGATTTCGCCCGCGCTTCGAAATACCGGCCCTGAAATCGTCAAAGCGGCCGAACAGCAAAAACCCGGGTTTGCCGTACTGGACGCATTGCGCGAGTTGGCGCGTGCGAAAGGACTGGCCCTGGCTCAGCACGTACAACGCTTCGAGCAGGCTCGTCTTGCCGGCCGCGTTGGCGCCGTAGACCAGATTGATTCGGGGATGCAGGTCGAGCGTCGTACTGCCGAGATTCCTGAAATCGGTCAGGCTGAGCTGCCGGATCGCCATCCGGTTAAGCGCGCGCTACAGGCGCATCGGCATGACGACGTACAGGCTCTCGCTATCCTCGCTGTCGTTTATGACGCAACTGCTGTTGGCATCCTTGAGCTTGATCTGGACCTTGTCGGACTCGAGCACGTTGAGTACGTCGATCAGGTAGGTCACGTTGAAGCCAATCTCCATTTCCGCCTCGTCGTAATTGACCTGCAGTTCTTCCTCGGCTTCTTCCTGATCGGGGTTGTTGGCCTGGATCGACAGGTTACCCGGCGACAGCGTCAGCCGGATTCCGCGGTACTTTTCGTTCGACAGAATCGCGATCCGGCTCATCGACTGCTTCAGCGTATCGCGTTCGACTTCGAGCGTGCGGTTGCCGTCGACCGGGATAACCCGCTGGTAATCCGGGAACTTGCCGTCGATGAGCTTGGTCGTGAATACCAGCCGACCGGCCTCGACGCGGAGATGATTCTGACTCAGCGTGCAGCGCGCGGCTTCGGCGCTGCCATCGAGCAACCGTGACAACTCGAGCACCGCCTTGCGCGGAACGATGATCTGGCGATCTTCGTCGACTCCCGTGTCGCAATCGGTTTCGGCCAGCGCCAGGCGATGCCCGTCGGTCGCGACCAGGCGCAGTTTATCGGGCGTCACTTCCATCAGAATGCCGTTGAGATAATAACGGACATCCTGCTGCGCCATCGCAAAGGCGGTCTTGTCGAACAGCGACTTGAGCCGGCTTTGCTCGACCGAAAAGCCGTGCTGCGCATCGATTTCGTCGAGGCCCGGAAAATCGCGCGCCGGTAACGAGGCGAGGGTAAACCGACTGCGTCCCGACGTCAGCGAGACCCGGTTCTCGTCGATTTTGAAATCGATGACCGCGCCTTCGGGCAAGGCCTTGGTGATATCCAGCAGCTTGCGTGCGGGCAGGGTCGTTTGAAAATCCTCAACCGCATCCGAGTCGATACCGGCAACCATCTCGATCTCGAGGTCGGTCGCGGTCAGGCTCAAGTCACCACCCGTTGACTTCATTAGAACGTTGCCGAGTATCGGCAGAGTCTGGCGGCGCTCGACCGCGCCGATGACTTGCTGAAGCGGGCCAAGCAAGTCTTCTCTTTTAATCGTTGTTTGCATTTATATATCTAGCTTACTGTGTTTACTGGTTAAGGCCGAAACCTGTGTAACTTGGATTTATCTTTAAATATCAATAATTTAACTTTATATCTGTCGGTTCGAACCTGTTCGCGATGTCTGCCTAAACTGTGGATAAGCGGCGGATAAGATCGACTCCTATTATTATCCCCGGTTTATCCACAGTTGGCACCCAGCCTGACCCCAGGCTTCAGTTGCTCAACATTCGGACCAGATTTTCGAAATCCTCGTCAATACGTCGATCTTCGCGGCGCAATTCATCGATCTTGCGACACGCGTGCAGTACGGTCGTGTGATCGCGCCCGCCGAATGCGTTGCCAATCTCCGGCAAACTGTGGCGGGTCAATTGCTTTGCCAGCGCCATCGCGATCTGACGCGGTCGCGCGATCGAGCGATTGCGCCGACTCGACAACAGGTCGGCGACCCGAATCTTGTAATACTCGGCGACCAGCTTCTGGATGTTATCGATCGTGATCGGTTTGTCCTGAACCGCGAGCAACTCCTTGAGCGCCTGGCGCGCGAATTCGGGGCTGATCGGCTCGCCGGTGAAGCGCGCGTGCGCCACGACGCGCTTCAGTGCGCCCTCGAGTTCGCGAATATTCGATTTGAAGCGTTCGGCAATGAAAAAGGCCACGTCGTCCGGAACCTCGGCGTCGGATTCCTCGGCCTTGCTGTTCAAAATCGCGACGCGGGTTTCGAGATCGGGTGGCTTGATGTCGACGGCAAGACCCCAGCCGAGACGCGATCGGATCCGATCCTCGAGGCCCTCGATTTCCTTCGGAAACCGGTCGCAGGTAATGACCATTTGTGCGCGCGCCTCGTACAGCGAATTGAAGGTATGGAAGAATTCTTCCTGCGAACGGCTCTTGTCGGCGAGAAACTGGATGTCGTCGATCAGCAACGCGTCGAGGCTGCGGTAAGAATTCTTGAAATCGTTCATCCGACTGTGCTGCAACGCCTTGACCATGTCGGAAACAAAGCGCTCGCAGTTGACGTAGAGGATGTTGGCGTCGGGGTTATTCTCGCGAATCTGGTTGCCGATGGCGTGCATCAGGTGGGTTTTGCCGAGACCCACGCCGCCGTAGATATAAAGCGGATTGTACTCCGAGCCCGGATGGCTGCTGACCTGGATCGACGCGGCGCGCGCAAGCTGGTTCGATTTGCCCTCGACGAAATTCCTGAACTTCTGCGTCTCGTTGAGCCCCGAAGAGCGGTAGGCGCGAGGTGCCGGCATATTCGGCACTTCTGCCGGTTCGGCTGGCGGCCGCGGATGTGATCCGATCGCGAGGCTGACCGAAATCGACTTGCTGTCGTCGAGGCTGGTGACGAGTTCGCGGATGCGATCGAGGAAATGCTTGCGCACCCAGTCCATGACAAACCGGTTGGGCGCAAGCAGCTTGAGCGTATTGAGTTCTTGTTCGGCCTGTAACGGCAGGATCCAGGTATTGAGTTGCTGTTCGCTGATTTCGCCTTCGAGGCAGGAAATACACTGTTGCCAGATCGAGTTCAAGGTTATGACCGTCGCTATCGCAAGGTTTGTGTCGTCGGCAAGGCGCCGAAAACCCGGACCCGACGCGGTGGCGCACCGCCGAGACCGAGGTTCGTTATCGTTCGATATATCGGTCGCATTGCCCTCGTCCACGGGCAATTCCCGAAGCGCGACCGACAGCGAGCAATAGTATACTTATCCACAGCCCGAGCAAAGAGCCCGGCGCCAAAAAAGACGAACTTTTGTGCGCTATTTACATCTTCGGCGGCTGCCGCGCGCAACCTGTCGATGCGGTTGCCGTCTTGGCATAAAGCTATTGACGCGGCGCGGCGCTACCAGTACATTGACGCGCCTTGTTGACGTCGACGAACCGGACGAGCCGAGGCCAGTGCCATGAAACGTACTTTTCAACCCAGCAACCTCCGGCGTGCGCGAACCCATGGTTTTCGTGCGCGCATGCGGACGCGCGGCGGGCGTGCCGTGATTCGGTCTCGTCGGGCCAAGGGCAGGGCGCGTCTCACGCCGTAACGTGACGGGCCGCCAGAGCGCGTCCTTTCCGCGACGGTCGAGACTGACGCGCGCACGCGACTTCCAACAGGTATTTAATAACAATTTTCGGATCGGCGACGCCTGGCTGACGATTCTGGTCGGCAAGCGCGAAGGAGAATGCCCGCGTATCGGCTTCGCGATCGCGCGCAAGCAGGTGCCGACCGCGGTCGGGCGCAATGCGTTGAAGCGCCTGTTTCGCGAGAGTTTCCGTACGCACCAGCATCGGTTGCCGCCGCGAGACATGATCATCATGGTCAGGCGCGAGATCCTGGCGGCGACGTCGGCGCAGATTCGAACCGCGCTGGAGCGACACTGGAAAAGCATTACCGAGCAATGCGCAAACTGCTGATAGGCCTGATCCAACTGTACCGCTATACGCTGAGCCCGTTCGTCGGCCAGCATTGTCGCTACACGCCGACCTGCTCGCAATACGCGATCGAGGCAATCCGCGTGCACGGCGCTTGGCGCGGCAGCTGGCTCGCGATCAGACGCGTCGGCAGCTGCCACCCGTGGCACCCCGGCGGCTATGATCCGGTGCCCGACTCGTCGGAGGGCCGGCATGGATAACACGCGCCTGTTCCTGTTTGCCGCGCTCGCCTTCGTCGCAATGCTGATCTGGCAGCAATGGCAGGCGGATTACGGCCCGAAACCGGCCGGCCTGATCGACAACGAAACCGGTGAGGTGCAGACGGCTCCCGGTCTCGAGGTTGCGCCCGACGCCGATTTGCCCGACCCGGCCACCGAGGTCGTCCCGTCGGTCAGCGACAGCGACCAGCCGCCGGCACCCGAACCGCTGATCGAGCAACAGCTGGTGCGCGTCGACACCGACGTGATCAGGGCGCTGATCGACACCCGCGGCGGCGTCGTGCGTTCGCTCAAGCTGAAGCAGTATCCGACCTCGCTGGAACGGCCCGATGACTGGCTCGAGCTGATTCACAGCGACATCGACTCGTTGCACATTCTGCAAAGCGGCTTGCAGAACAAGCAACAACTGGCGCCGACCCATCACGATCAATTCCGTGCCGAGCAGCAAGAGTACCGGCTCGTCGACGGCGCCGACGAACTCGTCGTGCCGTTCTACTGGAGCAAGAATGGCGTCGAAGTCGTCAAGGAATACCGGTTCCGGCGCGGCGACTACATGATCGAAGTGTTTCACCGGGTGAACAACGGCAGCGACGCCGACTGGACGGGCAACCAGTACCGCCAGATCCAGCGCAGCCGGCCGCTGAGCGAATCGAAGCTACTGTATACCTACACGGGTGCGGTCTACTACAACGAGGAAGTCAAATACGAAAAAATCGACTTCGACGACATGGAAGACGGCCAGCTCAAGCTGCAGTCGGACGGTGGCTGGATCGCGATGATTCAGCATTATTTTCTGTCGGCCTGGGTCCCGGGCGAGGACGAAAAGAATCTCGTCTACACGATTGCCAATACGCGGCGCAATCCGGCGACCTACACGATCGGCATGCGTTCGCAAAACCGCGTGGTGGCGGCCGGCGAAAGCGGCGAGTTTCGGACCCGCCTGTTTGCCGGGCCCAAGCTCGTCAACCGGCTAGAGGAAATTTCGCCGGGGCTCGAGTTGACCGTCGACTACGGCGTGCTGACCTTCTTGTCAAAACCGTTGTACTGGCTGCTGGCCTGGTTTCACGGTTTCGTCGGCAACTGGGGCGTCGCCATCATGTTGCTGACCTTTACCGTCAAGGCCGTGTTCTACAAGCTGTCGGAAACGAGCTATCGCTCGATGGCGAAGATGCGCAAGATCAGCCCGCGCCTCAAGACCCTGAAAGAGCGCTACGGCGACGATCGGCAAAAGATGAATCAGGCGATGATGGAGCTCTACAAGACCGAGAAGATCAATCCGATGAGCGGCTGCTTGCCGATCCTCGTGCAGATCCCGGTCTTCATCGCGCTTTACTGGGCGCTGCTCGAAAGCGTCGAATTGCGCCAGGCGCCGTTCGTGCTGTGGATCAAGGACCTGTCGGTCATGGATCCGTACTTCGTGCTGCCGATCCTGATGGGTATCAGCATGCTCATCCAGCAAAAACTCAATCCACCGCCGCCGGACCCGATACAGGCCAAGATCATGATGGCGCTGCCGTTCGTGTTCACCGTGTTCTTCGCGTTTTTCCCGGCGGGGCTGGTGCTATACTGGGTCGTCAACAACGTGCTGTCGATCGCCCAGCAATGGATCATCACCAAGCGCATCGAAGCCGGCGCCAAGGCCTGAGCCGGCGCATTCCCGCCAACCGCCTCCATCCGCGATGACCGATGCCGACACCATCGTCGCGCTGGCGACGCCGCCGGGCGTCGGCGCGCTCGCGATCCTGCGCCTGTCCGGCCCCGACGCGCGGGCAATCGGCGAGCGCGTCAGCCGCAGTCGCCTCGAGCCGGGGCGGGTTCAACTGCGCCGGTTCTACGCGGACGATGGCGATGTGCTCGATCACGGCCTGTGCCTGTACTTTGCCGCGCCGCGCAGCTTTACCGGCGAAGACAGCGTCGAACTGCAGGTCCACGGCGGGCCGATCGTCGTCGACATGCTGCTCGAGCGACTCTGCGATCTGGGCGCCCGGCTCGCGCGGCCAGGCGAATTTTCCGAGCGCGCATTTCTGAACGACAAGCTCGATCTGACCCAGGCCGAAGCCATTGCCGATCTGATCGAATCGGGCAGCCGCGCGGCATCGCGCGCGGCGATGCGTTCGCTCGAGGGGCGTTTTTCCGAGCACATCCACCGACTGGTCGACGAGATCATCGATTTGCGCGCGTACATCGAGGCGGCGCTCGATTTCGCCGAGGAGGAAATCGATTTTCTCGACAACGACACGATCCGGGTTCGACTCGACGCCTGCGCCGCCCATCTCGACGAAATCCTACTCCAGGCCGAGGAGGGGCGCACGCTGCAAGAGGGCTTGACGGTATCGCTTGCCGGCCTGCCCAATGCCGGCAAATCGAGCCTGCTCAATGCCCTCGCCGGATACGAGGCGGCGATCGTGACCGAGTACGAGGGCACCACGCGTGACGTCTTGCGCGAGCGCGTCTCGCTCAAGGGCGTGCCGGTGCGTATCAACGATACCGCCGGCCTGCGTGATGCCGACCATCCGGTCGAGCAGGAGGGCGTGCGCCGCGCCTGGGCGGAAATCGATCGCGCCGATATCGTACTGTTCCTGATCGACGCCACGCGCGGCGCCGGCGCCGCCGACCAGGCACTACTCGAACGGTTGCCGGGCGAACGCGTCCAGCGCGTCTACAGCAAGTGCGATCTGCTCGATGCCGGTGCCGCGCGCGCCGCGGACGGCCTCTACGTATCGGCACAGACCGGTGCCGGTCTCGAGGCGCTGATCGAACGCATCGTCGGCCAGGACGCCGACTACAACCGGGATCACCAGGCGTTTCTCGCCCGCCGGCGCCACGTCGACGCGCTCAGGCGCGCACTCGAATGCGTGCGCCAGGCCGCCGCAACCTTCGGCGAGACCCGATCGGGTGAGCTGATGGCCGAGGACTTGCGCGCGGCGCAGCGCCATCTCGGCGAAATTACCGGTGAAATCACCAGCGACGATTTGCTCGGCCGCATCTTTGCCCGGTTCTGTATCGGCAAATAGCGCCAATCAGGATGTCGCCGCATCCGCCAGCATCGACGCGAGCGCGTCGCCGCCGGCGCGGCGACGTCCGAGCAGTCGCCGGAACTCGTCCGGACTCTTGCGGTAGGTCATCTCGCCCGATTGCGGAAAGGTCTGGTCGTAGAGACGCGACAACCAGAAACGCAACGCGGCGAGTTGCAGCAGCGCCGGCAATGCTTCGATTTCGGCGTCATCGAGGCGGCGCTCCGCCTGATAACCCGCGAGCAGCGCGGCGCTGCGCTCGAACTCGAGCTCGCCGTCGTCGTCGTTGCACCAGTCGTTGAGCATGACGGCCAGATCGAGCGCATAGCTGTCGACGCAGGCATAGTCGAAATCGATGAAGCCGTAGAGTTCGCCCTGTTCAAACAGCGCATTGTCGCGGAACAGGTCCGCATGAATCGCCCCTTGCGGCAGCGATTCGACGCCGCTGCGCTGGTACCCGGAAAGAGTGGCGTCGATCGCTTCGCGATCGTCGCCGGCAAGCGAATCGGCGAGCATGTCGCGCGCCGCGTGCAGCCAGTCGAGGCCGCGCGGATTGGGCCGGTAGCCGGCATAGTCCCGGCCGGCACGGTGCAGCCGCGCCAGTTCGCCCGCGGCCTCGCGACAGTGCACGGCGCCGGGCGCGGTGACGACCTGACCCGGCAGGCGCTCGATGATTGCCGCGGGACGCTGATTCAGGTTCGAAAACAGCTCGCCGCGGCGATCTTCGAGCGGCACCGCGCAGCGCAGGCCATGGCCGCCGAGGTGTCGCTGCAGGCCGAGAATGTATTCCAGCTCGTCGTCGCTGTGATGCTCGTAGAGCGTCAGCACGTAGTCACCGGTATCGGTATCGAGCCGGTAATTGGTATTGGTGATGCCCGCCGCGATCGGTTCGAGCGCGCGGCAGCGGCCGATCGAATAACGTTCGAGGAAGGGCTCGAGATCCTGCGGTGTGACGGTAGTGTATACGGACATCGACGCGGCCAACGGCTGTGCGCAAGGCGGCGTGGCCGCCGACTTTGCTGTGTTATGATCGGATTGTCGGGTCGGCATTTTAGCGCAACTCCATGAATCAGGAACAACAAAAAAAACTCGTCCTCGTCGACGGCTCGTCGTACCTGTTTCGCGCCTTTTACGCGCGCACCGGTGCCGAGTTGTCGAGCCCCACCGGATTTCCGACGCAGGCGATCTATATCGTCATCAACATGCTGCGCAAGTTGATCAAGGACGAAGCACCGGACCGGGTCGCGGTGGTGTTCGACGCCAGCGGCAAGACTTTCCGTGACGAACTCTATCCCGAGTACAAGGCGAACCGCGAAGCCATGCCCGACGACCTGCGCAAGCAGATCGAGCCGCTGCACGAGATCATTCGCGCGATGGGACTGCCGCTGCTGTGCGTCGACGGCGTCGAGGCCGACGACGTCATCGGCACGCTCGCACGCGAGGCCACTGGCAAAGGATACGAGGTGCTGATCTCGACCTCGGACAAGGACATGGCGCAGCTGGTCAACGACCGGGTGACGCTGGTCGACACGATGAACAACAAGCTTCTCGACGAGGACGGGGTGGTCGAAAAATTCCAGGTGCGCGCCGACCAGATCGTCGACTACCTCGCGCTGATGGGCGACAGCTCGGACAATATTCCGGGCGTGCCCAAGGTGGGCCCGAAAACGGCGGCCAAGTGGATCGGCGAGTATGGCAGCCTCGACGGCGTCATCGAGCACGCCGACGAGATTTCCGGCAAGGTCGGCGAAAACCTGCGCGCATCGCTCGATTTCCTGCCGCTGTCCTACGAGCTCGCGACGATCAAGCTCGATTGCGACACCGGGGTCGACGTCGATGCGCTCGAAGCGCAACCAGCCGACGCCGAGGCGCTCGCGAATTACTACCGCGAATACGGTTTCAACCGCTGGTTTGAAGAGATTGCCGCCGAAACCGGTGCCGCGACCGCGCCGCCCAAACCCGAAGCCGATTATGACTGCGTGCTGAGCGAAGACGCTTTCGACGAGTGGCTCGGGCGACTCGAGCGGGCACCGAGCTTCGCGATCGACACCGAGACCACGAGCCTCGATTACATGCGCGCCGAACTGGTCGGCATCTCGCTGTGCGTCGAGGCCGGCGAGGCCTGTTACATTCCACTCGCGCATCGCTACGACGGCGCGCCGCGGCAACTCGACAAGACGGCGACACTCAAGCGACTCAAACCGATACTCGAGGATCCCGACAAGGGCAAGATCGGGCAAAACCTGAAGTACGACGCGCATATCTTCCTCGGCGAGGGCATCCGCCTGCGCGGTATTGCCGACGATACGATGCTCGAGTCCTACGTACTGAACTCGACCGCCAGCCGTCACAACATGGATGCGTTGGCGAAGTACTACCTGGATTACGACACGATTCACTACGAAGACATCGCCGGGCGCGGCGCCAAGCAGTTGACCTTCGACCAGGTTGCGCTCGATATCGCCAGTGACTATGCCGCCGAGGATGCCGATATCACGCTGCGCCTGCACCAGAAGTTGTCGACCGAGCTGGCCGCGGACAAGCGCTTGCACGCGGTTTACACCGACATCGAAATGCCGCTGCTCGACGTGCTGCTCGAGGTCGAGCGCCACGGCGTGTTGATCGACGAGCAGATGCTCAAGCGCCAGGGCCGCGAGATCGACAGGCAGCGCGGCAAGATCGAGGAGAAAATTTACGCCGAGGCGGGGCAGGTGTTCAACATCGGTTCGCCAAAACAGATCCAGGAAATCCTGTTCGACAAACTCGCGCTGCCGGTGTTGCGCAAGACGCCGGGCGGCCAGCCGTCGACCGCCGAAGACGTGCTCGAAGAGCTCGCGGCCGAGTACGAAATTCCCAAACTCATTCTCGAACACCGCAGCCTGACCAAGTTGCTGTCGACCTACATCGACAAGCTGCCGCAGGAAATCAATCCGTCGACCGGCCGCGTGCACACCAACTACCAACAGGCGGTTGCCTCGACCGGGCGGTTATCGTCGACGTCGCCGAACCTGCAGAACATACCGGTGCGCACCGCCGAGGGCCGGCGCATTCGCGAAGCTTTCGTTGCGCCCGAAGGACACAAGATTCTCGCCCTCGACTACTCGCAGATCGAACTGCGCATCATGGC
>JBPEYE010000205.1:0-9420 GCA_052030825.1 Gammaproteobacteria bacterium | reverse complement strand
GGTTCTCGAGGGCGTCGAGGCCGAAGCCTGGACGGGATTCGAATGCGGCTACGCCCGCGCCCGGGGCAAGTACATCTACGGCGTTACGTCGACCCAGGAAGTCAAGGGTCCGAGCCAGCTGCGCTTCGAGGCGATGTGCGACGAGCTGATCTATTTCACGTCAGGCGACGATCTCACCAAGTCGCACGCCGAGATTTCCCACGCGCTGGCGACGCGGGTCATGGTCAGAAACCAGTAGCTTCGCGCGTCAACCGTCGGGGTTGATGCATTTGTAGACCTGGAACGATTGCTGGCCCTGGTCGACGACGGTCAGCGGCACGATCGTATCCCCGCCGAGCCGGGCCGCCGCGTTGCGCGCGACCACGCGCAATTCCTGGACGATGACGTTGTCCGGGCGCTTGACCCCGGCGATCACCCAGGTGACCGATGCGTTGGTATTGCCCAGCAGGCGGCAACTGCTGACCTCGTCGGGACTGAGCACGCGGACTTTCTCGCCGCCCGAGGTCAGTTTCAGCGAAGTCGCGCAGCCGCCGAGGATCAGCGCCGCGAGAAGCAGGATAAATTTCGATTTCATGGCAATGTTCTCGTAATCAGGTCAGCGATGCCCGGTAGATGCTCTCGATCGAGGCATCCAGCGTGGCGTTGAATTCGTCGTCGCTTTGCTGCGCCGACAGGCCCTCGGTCAGCGCGCGCGAAAAGCTCGCGACCATGCCGTTCTGGCGCGCGAGCCGGGCATTGGCCTCTTCGCGCGTATAGCCGCCCGACAGTGCGACGACCTTGAGCACGTTCGGGTGTTCGATGCAATCGCGATAGAAATTGTCGACCTCGGGCAAAGTCAGCTTGAGCATGACCAGCTCACCGCCGTCGAGTTGATCGAGGTGGGTCAGGATCGCATGCTTGAGCAAGTCCTCGATCGCCGCCTTTTCGGCGCTCTTGATATCGACTTCGGGTTCGATGATCGGGACCAGGCCCGCAGAGACAATTCGGCGCCCGATTTCGAACTGCTGGTCGACCACCGCGTTGACGCCGTCCGCGTTGGCACCCTTGATCACCGAGCGCATCTTGGTGCCGAAAACGTTTTTCTGCCGCGCCCGGTCGAGCAAGGCGTCGAGATCCGGCATTGGCTTCATGATCTGCGCGCCGTCGGATTCATCGGCGAGCCCCTTGTCGACCTTTAAAAACGGCACGACGCGCTTGACTTTCCACAGGTAGTCGGCGGTCGGCTGCCCTTCGACCTCGCGATCCATCGTATTTTCGAACAGGATCGCGCCCATGATTCGATCGCCGTTGAACGCCGGGCTGGTCATGATGCGGGTACGCATCTGGTGGATGATGTCGAACATTTCGTTATCGTTGCCATAGGCGCTGGCATCGACACCGTAATTGGCCAGCGCTTTGGGCGTGCTGCCGCCGCTTTGGTCGAGCGCGGCGATGAAGCCGGGCTCCGCTTTGATCTTGTCGAGTTGCTGCTGGTTGAAGTTACTCACGATTGCTGCTTCCGGTATTGGGATGAGGCGCCCTTCGCGGGCGCAAGCGGAGTATAAACTAGAGTGATTTTTGAATACAAACGGCGCTTACGCGGGGCGTGCGCGCGGCGCTCAGTCTTCCATTCCGACGTAGCCGGGCAAGGCGCGGATGCGCTCGAGCCAGCTCCCGATTGCGCTGTACGCGCCGAGATCGAACCCGCCCTCCGGAGCGACGTGGGTATAGGCATACAGCGAGATGTCGGCGATCGAACAGGCGTCGTCGACGAGAAACGTATGGCTTTCGAGGTGGCGCTCCATGACGTCAAGGGCGCGATAGCCGGCCTTTACCCGGGACTCGTACTCCGCCGTTCTTTCGACCGGCATGTCGAGGTAAAACTTGATGAAGCGAGCGACCGCGATCGACGGCTCGTGGGTATATTGTTCGAAGAATTGCCATTCGAGGACGCGCGTCTGCGCCAGCAGCGACGCCGGCCAGTAGGCACTGCCGTGGGCAAGGTAGAACAGGATCGCGTTGGATTCGGTCAGCACGTCGCCGTCGTCGGTCACGCAAACCGGGATCTGGCCGACCGGGTTCAGCGCCAGAAACTCGCTGCGGCGGGTATCGCCCTGGACCACGTCGACCGGTATCCATTCGTGCGCCACGCCGAGCAGCGCGCAAATCAGCCGGAGCTTGTAACAGTTACCCGAGCGGGCGTCGCCGTAAATTTTCATCCGGCGAAGATATCAGTAATCGGGCCGGATGACACCCATGCGGCTCGACATCAGCGTGCGCTTGCCGAGCGATTTATCGAATACGGTGGCGTAGGCGAGAACCGCCTGGACGTAGTTGCGGGTTTCGCTGAACGGCACCGTTTCGACCCACAGGTCGGCCGACATCTGCTCGTCGCGAGGCAGCCAGCGACGCACGTTGCGCGGCCCCGCGTTGTAGGCGGCGGCGGCCAGCGCGACGTTGTTATCGAAGCGGTTCATGACGCTCTTGAGATAGTGCGTACCGAAGCGGATGTTGTTTTCGACGTGCAGAATATCGGCCTTGCGCGGCCGTTTCATGCCCAGCGAACGCGCGACGCGGCGGGCGGTGCTCGGCATCAGCTGCATCAGACCCAGCGCGCCGACCTTGGAGCGCGCCAGCGGATCGAACAGGCTCTCGCGGCGCATGACACCGTAGATCAGTGACGGATCGAGTTCTTTTTTCTGCGCCAGTTCCATGACCTGCTGCTTGTAAGGGGTCGGAAAACGCAGGCTGAAATCGTTGCGATGTCGGGTTTTCGCGACCGTCCGGATCGCGCTGTCGTGCCATTGCCATTTCGATGCCAGCGTTGCCGCCTGCCGGATTCGATCGTGATCGAGATATCGCAACGCCTGGAACCATTCGCGCTTGGCGTCGACCAGGCGGTCGAGAAAGTACAGTTCGCGGGCGCGCAACATGTGCGGGTTGTCGGCCAGAAAGGCGTCCTCGTCGACTTCGACGCTGGCCGCATCTTCCTGCTCGATGCGGTAATCGCGCTCGAGCTTGTCAGCGGCGAGAAACCCGTAGTAGCTGCTCTTGTCGGCGAGCCGCTCGAGCAGGTCGAGCGATTCGACCAGCCGGCCCTCGGCCTCGAGCGCGCGTGACAGCCAGTATTGCCACTCGTTCTCGTCGTGCAGGTGCGCGGGCATGCGTTTGATCGTCTCGAGCAGGCCCGACCAGTCGCGTCCGCGCAGCTGGATGCGCGCGAGCCACAGGTAAGCCTGGTCGTTCATGATCGCCGGATCGAGGTTGGCAAGCAGCGTTTGCGCCTCGGGCAGGTGCTGGTAAGCAGCGGACAGCGCGATCCGGCGCTGGCTCTGATCGATTTGCGCCTGGGTGAAGGCGAAATCGTCGCGCAGCAGATTCCAGAACTCGAGCGCCCTGAGACTGTCCCTGCGCGCGAGCCGATCGATCGCGTGCGCGATGATCGCGCGGTTGCGCGTCGTATCGGCGGCCTCGGCGAGGCGCTTCAGCGTGCGCTCAGGGCGCAGGTGGGCCCGGTACCAGGTATCGACTGCCGCGCGTTCCGCCGGATCGAGCTTGCGCCCGAGGTAACGCGCGAGATTGGGCCGTCGCGCGCTGAAGGCTTTCTCGATGCGCAACCAGATGACGGCCTCGGGGTCGGAATGGTTTTCCAGGTAGTGGGCAAAGGCGGTGTCGCATTGCGCGGGCTGTGAATAGCCTCGCAGCCAGACCCGCGCAATCTCGTCTTCGAGCCCGTCGAGGCGATCCAACGCGAGGCGCGCCTGAAACGCGTAGCACTGCAAGCGGGTGTTTTCGCGCGAATCCCAAAAGCGCAAAAAATTATCCCAGTCGCGGCGTTTCGCAAGGGTCGACAAATAGGTGCCACGCGCGTGGTAGACAAAGGGATAATCGGCGAAACGCTCGAAGAAACGCTCGGCCTGGGCCGGCTTGACCTTGCTGGCCTGGCGGCGGAACAGGTCGAATTCGAGATAGGGTTGCGCCGGGTAGTCTTCGAGTTCACGCAACAGTTGCCGGAAGCGGCTGATTTGCTTGCGTTCGAGCGCAGCGGTGGCCTCGCGAAACAGCTTGCGCTGCGATTCGAAGGTCGTCGCCTGCGCCGTCGTCGCGCCGAACGCGACCAGCAGCAGAATCGATGCAGCTGTTCTGGCAGCCCTCCCGGGGCTGAATCTCGAGGAGGTTGATGCCAAAAGAAACCCTTTTTATTTCAGAACTTTAGCCTGAATTCTAGAAGTGATGTATCAATTTGGCAAGCGTTTCAGGCGGAGTCGTCGCGATGCGGTTCCGCCAGCTTCGCCGGGTCCAGCAACCGGCGCAGCTCGGCCTCGTCGATATCGGTCATTTCCAGCGCTACTTCGAGTATAGATCGTTTCTCGGCGAACGCCCGCTTGCCGATCTCGGCGGCGCGCTGGTAGCCGATGATCGGGTTCAGTGCGGTCACGAGAATCGGGTTTTGCGCGAGATGTCGCGACAGGGCTTCGTGGTTGACCTCGAAATCCTCGATGACCGGTACCAGGCTGTGGCAGGCGTTGGCGAGGATCTCGATGCTCTGCTGCAGGTTGTAGGTGATCACCGGCAACATGACGTTGAGCTGAAAATTGCCCGACTGGGCGGCCTGCGCGATGGTTGCGTCGTTGCCGACGACCTGTGCCGCGGCCATCGCCACGGCCTCGGGAATTACCGGGTTGACCTTGGCCGGCATGATCGAGCTGCCGGGCTGCAGCGGTTTGAGCCTGATCTCGCCGAGCCCCGACAGCGGTCCCGAATTCATCCAGCGCAGGTCGTTGCTGATCTTGGTCAGCGAGGCGGCCAGCACGCGCAGCTGGCCGCTCGCTTCGAGCGCGGTATTTTGCGTGGCCAGCGCCTCGAAGCGATTTTCCATCGGCGTGAATCGAATCCCGGTTTCGCGCTCGAGGTGGGCGCAAACGCGATCGCCGAAATCGGCCGGGGTATTGATCCCGGTGCCGACCGCGGTGCCACCGATCGCCAGCTGCTGCAACCGCGTCAGCGCACTCTGAATGCGGTAGCGATCGTTGCGGATCTGCGCCGCCCAGGCCGAGATTTCCTGCGCCAGCGTCACCGGCATCGCATCCATCAGGTGGGTGCGCCCGGTCTTGACCGTGTCGCGTTCGCGTACCGCGCGTTGCTGCAACGCGTTTTCGAGCGCCTGCAGCGCCGGCAGCAGGTGCTCGTGAACGCGCAGGCTGGCGGCGACGTGAATCGCCGACGGAAAGATATCGTTCGAACTCTGCCCCATGTTGACGTGATCGTTCGGATGCACGTCGCGTTCCCCGTCGCTCGCCAGGGTCGCCAGTACTTCGTTGGCGTTCATATTGCTGCTGGTGCCCGATCCGGTTTGAAACACGTCGATGCCGAACTGATCGTGGAACTCACCGGCGACGATCCGCGCCGCCGCCGCGCGAATCGCACTCGCCCGCTCGGCGTCGAGCAGTCCGAGATCTTCGTTGGCCGCGGCGGCGGCCTGCTTGAGCAGCGCCAGCGCGCGTACCGTCGACGCGGGCAGCACCAGGTCGCTGAGCTTGAAATTATCGAGCGCGCGCTGGGTCTGCGCCTGGTAGAGCGCGTCGGCCGGGATTTCGACCTCGCCCATACTGTCGCGGACGGTAATGGTTTTGCGGCTCATCGAGATTTCCGGGAGACTCGTATCGATCGACATTGTATCACCGGGCGCCTTGAAACACGCGTTTCGCGGTGTTTCGAATTTTAGAATACGTGGTCACAAAAGCCGCTGAAGTGGGCTACAATCTAGACTATTGCCGGCCACGCCGGGAATCATTTTTATCGAGGTGACCGCGATGGAAAACGAAGATACGGTGGTACTGACGCCCGAGGAAAAAGAAAAGATTCTCAAAGAAGTTCCGGAGGACGAGAAGCAGGAAGACGAGGAGCAGGAAGACTAGACCTGCACCTCGCGACGGCCGTCAACCGGCCAGGCAACGGATCGCCTTCGCACTACCCCTGAAATCCTTCATCGAAGACTGTTGCGTCTCGAGCACGAAGACGCCGCTCGCCCCCGTCGCGGCGGCTTGTTGACGCATCTCGTCGAGCATCGACTGCAGCGAAAGATAACCGCCCGTCACCCGAAGATGGGCGACGGTTTCGAAATTGCAGCGCGGCCGGTCGATGTAATAGACGACGACCTCCTCGCGCGCGAGCGCGGGTCCGGGCGCGCCGACGACCAGTGCCGGCTCGGCGCAGGCGGTAAGCATCAGCGTCAGCAATGCGCCGCCGATCAAATGAAATGGGTATCGCATCTCGACCTTGCTATCGGCCATTCCCGATAAAGCTTGACCGTTCATCGCGGTTGCCGCGCAACGACCTCGACCACCGCCGAGCACAACCGATCGAGATCGTCCGCGGTAATCGTGTAGGCCGGCATCAGGTATACCAGGCGGCCAAACGGGCGCACCCATACGCCGGCCTCGACGAACTGCTGGCTGATGGCCCGCATCTCGACCGGTTCGCGCATCTCGACAACGCCGATTGCGCCCAGTGTGCGCACTTCCGCGACGCCCCGGAGTTCACGGCACGGCGCGAGTCCGTCCCCGAGGCGCTGCTCGATCGCTGCGATGCGCGCCTGCCACGGCGATTCGAGCAACAACTCGATGCTCGCCCGCGCGACCGCGCAGGCCAGCGGATTGGCCATGAACGTCGGGCCGTGCATGAAGACTCCCGGTTCGCCGGCATCGATCGTCGCGCTGACCTCATCGGTCGCGAGCGTCGCCGCAAGACTCAGGTAACCGCCGGTCAGGGCCTTGCCGAGGCACAGGATATCGGGCGCGATTGCGGCGTGCTCGCAGGCGAACAGTCTGCCGCTGCGGCCGAAGCCGGTCGCGATTTCATCGGCGATCAGCAGGATCCCGTGGCGGTCGCAGAGTTCGCGCGCGCGGCGCAGGTAATCGGCCGAGTAGAAGTACATGCCGCCGGCGCCCTGAACGATCGGTTCCAGGATCAGCGCCGCAATTTCGTCGCGATGCCTTTCCAGCAGCCGTTCGAGCGGCGCGATTTCGGCATCGCCGCAGGGCTCGCCGAAGCGGCAGGCGGGACGATCGACGAAATGCTGCGGTGCGAGCGCGGTCGAGAACAGCCGGTGCATGCCGGTCACCGGATCGCAAACCGACATCGCGCCGAGGGTGTCGCCGTGGTAGCCGCCGCGCAGCGTCGCGAAACGCTGTTTACCGCCCTGCCCGCGCGCCTGCCAGTACTGGATCGCCATTTTCATCGCGACCTCGACCGCGACCGATCCGGAATCGCAGATGAAAACCGATCGCAACGGCTCGGGCACGATCGGCAGCAGGGCCTCGACCAGTCGAATGGCCGGTTCATGGGTCAGGCCGCCGAACATGACGTGCGCCATCTTTTCGAGCTGGGTGACGATTGCCGCGTTGAGCCGCGAATGATTGTAACCGTGAATCGCGCACCACCACGACGCCATGCCGTCGATCAGCTCGCGACCGTCGGCAAGTACGAGGCGCACGCCGCGGGCCGAAGCAATCGGAAACACCGGCAGTTCCGAATGCATCGCGCTATACGGATGCCAGATGTGCGCGCGGTCGATCTCGAGCAGGCGCTGCGACTCAGTTTCGTTCATGGCAGCGATTGTATGAAAAGCGCAAGCCGGGTCCAATCGGCAAGCGTGCTTCAGGCGTCCTGCCGGCGCAACGACCAGCCATCATCGAAGCTTCGTGCCGCGTCGACGAACAGTTCGACGCCGCGCTCGGCGCAGTGAAGCTCGAGCGTCGCGCGTTCGATCGAGCCGCCGGCGTCGATCCGCGCCTGGGCAACGATATCGCCGTGGTCGAAACGCGAATCGAGTAAATGCAGCGTGACGCCGAAGTCGTCGTCGCCGGCGGCGAGCTGGTCGCCGAGCGGATCGGCCCCGCGGTAAGCCGGCAATAGCGACGGATGCAGGTTGAGCGTGGCTTTGCGCGCCGCGCGGATCAGCGGCTTGCCGATCCGGTAGGGCCAGCAGGCAACGAGAATGAAATCGATTTGCGTTGCGGCGAATCGCGCGGCGAAGCGCTCCTGCTCGGCGGCCGGCACGTGGTCGACATCGCAGTCTTCGGTCAGCACGGCGAATTCTCCGACCCGCTCGCTTGCTACCAGGTCGACCCGGTCCGCCGCTTTCGCCGCCGGCGGGAAGGTCGGCATGACGATTCTCCGTGGCCGACAGCCGAGCTGTCGCAGCGCGCGCAGGACCGCGCAGGAAAATCCGGCCCCGTTGGCGAATAGCGCGAAATCGATCGCCGCGGCACCCGGCGCGACTGCGTCCGACGTATTACCCGGATCAGACCTCGTCATCGCAGGGTTGCAACTCGATGATGCCGCGCTCGGTCAGAGTGTCGAGATAACCGAAAGTTCTCAGATCGGCGATTCGAAACGGGTACAGGATACCGTCGAGATGATCGCATTCGTGCTGCACCACGCGCGCGTGAAACCCGCTCGCCTCGCGCTCGATCGGATTGCCGTGCTGGTCGAAACCGCGATAGCGAATGTCGCGGTAACGCGATACGACGCCACGCATGCCGGGAACGCTGAGACAGCCCTCCCAGCCGTCTTCGCGGATATCGCCGAGCGGTTCGATCTCGGGGTTGACGAGCACGGTTTCTGGCACTGGCGGTGCGTCGGGATAGCGCGGATTGCGCTCGTAGCCGAAGATCACCACCCGCTGCATGACCCCGATCTGCGGCGCGGCGAGGCCGGCGCCGTTCTCGGCCGCCATCGTGTCCCACATGTCGGCGAGCAGCGGCGCGAGTGCCTCGGCATCGATCGGCTCGACCGGCCGCGAGACTTCGAGCAGGCGGGGATCGCCCATTTTGAGGACTTCTCTGACAGCCATGGCATGGGCTCCGTGAGGTCGTTTGATTGTGCCAGATAACGGTGTTATAACCAATCGCCCCCCGCTGCGGAGACAGTCATGGCGCAATCCCCTCCGATCGAACCGGTCAGCGGTACCGTGGTGCCGCGCTATGCCGGTCCGGCAACCTTCTGCCGCCTGCCCGAGCGACGCGACGTATCCTATTGCGACGTCGCGATTCTCGGCGTGCCGTTCGACGCTGGCACCAGTTACCGGCCCGGCGCGCGCTTCGGCCCGCAGGCGATCCGCCAGGCGTCGCGCCACCTGCGCACCAATTTTCACCCGGCCTACGATACGGAACCGTTCAAAACGCTGCAGGTTGCCGACGCCGGCGACGTCGCCTGCAATCCGTTCAACATCGAAGAAGCGATCGGCCAGATCGAGGCCGCCGCCGGCGACGTGCTCGGTCAGGCGTCGGCGCTGGTCAGCCTCGGCGGCGATCACACCATCGCGGTGCCGCTGCTGCGCGCGGTCAACAAGGCCGCCGGGCGCGTCGCGCTGGTGCATTTCGACGCCCATCTCGACACCTGGGACACCTACTTCGGCGCGCCCTACACGCACGGCAC
>JBPEYE010000204.1:0-1802 GCA_052030825.1 Gammaproteobacteria bacterium | reverse complement strand
GAAACCGCGCGCAAGCCAGGCGTTGTGCCCATCCATCAACGCGCCGGCACGCGCCCGGTCGTCGCCGAACTTCAGAAATACGATGAACATCGTTCGCTGCCTCCCAGGGGTAATAATCACTTAGTCTATGGCGGCGCCGTGGCGGCATGCAATCGCGGTAGCGAGCCCACCCTGAGCTTCGCGTTCGGCACTCGGGGCTCCTACTCAGTCGCGCGGTGCCGCCTCCAGCGCCAGCCGATTGATCTTCGCCCGCTTGAGCGATGCGATCGTGCCGAACACGCCGCCACCGATACCGACCAGCGTGCCGCCACCGGCGCCGATGATGATCGCCCAGGTCAGTGCGTCGGCGCCGTACCAGATCAGCAGCAGCGGCGGCAGCGTGAAGATCAGCATGACCAGTGCCGCGACCGCCAGCCAGCCGTAAAGTTTGAAGCGGCGAAAACTTTCGCGTTCGGCGCGAATCACCTCATCGTCGGCGGGCGAAACCGGCTCGGCTTCGATCAACGAGCGACGCATCGCCCAGTTCAGGAGCCACAACTCGGCACCTGCCATCGCGTTGAACGCGAGCAGCCACCAGAGCCCCGACTGCCCCGCCGCCATGAACAATCCGGCGACCGTGACCGCGGAAAGCAACAGCCACAGGGCGCTGACCGCAATCCAGCCGACGCGCAGCTCCGGCGGCAAATGGTCGCGCGCGGCCAGGCTCGCCGAGCGCACCGTACCGCGTTTCAGCGGCCCCCACTCCGGGTTGCGCGTGCGCAGCAGCGGCATCGCGAACAGAAACCACAGCGGGAAAAATGCGAGCCACATGAAATGCCCCACCACCGGCTGCCAGTAGGTCAACCCGGCATAAACGACCAGCGCCACCGCGGTGGCGAACCACAGCCGCCGCACGAGACGCGCGGCCAGCGCGCGGCGCGCGTCGTCGAGCGCCGCGCCGGGGCGGATGAACAGCGTGAAGGCGGCGGGAAAGAGAATCATTAGCGGTGTGAAAATCAGGTCGAAGATATCCATCGGGTTTACTCCCTGGGCCATTGCGATCGCGCCTGCTCGAGGAACAGCGCCTCGAACTCGTCGCGCTCGAGCCCGGCGAGGCGGGCGTCGGCGACGAGTGCGCGGATCGTCTGGCCGATACGTTGTTGGAGACTGCGCTCGGCGATTGCCGGGGCCTCGCGCGCCGAGCGCACGACGCTGCCACGGCCCCGAATGCTGGTCACGAGCCCGTCGCCCTCGAGCAGGCGATAAGCCCGCGCGACCGTATTCAGGTTGATACCCAGATCGTCGGCGAGCTGACGCACCGTCGGCAGCGGATCGCCCGGACGCAGTTCGCCGCGGGCGATCGCTTCGCGGATACCGGCATGAAGCTGCTCGACGATGGGCACGGCGGATTCGAGATCAATCGTGATCATAGTTTATTTTGTATCATACAATGATACAAAAACCAGCGAAGCAGTTCACAAATTAACGCATGGGTACAAAAACTCCCGGTCTGACGCCGTCAGGGCGTTGCCGGCCGCGCCGGCTCGTCTGTCGCGGCACGCCGCAGACGCGCTTCGACGCGCAGCGCCGTCATCAGCTTGCGGTCGGCGATATCGGGATACAGCGCGTGAAACCGGTCGGCGTCGATCGCCTGCTCGCGGGCCATGTGCTCGAGCCACCGGCGCTGGTCGACGCCCAGGCCCTGCGGCATCAGCAAACGCGGTGCGAGGCGTCGGGGGTAACGCTGGCAAAGTCGCGCCTGGTCGTCATCCCGCCAGTCTTCGCCGATCAGGTCTTGATCATCGGATCATATGGGCGGGGCG
>JBPEYE010000203.1:0-10850 GCA_052030825.1 Gammaproteobacteria bacterium | reverse complement strand
TCGATTTCGCGCTCCCAGCAGCACTGGTCGCAGCCCATCAGCATGATGTTTTGTTCCTGGGCGACTTTCGCCAGCCGCTCGCCGATCGGATCGCCCTTGACCAGCACGTAATTGTTGTCTTCGAAGAAAAACATGCCGACGACCTCGGGTCCGTGCGCCCGTTCCTCGAGTTGCGGCAGGATCATCTTGCCGAGCTTGTAAGAAACCGTGTGTCCCTGACTGGAAAAGATATAGGCGACCTTCATTAAATGATCCTCATTAGCCGGTTGGATTGTGCCGTACTCGTTGCGGCGCGTGCCGCGTCGGGGCTTCTTTTACCGGCCGCTGTCGACGGCGTCAACCGGAGCTGGCACCGTCAGGGCATGGGTTGTCGCGGCCGGCCGCTCAGTCGAGTCGCGCGAACTGTGCGAGCTCGCGCGCGAGCACCAGATCCTCGGGCGCATCGAGCGCGTTCTCGGCGCGTGCCAGCGCTTCGCGTGCCTGTTGCCGGGCGGCCTCGCTCATGCCGTCCCCGGGACAACCGGCGAGTGCGCAAAGTCCCTTCAGCAGGTGGACGACGACCTCGATCTGGCCGGCGCCGTCGCGCGCGATCGCGCGAAACGCGTCGTCGAACATTTCTCGCACCGACAACGCCGGAATCGCGACGCGATCGTAGCGGGGCGAGTCGCGCTCGTCCGCATCCGGCGGGCTGCCCCACAGCGCGAGGATCCGCACCAGCGTGGCGATGACCTGGATTGCGGTGCCGCCATCGTTGACGCCGGGTGAGAGCGCGCGGCTCGCGATTTCGGACAGTACCACCATGCCGAAGCGGGGATCCTCGTCGAAGGTGCGCTCGTTACCGATGCGAAAGGCGGCGGCGACCGCCGACAGGTCGACGTCCGTCGCCGGCGATTCGTCCGGCACCACGAACGCGAGTTCGCGCCCCGGACGAAGCAGACTGCCCGGCAGCGCGGCAACCTCGATGCGCGCGTTCGCGGCCTCGGCAAAAGCCTGCAGATCGGCGACCTCGATGCGCTGCACGTAGCCGATCTTGTCGCCGTAGACCGGCAGCGCGTCGGCGTCGCGTGCCCGCACCGGCACGCCGCCGAGGTTCGGCTGGCGGCGACGCATGCGGATCGCGTCGAGCGTTGCTGACTCGACGAAGCGGATCGTCGTCTCGAGGCGACCGAGGCGGGCGATGCGGTCGACCCAGCGCACGAAGGTCAGAATCACGATCGCGAACACCACCAGCGTCAACACGAACAGCAGGAATCGTCCCGCCTTGTCGTAGTAGCCGTTCATTAGCGCGACCAGCGCCACGATGCTGAAGATGAACGCGCCGACAAAGGCCGACAGCGCGTTTTGTGAAACGTCGTCGGCGACGATCAGCGCGAACGAGCGCGGCGTCGCCGAGGTGCTTGCCGACGCGTAGGCCGAGACCATCGAGCCGACCGCGAAAGTCGCGATCACGAGCATGCTCGACGAAATGATCTTGAGCAGTGTCTCCACCGAATCGGCGCTCACCTGGGGCACGAACTGCGGCGGGATCAGGTCGGCCGCCGCGGCGAGCAGGGCGCCGGCGATCGACAGCAGGCACATCAGCAGCGGCTTGACCCACAACTGTTCGCCGAGGCGATTGAGAATGAACTGCCAGCGATCGAGCATCGGTGTCGCTCCGGGAGAAGAGTATACGCAGGTTCGAGTATCGACCGGGCCGGGTCGTGCGCCAGTGCCGATCGGATCCGGGCGCCATTTTTTCATTGTTTGGCGCCGGGGTCCATCGCCGGGCCGCGTTCAGGCAAGCGGCGGCAGACGGCCTTGCGCGATCTCGCGCAGCAGGGCCCGGGTCGGCGCATCGATCGCAGCGTTCGGCGCGTCCTTGAGCACGCGTTGGGCGAAAGCCGGCAGGCCGCGCAGCAGGATCGAGATGCGCGCGGTGTCGCCTCGACGCGATCGCAATACGATCCAGCGCGCGAGGGTCGAGTAGCGCACGCTGCTAATCTCCTGCCAGGGCAGGGTGAAGCGCGGCACGACGAGCCCTCGGTAGTGCAGTCCGGCGTCGTCCATGGCGTGCTCGACGCGCCAGTATTCGACGATCAACAGCGCCCCGAGCAGCGCGAAGGTGACGAATATAAGCGTTGTCCACCAGGTCGTCGTGGCGTTCGCGTACAGGTTGGAAAGAATCGCAATTCCCGCGAAGAAGCCGCAGCAGAGGACACCGATCCAGAGCAGTCCCGGCGGGTGGCTGAGGCGCGAATCGGCGTCCGGCGTCGCGCGCTCCCGGCTGCGCGCGAGCGCGGCGATGATGACCGCGGTCAACACGACCCCGAGTGCCCCGCCGAGCGCCGACCACCCGGCATCGCTGCTCATCGCGGTTCGAGCTTGAGCTTGAAGCCCTCGTGGGTCGCGCGGAACCCGAGCGCTTCGTAAAAGCGCAGCGCGTCGGGGCGCTGCTTGTCCGAGGTCAGCTGCACGAGGCTGCAATCGCGCTCGCGCGCGCGGCCGATCGCGTGCTCGAGTAGTCGGGTGCCGAGACCCTGGCCGCGAAAATCTCGCGCCACGCGAACGCCCTCGACGAGACAACGCCAGCTGCCGGTATGGGTCAGGTACGGGATGAAGGTGAGCTGCATCATGCCGGCGAGCCGCCTGTCGATCTCGAGCACGACCAGTTCGTTGTTGGGGTCGGCGTCGATCGCGGCAAAGGCTTGCCGATAGCGCGGATCGAGCGGTGGCGGCCGCTTTTCGCGCGTCGCGCCGAGCGGATCGTCGGCCAGGAGCCCGACCAGTACCTCGAGATCCCCGCTGGCCGCCCGGCGAAAGGTCAGCGTCACCCCGCAAGCCCCCGGCGTGGGTATCGACGGTAACGTGCACAGCGTTGCATCATCCCGCTCCGATCGGCAGCGCCCCGGTTTTCGACCTCACCCGGCGGCCGGCGTCCATAATTCCACCTTGTTGCCGTCGGGATCGACGAACCAGCCAAAACGACCGTAGTCGTAATCCTCGATAGCGCCGACCTGGCGACCGCCGGCGGCGACGACCTGGGCGAGCGCCGCGTCGACGTCGTCGACGATCAGGTTGAGCATGAAGCCCTTGCGCGACGGGCTGAAGTAGTCGGTATCCGGGTCGAACGGGCCCCAGACGCTGTACGCCGCCGGCGGCAGGTCGTCGCGCGCGAATACCGCGCCGCCGAAATCGTTGATTGCGAAGCCGAGCGCGTCGGCGTACCAGGCCGCGAGGCGCGCGCGATCGCGGCACTTGAAGAAAACCCCGCCGATTCCGAGCACCCTGGCCATCACGCGTCAGCCCCGCTTCGGCGCCAGGCGCGGGGTCGCGCCGTTCTCGGGATTGATCTCAACGGTAGCGACCTCGACTTGATGACGTTTCATTGATGATCCATGGAGATCGGGTCTCGCAAGCATTCGGGATGCCGATTCGCCAGCCACTCGCGAACCTCGTCGAGGGTGTTGAAGAATTCGGTTTCGAAGCCGGCCCAGACCTCGGCATAGACCGAATAACGCCGATCCGAACCGGCGAATATCGCGTCGCTGCCCACCAGCGCGACGACCTGATTCGGATTCAGGTTCGCGGCCTGTTTGTCGAGCAACGCAATTCGGCGCAATTGATCCTCCGATATAACGAGCGCGCTGGCGCCGGTGAGATCGACAATCTGGTAGCGCAAACGCCCCTCCGGGTCGTCGCGATACATGCGATCTGCGGCCTCGATGATTTCGGCGCCGGAGATTGCGCCGCTGAACTCGAGCACGACGCCGCGTCCCTCGTTCTCGAATCTGATCTGGTAAGCCATATGCCGTTCCGATCGGTATCTTGCGCGCCGTTCGTGAATGCGTTCAAGCCGCGCTCGCGAGCGCCGCGATCAGTGCGCGCGCATCGGGTTTCCCGCAGCCATCGATCGGTTCGACGCAGGGTTCCCGATCTCGCCGGAATCATATCGGTATTCGTCGCCGGTTGCCACGCTTGCCCGGACGGCCGAATCCAGTGATACTCGCGACATCGCTACCGATGCCTGATTCTCCATGCGCGTTGAACCCGAATTGTCCTCGTTCGAGCGGTTGCGGCATGACCTCGACCGTATCGGACCGGAACCGGCCGCCGCGAGCGGCATTCCGCCGGCGTGCTATGCCGACGACGCGCTGTTGCCGTTCGAGCGCGCGGCGTTGTTTCGCCGCGGCTGGGTGGCCCTGGGTCTGGCCGACCGCTGGCGCAACGCCGGCGACTACGCGACGCTCGAAGTTGGTGGCGTGCCGCTGATCGTCGTCCGCAACAAGGCCGGTGCGCTCAAGGCGTTCGCCAACTCGTGCCGCCATCGCGGCAGCGAGTTGCTCGCCGGCAGCGGCAATTGCCGCAAGATCCGGTGCCCGTTTCACTGGTGGACCTACGACCTCGAGGGTCGCCTCAAGGTCTACCCGCGGATGGAGAGCGCGCGCGATTTCGATCCGGCGGATTACGGCCTCGTCGAGTTTGCGCTCGAATGTCGCGACGGGCTCGCCTTCGTCAGCTTCGCCGACGATCCGCCGTCGCTCGACACCTGGCTCGGCGACTTCGGCGAGATCCATGCCCCGTGGCGTCTTGCCGACCTCGTGGTGACACGGGTGCGCGAGTTCGACGTCGAATGCAACTGGAAGACCTTCATCGAGGTGTTCAACGAATATTACCATCTGCCGGCGGTGCACCCGGATTCGATCAACTGGCTCTATCCTGAACCGGATGCGCCGGAGCCAGCCCAGGGCGAGTTCGCGACCCAGTTCGGTCCCACCGAGGGTGCCGCCGCGCTGCTGGCCGAGGCCCAGCACGAGGCGCTTCCGGTGGGCGAAGGGCTCGAGGGGCGCTACCGCCGCGGTACTCGCTATACCTGGGTGTTTCCGAACCTGACTTTCGCCGCGTCGCAGGATTCGCTGTGGATGTACCAGGCACTGCCGCTCACGGCGGATCGCAGCCGCATCGTGCAAACCATCGCGTTTCCGTCGGCGTCGGTCGCGCTCGCCGATTTCGACCAGCGTGCCGAGCATTACTATCGGCGTATCGACGCCGCGCTCGACGAAGACCTGCCGTTCCTGCTTCGCCAGCAGCGTGGCCTCGCGTCGCCGTTCGCGCGGCCCGGACGCTTTGCCGCGCTCGAACCCTGCGTGGGTAAATTTGCTTACTGGTATGCGCGGCACCTGCTGTCGGCGTTGCCGCGACTTGAGTGATGCAACCGGCACGCAGGTGGTAGCCCGATAATTGGCTCAAGGAGGCAAATGCAGGTGACGATTTATCGACTCGACAAGCTGGTTCCACGGATCCCCGCAAGCGCCTTCGTCGCCGCCGAGGCGGTCCTGATCGGCGACGTGCGCCTCGGCGAGCGGGTCAGTATCTGGCCCGGTGTCGTGATTCGCGCCGATAACGATTCGATCGTGGTGGGCGATGACAGCAACGTGCAGGATGGCGCCGTGCTGCACGCTGATCCCGGCTTTCCGCTTTGGATCGGCGACGGCGTCACGGTCGGCCACCAGGCCATGCTGCATGGCTGTACGATTGGTGACGGCAGCCTGATCGGCATCCAGGCCCTGGTCATGAATGATGCGGTGATTGGCAGGGAATCGCTGCTTGGTGCCGGCGCGCTGGTCACCGAGGGCAAGTCGTTTCCCGAGCGCTCGCTGTTACTCGGTGCGCCGGCCAGGGTGAAACGCCAGCTGACCGAAGCGGAAATCGATTCGCTGCGCGACGCAGCCAACAGCTACGTACAGCGCGCCGCGCTCTACCGGCGATCGCTCGAGGCAATCGAATAGCTGGCGGTCGATCGCGCCACCAGCCGCTAAGACGCTACAGCGACTGACCTTCGATCATGTCCGGGGTTACGTATCCGAGCGAGCCGGACAGCATGTAACCGAGCTGGGTCCTGAATGCCCGAGCGGCGAAGCGGTCCTTCTTCGCCCACGCGTACCAGCGCGGCACTGCGAGCCGGGTAAAAGCCTCGACGTCGTCATGCGACAGTCGCGTTACCTCGACCCCGGCGTCGTCGAATCTCTGCCAGACTTTCTGGTCGGCTTTCTGGATCGCGGCGTGGTGCAGGTCGGAATACACGTGCACTTCCATCTCGACGAAAGTCTGCATCGCCCGCGACAGCTTTTCCCACGATGGCATAGCGACGGTCAGATCCATCAGGTCGACTGGCTGGTAGATCGACATGACGCCGGGCGGTCCCATCGAAATGTACTTCGTGAAACGGTGGAAACCCAGTTCGTAGTTGATCGCCGGGCCGACATAGTCGGTGACGTCGATCGTGCCTTTCTCCAGCGCCGGGAAAATTTCCCCGCCGGACAGCAGCGTCGTCTCGGCGCCGGCCGCCTGGAATACCTCGGCAACCATGCCGCCCGGCAGGCGCATCCTGCGACCGCGGAAATCGTCGATGGATCGGATCGGCGTCTTCGAATGGATGATGTTGGGTCCATGGTGAATCGGACCGACGTAGTGCAAGCCCTGTTTGGCGAAGACCTCACGGGCGAGCTCGAGCCCGCCGAGCGAGTAGTAGAATACGTCCCATTCGTGCGGATTTCGCAACCCGAGCGGGTAGGAACTCAGAAACACCGCGGCCGGCATGCGCCTGGCCCAGTAGAGCGTAAACGGATTGATCGCGTCGAGCAGGCCGCGCTCGAGCGCCTCGAGAAACTGAAATTCGTCGATGGTATCGAGCGCGCCGTAAGCCTGAAACGCGAGTTCGCCGCCGGTCTTCTCGATAATGCCGTTGCACCAGTCCTTGAAGGTTTCGAGACCGATGCCGCCCGGCCACGATGTCTGGATATTCAAGGTCGTGGTCTCGGCCGCGGCCGCATTGCGGATATGCGGGAATCCCAGGGTTGCCGCTGTGCCGGCCGTCACCATCGTTTTCAGGAACCCGCGTCTTGTTCCCGGCCGCTTGCCAGTCGATATACGTGCACCGGTAGTCATGAATTGTTCCTCGCATTATCGAATCGCGTCGGGGTATCGCGGGGAATTCCCGAGGATATCCGGGGTCGACCGAAATCTATATCCATCGCACGGGCCGGTCTTCGGGAATATCTGTCACGGGGAACCGGTCAGCCGGTTTTTCGATTTTCGAAACCCACGGATGCTGCCTCGGGCGCCGATCGACGACCAGGCGAATTTCGAACCGGCACGTCCGGGGGGGTCTGGCCTGCCGGTGCTTGCGATCGGCAGCCGCGAAAGGCGTTAATCCTCCGGGTCCTGCTTCAGGCCCTCGCGGGCGGACTGGTAAAAATCGGTTACCAGCATTGCGCCTACGATAATCACGATCACGAAAAACGGGATCGCGCCGATCGACTCGGCGAGGCCCAGGGTGAAGGCGAGAAAGATGACGACCGCGAACAGGCCGGTAATCAGATTGTCCATTTGGGCACCTCGAATCGGAAAAACACGGTAATCTACTCGTCAAGATAATTCAACAACCAGCGCGCGCTGCGAAACAGGCGCGCGTCGTCATCCCGTTGTCCGACCAGTTGCAACCCGATCGGCAAGCCGGCGGCGTCCTGCAGCAGCGGCAGGTTGAGGGCCGGGCTGCCGCAGTGGGTCCAGATCGTGCACATGACCGGGCTGCCGGTCGATTCCAGGCCGGCCGGTGCGGGTCCGAGGGTCGCCGGCGTCGCGATTGCGTCGTAGGCGTCGAAAAATTCGTCGAGGTCATCGACGTAGGCCGGCATTCGCGCGACCGCCGCGGCGTAGTCGTCATCGCTGGTCTGCTGACCGCGTTCGATCATTTCCCGCAGCACCGCGCTGAGCTCATGCTTGCCGTCGCGGTACTCGGCGGCGAAATTGCGCGCGAGATCCGCCTCCATGATCGTCTGGTGATCACGGTAGAGATCGTCGAATTCGCTCGGCAAATCGACGATATCGATACGCTTGCCGTCGTCGCGGTTGACGGCGTCGATCAATTCGCGGAACGCGTCCTTGCTGACCGCTTCGACCTGCTCCCAGCGCGGCGTCCGGACGAAGGCGAAGCGCGGTTCGATCGGAATCTCCTCGTCCATGACGCTGGCAATGCAGGGTGGCGCGACCGGCCGCATCGCGGCATCCTGGCCGTCGAAACGCATCAGCACGTCGGCGACCAGGGCGCAGTCTTCGAGCGTGCGCGCGAACATGCCGATCTGGTCGAGTGGCGGTGACTGGCGCATCACGCCGTGACGAGAAATCCGTCCAAAGGTGGGTTTGAAACCGACGACCCCGCAGTAAGACGCAGGCCGGATGACCGAACCGTTGGTCTGGGTGCCGACCGCGAGCGGCAGCATGGCGCAGGCCACCGCGGCGGCCGAGCCGCTCGACGAGCCGCCGGGCGTGTGTTCCGGGTTGTGCGGATTGCGTGTTTTACCCGGCGCCAGCACCGCGAGTTCGGTAGTCACCGTCTTGCCGAGGATGATTGCGCCCGCTTCGCGCAGCAGTGACACCAGCGTTGCATCCTGCTCCGGCCGGCGTCCCCGGTGCAGCGGCGTGCCGCGCTCGGTTGGCAGGTCGCGCGTGTCGACGATGTCCTTGATGCCGACCGGGATGCCGTGCAGCGCGCCGACGCGCAGGCCGCGACGGCGAAACGCATCGGCTTCGCGCGCTTGCTGCAGCGCGAACTCCCGATCGATGTGTGCCCAGGCGCCGATCGTCGGTTCGAGCTCGTCGATCCGCGCGAGGCAGGCTTCGACGAGCTCCTGCGACGACAGCAAACCCTCGTCGATTGCCGCGCGCGCGGCGCAGGCGCCGAGCTGGAAGGCGTCGTCGATCAAACCGTTCTGCCTGCCGGACGACTATCGGTCATGCGCCGGGAGATGGCCGCGCTAGCCGAACAGGTAGACCGGCAGCCACAGCGCGATGCCCGGGAAGTTATACAGCAGCACCATCGAGAAAATGATGATCACGAGGTAGGGCATGATGCCGCGGAAGATGTTGATCAGCTGGATATGCGGCGGCGCCACGCCCTTCAGGTAGTAGGCCGCCATGGCCATCGGTGGTGTCAAAAACGATGTCTGCAGGTTCAGCGCAACCAGGATGCCGAAGAACAGCGGGTCGACGTTGAAGGTTTCGAGCATCGGCAGGAAGATCGGCACGAAGATGATGATGATCTCGGTCCACTCCAGCGGCCAGCCGAGCAGGAAGATGATCGACTGGGCGAGAATCAGGAAGCCGACCGAGCCGAGATCGAGCGACAGCACCCAGTCCTTGATCAGGTCGTGGCCGCCGAGGTAGGAAAACACCGAGGCGAAAGTCCACGATCCGACGAACAGCCAGCAAACCATCGCCGAGGTCTTGGCGGTCAGGTAGACGGCTTCCTTCAGGCGCGTCCAGTTCAGCGAGCGGTAGGCAACCGCCAGCACCAGGCCGCCGAAGGCGCCGACGCCGGCGGCCTCCGCCGGGGTCGCGAGGCCGAGCAGGATCGCGCCGAGCACGCTCATGATCAGCACCGCCAGCGGAATGAACGAGGTCATCAATTCCCAGATGATCCGGCCGAAGGACGGTACGTTTTCTTCCGGCGGCTTGGGCGCGAGGCTCGGATTGAAGGCCGCGCGGCCGACGACGTAAACCATGTACAGGCCGGCCAGCATCATGCCCGGAAACAGCGCGGCCGCGTACAGCCGCAGCGGCGAGAGTTCGGCGATCGCCGAGTAGACGATCAGCATGATCGACGGCGGGATCAGGATGCCGAGGCAGCCGCCGGCGCAAATGACCCCGGAGGCGAAGCGTTCGTCGTAGCCGGCCTTCAGCATCGCCGGGAATGCGAGCATCCCCATCAGCGTGACGACCGCGCCGATGATGCCCGACGCGGTCGCGAATACCGCGCAGGTGAACAGCGCGGCCACCGCCATCGAACCCGGCAGGTTGCGCGCGGCGAGCTGGATACTGAAGAACAGGCGATTGACGATATTCGCCCGTTCCACCACGTATCCCATGAATAAAAATAACGGCACCGCGACCAGTACGTCGTTGGACATGACCGAAAAGGTGTTTTGCACGAACAGGTCGAAGATCCGGTTATCGAAAATGGTCTGCATGCGTTCGGCGTCGTAGTACGCGTAATAGCCGAAGCCGAGACCCATCGCGATCAGCGTAAAGGCGATCGGAAAACCCAGCATGACCATGAATATGAACAGGCCGAGCATGACGACGGCGATGACCGGATCAGACATCTCTTTTCTCCAAATCTTCTTTGTCCACCAGCTGGGACTCACGCTCCAGCCTGCGCAGATCTTCCTGCTCGTTCAGCAGCATGGTTTCGGTTTCCTGCACGTCGTGCAGGCGCGGCGGCCACTCGCCGGTGCGGATGCAGATCACGCAGCGCACCGCCTCGGCGATTCCCTGCAACAAGACCAGCATGCCCGAGATCGGTATCAGGGTCTTGAAAAAGTAAATCTGGATGCGCGACGGGCTGCTCCAGCTGACCTCCTTGTAGAACCAGGAGTCGGCGGCGAAGTTGTAGCCGTAATAGACCAGCGCCAGCGCGCCGGGCATCAGAAACAGGATATACAGCACCAGGTCGATCTTGGCCTGGGTTTGCTTGCTCAGCAGGCGATAGACCACGTCGCCGCGAACGTGCGCATCCTGCGACAGGGCATAGGCGCCGGCCATCATGAACAATGCGCCGTACATCTGCACGCTCATGTCGAAGGCCCACACGGTCGGCGCGTTCAACACGTAACGCATGAAGACCTCGTAGCAGGTCGAGAACGTCAGGATGACGATACACCAGGCAAAGGCTTTGCCGGACCATGCGCTGAGGCTATCGATGAAATGAAGTATTCGAGTCATTGCTCGTCACCGCCGAATGGAATGGATGGCGTCCCTGCCGCCTGACCCGAAAAGGGGCGGTATCGCGAAATACCGCCCCATCGGGTTGCTTC
>JBPEYE010000202.1:0-15352 GCA_052030825.1 Gammaproteobacteria bacterium | reverse complement strand
CGGCGACCGCGATTCCGGGGGTGCTGGGCACCTGGGCGAGGAACATCGCGCCGAACTTGCCGGCGCCGATCAGGCCGACGCGAACCGGGTTGCCGTCGGCGGCGCGCTGGGCGAGGGCGGTGTAGAGATACACCCGATTCAGGCCTCGGCGGCGGCCGCCGCGGCGAGCGCTTGCAGGCAATCGTCGGCGAGCGCTTCGATCGGTCTGAAGTCGCGGTGGGCGACCCATTCGGGGCGATTGAACGCGCGGATATGGTTGTCGACGTGGCACAGCGACAAATAGACGATGGTGCGATCCATCGGGCTGATGTTCGGCGGGCTGGCGTGTACCAACAGGCTCGAAAACATCAGCATCGAGCCGGCGTCGCCGGTGGGTGCGACGCAACCGCCCTCGCGGTAGAGTTTGCTGACGGTGTCGCGATCGAGCGTCCACAGCGGGTAACTGGTGGTCTCGAGATCATGGCCGGCTTCGACGACACCGTGCCGGTGACTGCCGGGCAGGAAAATCAACGGGCCATTGGCCGCGGTGACGTCATCGAGGAATACCGCGACGTTCATGGCCCTGGGTTCGGGCATCTCGTCGTCGCGCGCCCAGGTGCCATAGTCCTGATGCCACTGCCAGACATCGCCGTCGAAAGCGGCCTTGGCGTTGACCTTGTACTGGTGCATGTAGACCGGGCCGCCGAGAATTTGCATGACCGGTTCGATCAACCGCGGATGGCGGCCGAGGCGGCGGAAGGCTTCGTTGTAGGTATGCGCCGCGAACGCGGTGCGCGCGACCCCGGATTTCTCGCGCCAGACTTCGTCGCGCGCGAGGGCGTACACTTCGATCGCGGCCGCCTTCAGCACCCTTACCTCGTCGGCACCGAAAGCATTGGGCAGGAACAGGTAGCCGCTGCGGTCGAATTCTTCGAGTTGCGCGCCGCTCAGCTGCATGTGATCGATCTCCGGTACCCAGCGTCGCCATTCTACGCGCGAACCCCGCGCCTGCACAGCATGCCGGCCCGCCACCGTTTCGATCGGAACGATCGCGCGCGACGTATTCGCGGGCCCGGCAAGTCGCGGGGCCGGGGTACGACTGCGGGTAATACCTGGCCGAGAAGGGCTGCTACAATTCGGGCTCGTTCACGGTCCCGGTGGCTCGATGATTCGACGTAAAGCATGCTGGCTCGCGGGGTTGTCCCTCGCGCTCGCCGCGTTTGCCGCCGCCGCCGGCTGGCAGCCCGAGCGCCTGCGCGACTTCGCCGCCGAGACTTGCCGGCAATGGGCCGACACGCGAGCCCTGGCGCCGGGTTTCACCCGCGGCCCCGTGGCGACCTCAGCGATCATCGCGCGCGGCGTCGAATGGGGTGTGCTCCATCGCGCCCGCAGCGACGCCGGCGCCCCGCTCGAACTCGAGGTTATCGAGCCCAACGGGCGCACCTTGCGCTTCGTTGCGCGATCCTACCGCGCGCCCGACACACCGGAAGTCCTGGTGGCGCTGAATGTCGACTGCGAACTGCAGGTTGCGCGCCGGATCAACTACAGCGACGACGGCGTCGCGCGCACGATCGACACCCTCGATGCCGATTTCCGACCCCGCGGCCCGCCCGACTGGCTCAATCCGCCGCTCGAATGGCGGCCGCGCGCTGCCGCAACGGCGCGCTCGCCACTGCGCGTCGGCCTCGTCGACTCGGGCGTCAATTACCGGCTGACGGAGATCAACACGCGGCTTGCGCGTGACGGCGATGGCCGCCTGATCGGCCATGATTTCTGGGAACTCGATGCGCTGCCGTACGACGCCCACCTGCTCGGCGGCGGCTTTTTCGTCCAGCGCCACGGCACGCGCACCGCGTCGCTGCTGCTCGCGGAGGCGCCGGAGGTCGAACTCGTGCCTTACCGCTATCCGCGGCCCGACATGCACCGCATGCGCGACCTGGTGGCGCATGCGGCGCGTCACGGGGTCGCGTTGGTCGGCCTGCCGCTCGGCGGCTACCGCGCCGACGAATGGGACGCGTTCGCCGAAGCCGCGCGTGCACATCCGGACCTGTTGTTCATCGCGTCGGCGGGTAACGACGGCTGGGACATCGACGAGCAGCCGGTCTACCCGGCGGCGCTCGAACTCGACAACCTGGTCGTCGTCACCTCGGCCGACGACTTCGCCCGCCCGGCGGAGCGCACCAACTGGGGGCGCGCGTCGGTCGATTTTCTGGTGCCGGCGGAAAACCTGCGGGTGCTCGATTACTCGGGCGAGACGACCTTTGCGTCGGGTTCGAGCTACGCGGTGTCGCGCGCGCTGGCGCTGGCGGCGCGGATCAAGCAGGCCAACCCGGACTGGCAGGCGGCCGACCTCGTCGCCGAATTGCGGCGGCGTTACGCCAGCCCCCTCGCGCAAGGTTGGGCGAGTGGCGGCTACATCGCCGACCCGCGTGCCGGCGCGCCGATTGCAAAGGCAAAATTGCCGGCGCTCGAGATCGACCCGGCGCCGCTGGCCGATGGCCTGCGGCTGTCGCTCGACGTCGTCGTGCTCGAGCCGCGCTGGTCGCGCGCGCGAGTCGAGGCGACCGTGCGCCAGGCATACGACATCCTCGCGCAATGCGGCATCGTCGCCGGGGAGGTCGGCCTGACCGCGATCGACGGGCCGGATTATCTGCGCGACCTGACCGTCGGCCATGCGCACACGCTGTTCGCCGCGCTCGAGCGGCGGCCACCGACGGTCGTGTTCGCGCGCGACACCCACCGGCCGCAACCCTTTACCGGCGAGGCTTTCGGTCGTGCCAATACCGTTCGCCGCCCGTGGCTCGCCGACAGCGTCTGGCTGATGCTCGACGTCGACGACCCCGGCGTCGCGCTCGCGCACGAGCTCTTCCACGTGCTCGCCAACAGTGGCGAGCACGTCGAAACGCCGGGCAATCTGATGCAGGGCGCGACGCGACCGGACGGGATCGCGCTGGCGCCGCGCCAGTGCGAGCTGGCGCGGACGGTCGGTCGCGAGCACGGGCTGCTGGCGGCGCCGGGCTGAACCGGTTCAGTCGTCGTCGGTACGCTCGGGGACGCCCGGGATCGCCGCCGGGAAACGGTTCGAACCGTAGCGCACGACGAGATTGGCCAGCGCCAGCAGGAGGATCGATCCGCAGATATAGACGATGCCGAGATCCGGGTCGTGGTGTTCCTGCACGTCGACGACCAGCAGCCGGGTCAGGACGGTGATCGCGACGTAGATCAGGAAGCGGGTCGGCATGTGGTTGGTCTTGAAGTAAATGCCGACCATCGCCGCGAGTTCGAGGTAGATGAACAGCAGCAGAATGTCCTCGATCGACGCGCCGCCTTTCGGAAACAGCGCGATGAATTCCACCGCTGCCGACCAGAAGATCGCCGCGCCGATCGCGAACAGCAACAGGTAGTGAAACAGGTCGACCAGCAGGTTACCGAACGGGTCGGTCGCCCGCTGCAGTTTTGCGTCGATTTCCGACGGCTTTCGTATTCTCGCCACTTGCGCTACCCCGAATCACCAGATGTGGCGGCCGATGGTACCGATTTTCGCGCGCCGAAGCGATTCGTCGGATAACCATGACGCGAATGCCGCGGGAAACTGACTTCTTCGCTGAACAGAGCCTGCCGTTTGGAGTAGAATGACGTCAACAATAACCAAAGGGGGTCTATCGAGCATGTCCGAGACCCGTTTGTCGACTACACCCGTCGACGCCGCCGAGCGGCGTGCGGCGCAACCGCTCGTCTGCTACCGGGTCGATCAACTGCCGGTGCCGGATCTCGAGCTTTATGCCGCGGCCCGCCGGCAGGCCGAACGGGTCGACGAAATCGTCGTGCCGCCGCGTGACGGCCGCGCCTTTGACGTGCCGGCCGGATCTTTTTTTCGCATCACCAGCATCGACGGTCCGCAGGTCGGTGACCTGAACCTGTGGCACCGGCACGACCTCGGCGAGCGCTTCTTCAGCGGCAAAACGCGACAGCTGCACGCGACCCACGTCGGTCTCGGCGATCGTCTGTGGAGCTCGCTGCCCGGGTTGCGGCCGATGGCGACGATCGTCGCCGATACGCTCGACTGGTACGGCTTCGATGCCGACGGCGGCGGCGTGCATGACGTGATCGGCACGCGCTGCGACCCCTACACCAATCACTTGCTGATGGGCGTCGATTACCATTATTGCTGCCATTCGAACCTGACCCGCGCGCTGGCCGCGGCGACCGGCCTGCCGCCACGCGAGGCGGAACTGCACGTCCACGACGTGCTCAATGTTTTCATGTGCACCGGATTCACGCTCGACACGCACCAGTACTTCATGAAGGCGAGCCCGGTACGCCCCGGCGATTACATCGAGTTCTTTGCCGAGATCGACCTGCTCGCCGCGCTGTCGACCTGTCCCGGCGGCGATTGCGGCAGCAGCCATTCGGACGACGCAACGCCGTGCTACCCGCTGCAGGTCGAAATTTTCACGCCGCCGCCGGCGGCGCTCGACGGTTGGCAATCGCCGCCGCCGAACGGCTATTCCCGCGGTCACGGACTGTAGCAGGTCGCCCGTGTCGCCGCCGACCCACATCGCTGATCGCAACGCGCCCGGGACAGCTGCGGTCGCGGACGGGTCGGCAATGCATCCGCGCTTCGAGATCAACCTGACCGTCAACCAGATCATGGGTGAACGTCCCGACGTCCGAATTTTGCAAATTGCCTGGTACGACAAGCGGCGTCACCTCGGGCATTTCCTGCGCGATTACCACGCCCGCTTCGGCGCATTGCCGCGCGGCTGTCACGACCTCGGCCAGACGCAGGGCTTCGGACTCGTCGTCGGCGTGATCGATTTCGACCAGGTGCGAACCGCGGTCGCACGCGAACTGCGACTGAAGGCGCGCAGCAACGCGCTTTGCAGTGAGGGCGGCAAGCGCCGTGCTCGCGGCCCGCTTGGCTGGCTGCGCGCGCTGCTCGATCGCTTCTTCAGTCCACCGAGCCGGGTGGTGCGCACCAAACCGGGCCCGGTTCCCGACGCCCGGCCGCGTTCGCTTGCAATTCGGCGTTAGATACCCCAACTAGCCGCGAATGGAAAAAGCAGACAACGCTTCACCGCTGCTCGCGACGCTGCGCGAGTTCCTGCAACTCGAATCCGCGAGCGGCATCTTGCTGCTGGTGACGGCGATCGTCGCGATGCTGATCGCCAATTCGCCGCTGGCAATCTATTACGATGCGTTGCTCGGCACGCCGGTGGCGGTTCAAATCGGCGCGCTGGCGATCGACAAGCCGCTGCTGCTGTGGATCAACGACGGCCTGATGGCGGTGTTCTTCTTCCTTGTCGGGCTCGAAATCAAGCGCGAGTTCATGGAGGGCGAGTTGTCGTCGCCGGCGCAAATCGTGCTGCCCGCAGTCGGCGCGCTCGGCGGCATGGTCGTGCCGGCGGCAATTTACGCCTGGATGAACTGGAGCGACCCGGCCGCTCTCGACGGCTGGGCGATCCCGGTCGCCACCGACATCGCCTTCGCGCTCGCGCTGCTCGGCGTCTTCGGCAGCCGCGTGCCGATCGCGCTGAAGGTTTTCCTGCTGACGCTCGCGATCTTCGACGACCTCGCCGCGATCGTCATCATCGCGCTGTTCTATTCGGGCGACCTGTCGCCGTGGGCGCTCGGCGCCGGCGCGATCGCGTTCGTCACCGCGATGGCGATGAACCGGCTCGGCGTCACGCGCACGTCGAGCTATATCCTGCTCGGCGTCGTGCTCTGGGTCGCGGTGCTGAAATCCGGGGTCCACGCGACGCTCGCCGGCGTGCTGATCGCGTTTTGCATCCCGATGCGCGGCGAGGACGGCAGTTCGCCGCTGCGCGAACTGGAGCATAACCTGCACGGCCCGGTTGCCTTCGCGATTCTGCCGGCCTTCGCTTTCGCCAATGCCGGGCTCGCGCTTGCCGGCATGTCGCTCGCCGACCTCACCCATCCGGTCACCCTCGGCGTCGTCCTCGGGCTGTTCCTCGGCAAGCCGGTCGGGATCCTGCTGTTCGTCGGAATCGCGATGCTGTTGCGATTGGTAGCTTTGCCGCCGCAGATCAACTGGGGTCAGCTGCTCGGCACGGCCTTCGCCTGCGGCATCGGCTTCACGATGAGCCTGTTCATCGCCGGCCTTGCCTTCGAACATGGCGGCGGCGAATATTTCGCCGGCGACCGGCTCGGAATCCTGCTCGGTTCGCTCCTGTCGGCGCTGGCCGCGCTCGCGGTGTTGCACCTCAGCCTGCCGCGACGCGCGACCGACATTGCGGCGAACGGCGAACGCGTATAGGGTACGCCGCGGTACCGATCGAGATCCACAGCCGCCCGGAGGGAGCATGAGTTACCAGACAGCCAACGAACCGGCCTGCAGCGGGGCCGACGGCGCGGTCGAACTCGTCATCGAGCCACGCGAGAAAGATCTCGGCGGTTTCAGCGTGCGCCGCGTGTTGCCGGCGCGCGAGCGGCGCATGGTCGGGCCGTTCATTTTCTTCGATCACATGGGCCCGGCCGAGTTTCCGCCGGGCGAGGGCATCCAGGTGCGACCCCACCCGCACATCGGCCTCGCGACCGTGACCTATCTTTTCGACGGCGAAATCATGCACCGCGACAGCCTTGGCTTCGTGCAGCCGATTCGCGCCGGCGCGGTCAACCTGATGGTCGCCGGCCGCGGCATCGTTCACTCCGAACGCGCGGGCGACGATCTCGAGACGACCTCGCGCCTGCACGGCATCCAGTCGTGGATGGCCTTGCCGCAGAAAGACGAGGAGTGTGACCCCGATTTCGTACATTACCCGTCCGCCGACCTGCCCGCCGTCGAGCGCGACGGCGCCCGGGTACGCGTGATCATGGGCCGGGCCTGGGATCATGAATCGCCGGTGCGCCAGCTGTCGCCGACGCTGTATCTGGAATGCCGTCTGGCGGCGGGCAGCTGCCTGGCGCTGCCGCGCGAGTACGACGAGCTTGCCGCCTACGTCGTCGACGGCGAAGTCGGCATCGACGGCCGTCGCTTCGCCACCGGCCAGATGGCGGTGGCCTGCCCCGGCGCCGCGCTCGAGCTCGAGGCTGCCGCCGACAGCCTCGTCATGGTCATCGGCGGCGAGTCGCTCGGCAAGCGCCACATCTGGTGGAACTTCGTGTCGAGTTCGAAGGATCGAATCGAGACCGCCAAGCAGGACTGGCGCGACGGGCGCTTCGACCCGGTGCCCGGCGACGACGAGTTCATTCCGCTCCCCGACTGATACGCAAGCGACGCCAGCCCAGCCTGGCGGCCATACGGAATGGCCGGCGGTTGTGATAAGCTCTGTCGCGGGGGCGCCGCAACGCGCCCCGATTCATCGACACGACCCTTGCGGGGGAGGACGACATGGCCAGCCTGAGCCAACAGGAATGCGAGGCCTGCCGCGCGGACGCACCACCGGTCAGTGACGCCGAGCTCGAGGAATTGATGCCCGACATCCCGGACTGGCGCATCAACGAGAGCGACGGCATCCCGCAGCTATCGCGCAGTTTCAAATTCAAGAACTTTGCCGACGCGATGGCCTTCGCCAACCGCGTCGGCGAGATCGCCGAGCACGCCGGCCATCACCCGGCGATTCTGACCGAATGGGGCCGGGTCGAGGTGACCTGGTGGACGCACAAGATCAAGGGCCTGCACCGGAACGACCTGATCATGGCGGCGCGTACCGACGAACTCTACGCCGACTGATCGAGGGCGCACATGTACCGCTACACGCTGTTCAACACGCCGCTGATCACGCCGCTGTTCTACTGGATCGCGCGCGCATTCCTGTGGACGACCGGCTGGTGCGTCTGCGGCAGGCCGCCCGACGAACGCAAATTCATCGTCATTGCCTATCCGCACACCAGCAACTGGGATGCGGTCTACACCCTCGCGATCAGCCTCGTGTTCCGGCTGCGGATCTACTGGATGGCCAAGTCGAGCCTGTTCGTCGGGCCCTTCGGACCGGTCATGAAGTGGCTCGGCGGCATCCCGGTCTACCTGGGCGAGCGACGCAACACGGTGGAGCAGATGGTGCGGCGATTCGAGGCAAGCGACGAACTCATCGTCGTGATCGCGCCGGAAGCCAATCGCAGCCTGGTCAACAGCTGGAAAACCGGTTTCTATCACATGGCGGTGGGCGCCGGGGTGCCGATCGTCCTCGGTTTCCTCGACTTCGAGCACCGCGAAGGCGGCTATCTCAGGACTTTCAGGGCGAGCGGCGATCTCGAACGCGACCTCGCTTCGATCAGAGGCGAGTATCGCGGCATCAAGGGCAAGTATCCCGAGCAATCGGTGTACTGACCGCGTCTTAATGCCGCTGCGAAAAACCGTCGCCGCCGTATCGATCGTCGTGCTGGTCGCGCTGTCGAGCACCCGCGCGCTCGACGACTATGTCGATACCTATACCAACGACGCGCTCAAGACCGCGGCGCTGACCTACGCGACCGCGCGCGGGCTGAATGCGATCGTGTCGATCCTGCAGAGCAGCAGCGTCGAAGCCGGCGTCGGCGTGGTCTCGGGCTCGCTGACGATCGGCGAGATCCTCGATCCGGTCAACGACATGATCGAGCGCTTTTCGACCGTCATGACCTGGGTGCTGGCGTCGCTCGCGGCGCAAAAAGTGTTGCTGTTGCTGGCGTCGCACGAGCTGTTTCTTTACCTCGTCGCGACGCTCGGCGTAACCGCGCTGCTGCTGCTGTTCTATGGCTCGACGCGCGCGCAAAACCTCGTCTTGCGTTGTTTCGTGGTGGTGATTTTCGTCCGCTTCGCGCTGGGGCTGGCGGTCGGTCTCAACAGCGGCGTCGACTACCTGTTCCTCGAACCGCAGCGGGTGCAGAGCGATCAGCAAATCGAGCGCTTCCAGAAAAACCTGCTCGACATCGACGGCGACGAGGCCGTCGACCCGAAGACTTTCCGCGATTCGGCGCTGACCTTCTGGCGCAGCCTGAGCCTCGACGAGCTGAACCGCCGGATCGGCGAGGGTATCGAGCACTTCATCAACCTGGTCGCAATCTACCTGCTGAAAACGATCCTGTTTCCGCTCGGCTTCTTCTACGCCGTGTTTTACGCGATCCGGCTGCTGTGGCGACTCGAACTCGACTTCGAGCCGCCGCGTCTCGAACCGGTCTGAGCGCGCCCGGTTCAGTCCGTGAACAGGATCATGACCAGGCCGAAAACGATCACCGCGAACAGAAAAATCCATCCGCAGGACCAGCCGAATCCGACCTTGATCGGCAGCAGGTAGCGCGAACGATTCCAGATTTTCTCGGCCTCGAGGCGATACGCCTCGAGTTCGCCGCGCTCGACACGATCGGTATGGGGCGTTATCTGTGTCGCGAAATGCATCACCCGGCCATCGAGCCAGACGCGATCGGTATAGGCGAAGTGCCGATTGGACAGCTTCAGTTCAGTGGCGGTCGGAGGCGGTCGGTGCGGATACTGGACCGCGAGATCGAATTCCATGTGCCCGTCGGCGTGCAGCTGCAGCGGGAAATCGGGGCCCGCCGGCAACGGAAAGTGCTGGTACAGGCTGCTATCGACCTCGATCTGGTTGCGCGGATGGGTGCGGCCGAGGTTGATGATCGAATAGGACTCCTCGACGACCAGAACGTTGGCTTCGGTATCGTCGCGGGTGATGGCGACCGGCTGTTCGACGACGAGTTCGCATCCGATCTGGTTCTTGACCCAGTCGCGCGATTCCTCGGCAATCTGGCGCTTTTCGGTCGACGCGAACTTTTGGCGGACGAAGTCGGCGTCACCGCGATGAAATTCGCGGCGCACCTCGAGGCGACCGCGACCGCTTTTGCCGTCGCGCAGGTCGAGCCGAAACGCCACCTTGTACGACGGCTGCTGGCGATGAAACGGCAGCGCGGCGAGCGCTTCGCCAGCCGCGGTCAGGTTCAGCGCGTAGCCGAAATCGAGGTCGGTAACGTGATCGAAGTCGCCGCCCTGTTTCTTGATCGTCGCGTCGAAATAGCGCGTTTCGTCATCGACCCGGGCGCGCACGATCATGTGGTCGAACAGCTGCGGGGATGGCTGCAGGCGATCGAGACTCTTGCCGAACCCGGTCGCAACCAGCGCCAGGTTGGCCTCGACGTCGATCGCTCGCAGCAGCGCGACCAGCAGGTTGGACTTGTCCTTGCAGTCGCCGGCGCGGCGGCGCAGGACCTCGTCGGGCGGGCGCGGCGTATGCGAGTAGATACCGTGATGCCGGCCCCGATAGCGAATCTCGTTTTGCACGAAACGCACGATCCGGATCACGTTGCCGCGAATATCGTCGCCGAGACCGATCGGTTCGAGCGCGGCCCGGTCGAAGCCGCTGTCGAAACTGCCGGCACGCGTATAGTAGTCGTACAGGTAGCGCGATACCTGGTTCCAGGTTTGGGTGCGCGACACCAGCATGCAGTTCGTCCACCACCATTCCGGCGCGGTTTCCGGTATCTGCATGGCCTCGAGATCGAAATAGGATTGCGAATAGCGGGTCCCGGGCTCGACGGTTTCGATATCGTCCTGCCAGACGCCACCGTCGATACGATGATGCTGCAGCGTGAGTCGGTGGCTCGACCGGTTGTCGATGGTGATGCGCAACTGCGATACCGGGTAGCCCCAGTCGAGCGCGAACATGCGGAAATGATGCTTGACCCAGACGGGGTGCTCGCCGGCACGCTCGATGATCGTTTTCTCGACCTCGATCAGGTCGCCGATGCGGAGGTCGTCGATCGAGGTATCGACCGTGAGGCGACGATTGGTAATGTGCGACTCGAGCTCGGTCTCGCGTCGGTAAACCTCGATGGCGTCGCTATCGAGCGCTGCGATCCGCTCGCCGGCGCGGATGATATCGAAGCGGTGGAGGACGAGGTGCTCCGATTCCTCGCCCAGTTCGGTCAGCATTTGCGACGCCGCTTCGAGTTGTGACGCGTCGTTGATTTGCCCGACCGTGTGTATGTAACTTTCGCACTGCTGATCGCCGACCCGGTCCTGGTAATCCATGAGGATGCAATCGTAGGGAGATTCGCCGTCGGAAACGTTCGTGTCGAGATCGATCTCGAGGCGCTCGGCCCAATCGGGTGTCGGGCCGATGCTGTAGATATTCGGGTTCATGGTCGGAGCCGATGGCCGTGCCTAGTGTAAACCAGTGTCGCCACCCGCGCACGAGGGCGCGCACGGTCGGCGCGCGCGCAACCCGAATGCGCAACGCGACGACCCACGGAATCGTCGGCTGACCGGAGAAAGCCTGTTTCGCAGTCGGTTGGGCGATTCCGGTCTATCCCTTGACGCAAAGCACCTGCTTTAGGGTATGCACGGTTTCGACCAGGTCGTCCTGGTTGGCCATGACCGTGTCGATGTCCTTGTAGGCGCCGGGAATCTCATCGATCACGCCCCGGTCCTTGCGGCATTCGACGCCCGCGGTCTGGCGCTCGAGATCGTCGCGCGAGAATCGTTTGCGCGCGGCGGCGCGCGACATGCGGCGGCCGGCGCCGTGGGCACAGGATTCGAAGGATTTCGGGTTGCCCCTGCCGCGCACGATGTATGAGCGGGCGCCCATCGAACCCGGAATGATGCCGAGTTCGCCGGCGCCGGCGCGGATCGCGCCCTTGCGCGTAACGTAGATTTCGCTGCCGTCGTGAATTTCCCTTGCCGCGTAGTTGTGGTGACAGTTGATCGCGGTTTCGGCCAGCTCGAATTCGGGCAGGTGGCGGGCGATCGCGGCGAGCACGAGATCGAGCATTTCACGGCGATTGCGCGCGGCATAGGTCTGCGCCCAGTTCAAAGCGGTCCAGTAATCGTCGAACAGACCGTCACCCTCGACGAAGTAGGCGAGGTCGCGGTCAGGCAGCCGCAGGTTGGAACGTTGCGCCGACTCGCGCGCACGCTCGATGAAGTACTGGCCGATCCGGTTACCGATGCCGCGGCTGCCCGAATGCAGCATGACCCAGACGCGATCGTTTTCGTCAAGGCAGAGCTCGATGAAGTGGTTGCCACCGCCCAGCGTGCCGAGCTGGCGCGCCCAGGCGTCGCGGTTGCGCGTCTTCGCGACGATCTTCGGGTGCCTGTCGAGAATCGCCCTGAGCCCGGGTTCGACCGCGCGTGCGGCGTCGTTGCGCGCGTTACGGCTGCTGTGCATGTCGAAGCCGACCGGTACGGCGCGCTCGATTGCGTTGCGCACTTCGCGCAGCGACTCGGGCAGTGCGGTGGCGTCGAGCGTCGTGCGCACCGCGCACATGCCGCAACCGATGTCGACACCGACAGCCGCCGGAATGATCGCGCTGCGGGTCGGGATGACCGAACCGACGGTCGCGCCCTTGCCGAGATGCACATCCGGCATCGCCGCGATGTGACCGTGCACGATCGGCAGGTTCGCCATCCGCTTGAGCTGGTCGAGCGCCGGTTGCTCGATTTCGTCGGTCCACACCAGTACCGGCGCTTTGCCCTGGGTGAGTCGCATCCTGATCATCGTGATATTTTATTGAATTGCCTGGCGACAGGTTTGCATTAATTCGACCCGGAATGAACAATGCTCGAATTGGCAGCAGGGGGCCCGGATCCGGCTCGTCCGTTCGGCTCAACCCCCGAGCTGAGACTTGGAGAGTACCATGATAGACAAGTTCCCCGGCCGGGCAGTTTTCCTGATTTTGTGGCTGGCTACGCCGAATCACGTCGCCGCCACGTCACCCGAGCAGAATGTCGGTGCCGGCGGCGAACCCGGCGCGACGCGCGAATACCTGCGCGTCAGCGTCGACAACCTCGTCGTCGACACCGACGGCCTGGTCGCGGCCTCACAGTCGCTGGCGCAAGCGGTCGATCGTCTCGGTGCGTCGATCGAGACGCTGGCCGACAGTGACGAGGTGCTGTCGGCCGAAGATCGGGTGACCGTGATGAACGCGGTGCAAAGCGTCGACCGTGCGAGCGCGGCGCTGGCCGAGGTCGCGACGCGCCTGCCGCAAACGGTTGCCGAGTTGAACCAGAACCTGCCGGCAATGATCGAGAATGCGCGCGCGCCGATCGCCGATCTTTCGGCCGGCCTGCGCTATGCCAGCGACGGCGTCGTCGCCATCACCGAGTCGCTGCCGGAGACCACCGCGCGCGTGACGACGATGGTCGACGAGGTGCTGAACGCGGCGTTGCTGCGCGCGTCGGTGTTCGTGATCCTGCTGTTCGTCGTCATTGCCCTGGCGACGATCTGGGTCATCGGTTACATCTACAAGTCGTATCTCGAGCCGGTCATGAACCGGCTTGACGCGCTGGTCGGCGCGCCCGAGCATTTTGCCAGCCTCGCCCGGCATATGAAGGAAACCTCGGACAACCTGCTGCTGTTGCAGGGCAAGGTGCCGAAGAAGACGGCGGTGAAGAAGGCGGCGACGACCAGGAAACCTTCACCCGGGACCTGATCCGGGCGGCGATTACTCCCAAAGAGACATGCCCGGGTCGGCTGAACTGTGCTAGATTGCAGGAGTCAGATAACGGAAACACCAAAGATCCAGGGGCTGGAAGCAATTTTGAAAGCGTTTAAATCCGGCGCGTCGCACTGTTTGCTGATCCTGTGCGTGGTTTTTTTCCCGATTACAGGATTTGCCGCCGTCGATGATATGCACCATCCGGGCGGAGTATGCATGGATTGCGATGTTGGCTCGGTCGACGGGCCGGTCGACTGCGATAACGAATTCTGTGCCGCCGCGGCGGCATCCTGTGGTTCGCATCACGGAAATTCGATGATCGTGACCGATCTGCCTGGCCTGACTGCCGCATTGTCCGGCGTCGTAAACGCTGCCTGCCACAACGAGGACTTCGGCCCGCCGCCCCCGTCTCGAATCGACCGCCCGCCGATCGCCTGAAAACAAGTCCGCCGCGTCGACGCGACGCGTTTCTTGCAATTGATTCAGGTGAGACTAATGAAACCTCGTTTACGATTATTGCTATTCGCCCTGGCCCTCGGGTGGGTGCCGTTGTATCAGGCGGGCGCCGCCGAGGACGTGACGGTCCCGTTCCGCCTGGCGAAAGGGCAGATGCTTTACGAACGGTACTGCAGCCAGTGTCATGGCGCACGCCTCGACGGCAGCGACGAAGGCCCACCGCTGGTGCATCCGTTTTACAAACCGTCGCATCACGGCGACGGCGCATTTTATCGGGCGGTGCTGAAGGGCACGCGCCAGCACCACTGGGATTTCGGCGACATGCCCGCGGTAGCCGGTATGACGCAGAAGAAGATGGACACCCTGTTGCCATTTATTCGCTACTACCAACAGCAGAAAGGGCTTTTCTAGCAGGAGAACCGATGATGAATTTACGAACCCAATTTATCTTTCTGCTGTTGCTTTCGCTGCCTGGATGGGTAGCCGGCGAGGACCGTTGGTATTCCCCGGAACAGGCCGCGCGCGGCGAAAAGCTTTTCGTCGAGCATTGCGCAGCCTGCCACGGTCGTAATGCCGAGGCGACGCCGAACTGGAAACAAACCGACGCCAACGGCAATTACCCGCCGCCGCCGCTCGATGGCAGCGCGCACGCCTGGCACCATGATCTCGAGATCCTGCGGCGCACGATTCGCCAGGGCGGCAAGCCGCTCGGTGGGCAAATGCCCGCGTTCGAGGACAAGCTCGATGGCGCCGAAATCGACGCCGTTATTGCATTCTTCCAGTCGAAGTGGCCGGAGGAAATCTACCAGCGCTGGGCCGCGCGTTTCGGCACCGCGGAACTGCCGTCGCTGGCCGACATCACGGTAGCCGCCAACGAGCCGACGACGCGCCTGCTGCGCCAGCGACTCGGCGCCGACGTCCGGCTCGACGACGTTGCCGAAACCGATATCTACGACGTCTTCCAGGTCAAGGTGGGACCGCGCTATATCTACCTGCTCGGCGAGGGGCGCTACGCGCTGATGGGCGACCTCGTCGACCTCGAGGCCGGCGTCAACCTGACCGAGCGGGCGCGGCGCGCCGCCACGCTGGCGGGGATCGCCGAGTTTGCCGACGAAGACCTGGTCGTGTTCCCGGCAAAGGGCGAACGCAAGGCGACGCTCAACGTTTTCACCGACACGTCGTGTCCATATTGCCAGAAGCTTCACGAGGAAATCGAACAGCTGCAGCAGGCCGGCATCCGCGTCCGCTACCTGCCGTACCCGCGCGGCGGCAGTCGCGGTCCCGGCTACGCGACGCTGAAATCGGTCTGGTGCGCTGATGATCGCCCGCAGGCGATGACCGACGCCAAGCAACAAATCGTCGATGATCTGCCGGCTGGTGACTGTGCCGCGGCCGCGATTGTCGACCGGGGCTACGCGGTCGGCAACCGGGTCGGCATAACCGGTACGCCGGCGCTGTTCCTCGACAGCGGTGAAAAAATCGAGGGTTACCGTCCGCACGCCGAACTGATCCCGTACGTATTGCGATAAGCGGA
>JBPEYE010000201.1:0-18322 GCA_052030825.1 Gammaproteobacteria bacterium | reverse complement strand
CATTAAACTCGACGACCTGATCGCCAAGCGCACCACCGGTTTGATGCAGCCGGAAATGGCGCCGAAGATCGAAGCTACCACGCGCCGCCATTTTCCCGACGGCATTCCGGCCTACGGCACCGACGCGCTCAGGTTCACCTTCACCGCGCTGGCGACGACCGGGCGCGATATCAAGTTCGACCTCGGCCGCATCGAGGGTTACCGCAACTTTTGCAACAAGCTGTGGAACGCGACGCGCTACGTGCTGCAGAACACCGAGGGCGAGGACTGCACCGCCGGCAGCCCGACGCTCGCCGACCGCTGGATCGTCGCGCGCCTGCAGCAGGTCAATGCCGACATCAACGCGCACATCGGGAGCTACCGCTTCGACCTGGTCGCGCGCGATCTCTACGAATTCGTCTGGAACGATTACTGCGACTGGTACATCGAGCTGTCGAAACCGGTACTCTACGCCGAGGACGCGCCGGCCGGCGCCAAGCGCGCGGCCCGGCATACGCTGGTCACCGTGCTCGAGTCGATTCTGCGCCTGCTGCACCCGGTGATGCCGTTTATCACCGAGGAACTGTGGCAACGAGTCGCACCGCTGGCCGGCGTCGACGGCGACACGATCATGCGCCGCCGTTACCCGCAACCCGACCCGGCGCTGATCGACGCCGCCGCAATCGCCGAACTCGAGTGGGTCAAGCGCTTCATCATGGGCGTGCGCCAGATTCGTTCGGAAATGGACATCAAGCCGGGGCGGCCGCTGGCGGTGCTGTGCCAGCACGGCGACGATACGGATCGCGCGCGCCTCGACGCCAACCGCCAACTGCTCACCGCGCTGGCGAAGCTCGAATCGATTACCTGGCTCGACGCCGATACCGAGGCGCCCGAGTCGGCGACCTCGCTGGTCGGCGAGATGCGTCTGCTGATTCCGCTCGCCGGCCTGATCGACAAGGACGCCGAGCTCGCGCGGCTCAACAAGAACATCGAAAAGCTCGAACAGGATACCGCGCGCATCGGCGCCAAGCTCGCCAACGACAACTTTGTCGCGCGCGCGCCGGCCGAGGTCGTCGATCGCGAAAAGGCCAAGCTCGCCGATGCCGAGTCGGCGCTCGCGAGCCTGCGCGCGCAGGCCGAGCGAATCGCGTCGATCTGAACCCGTCGCAACCCCGTCCGCGGCGAATGAACTTTTCCACCGCCGCGGGTTCAAACTGGGCACAACCTGAACAACAACGGGGGGCTCGTGATGGGGATCATCGAGAAACTGCAGGTACCGGCGGAAAAGGCCGATCACTTTTTTTCGTGGTTCAGCTGGGCGTTATTGCTCGCGTTTCGCGTCTACGTCGCGTGGGTTTTTCTGAAATCCGGACTGCACAAGATCGGCGACTGGGAAACGACGCTGGTCCTGTTCGAATACGAATACCAGGTCCCGCTGCTGAACTTCGAGCTCGCCGCCTACCTCGCGACCTTCGGTGAACTGGTTTTCCCGATTTTCCTGATCGCCGGCTTCGGCACTCGCCTGTTCGCGATTGCGCTGTTCTTCGTCAACTTCGTCGCCGTCATTTCCTATTACGCGACGCTGGCCAAGGGCGCCGGGCTCGTCTGGCATTATCTGTGGGGCTCGATGCTGCTGGTCAACATCGTCTACGGCGGCGGCATGGTCTCGCTCGATCACTGGCTGAAATCCAAGTTCGGCGGCACCCCGGCCGCGGCTTACTAGGTTCCCGATCCGTCGCCGTGCGTTGCCGGGCGGCGACCCGGCCGGGCGGCATCGAATTCCGGAGTCGATTGCGGTTGCCGGATCGCGTTGCTTGCGCAGCGCGCGGCGTCGCCGGCCCGCGCCGGTTCGTCCGTGAACCGGGCGCGGTTGCAAGAGGAGTGCCGGTCTAGTCCGCCTGGCGGCGCAGAAAAGCCGGGATTTCGAGGTATTCCATGCTGTCCTTGTCGGCAGCGACCTCGACGCTGTCGCCGGCCACCTTCTTGCGAATCGCGGTCGGCCGTTCCAGTTTCTTGTAATCGACTTCGCCGTTCTTTTCCGGCTGCACCGCGGCCAGCGGCGCTTCGGCCAGCATCTTGTCCTTGCCGAGCCCGGTGGCAACCATCGTCACCCGCAGCTCGCCGTCGGTCATGTTCGAATCGATGACCGTACCGACGACAACGTTGGCGTCCGGCGACGCAAGCTCGGTGATCGCGGTACCGACATCGTCGAGTTCGCCGATCGCGAGATCGAGACCGGCGGTGACATTGACCAGAATGCCCTGCGCGCCGGCGATGTTGATGTCTTCGAGCAGCGGCGACGAGATCGCCGCCATCGCGGCCTCCTTGGCGCGGTTTTCGCCGCTCGAGGCACCGGTACCCATCATCGCCATGCCCATTTCCGACATGACCGTGCGCACGTCGGCGAAGTCGACGTTGATCAGGCCCGGGCAGGTGATCAGCTCGGCGATGCCCTGCACCGCGCCGCGCAGCACGTCGTTGGCTTTCTCGAACACCTCGAGCAGCGAGGTCTGCTTGCCGAGCACCGGCATCAGCTTGTCGTTCGGAATCGTGATCAGCGAATCGACCGCGGTGGACATCTCCTTGATGCCGGTCTCGGCCTGGGTCATGCGCTTGCTGCGCTCGAAGGCGAACGGCTTGGTCACGACGGCGACGGTCAGGATGTTCATCTCCTTGGCGATCTGCGCGATGACCGGGGCCGCGCCGGTACCGGTACCGCCGCCCATGCCGGCGGTGATGAACAGCATGTTGGCGCCCTCGATCGCTTCCTGCAGTCGCTCGCGGTCCTCGAGCGCAGCCTGCCGGCCGATGCCGGGATCGGCGCCGGCGCCGAGCCCCTTGGTGATACCGGCGCCGATTTGCAGCGTCGTGCGCACGTCCATTTTCTTGAGCGCCTGCACGTCGGTGTTGACGCAGATGTACTCGACGCCCTCGATTCCGGCCGACACCATGTGTTGCACGGCATTGCCGCCGCCGCCGCCGACGCCGATGACTTTGATCACCGGGTCTTTGGCGTGTGAATCCATCAGTTCGAACATCTCATGTCTCCTCTTGCGTTATCAAAAATTACCCTGAAACCAGCTCTTCATCCGTTTCAGAATGCCGGCTTCGTTGTGGTCGTCCAGGTTGAACCCGGACATGCCGGACTGCTGCCGATTGCCGAACAGCAGCAGGCCGACTCCGGTCGCATGGATCGGGTTGCGGACGACGTCCACCAGCCCCGACACATACTGCGGATAACCGAGACGCACCGGCATGTGGAAGATTTCCTCCGCCAGCTCGATCGCGCCTTCCATCTTTGCGCTGCCGCCGGTCAGCACGACCCCGGCGGCGCAAATCTCTTCGAACCCGCTGCGCCGCACCTCGGCGTGCACCAGGCTCAGTAATTCCTCGTAGCGCGGTTCGACGACCTCGGCCAGCGTCTGTCGCGCGAGGCGGCGCGGCTCGCGATCACCGACACTCGGCACCTCGATGGTTTCGTCGTCGGCGGCGAGTTGGCGCAGCGCGCAGGCGTACTTGACCTTGAGGTCGTTGGCATACTGCGTTGGCGTGCGCAACGCGACCGCGATGTCGTTGGTGACCTGGTCGCCGGCAATCGGGATGACCGCGGTATGGCGGATCGCGCCATCGGAAAATACCGCGATGTCGGTGGTGCCGCCGCCGATGTCGACCAGGCAAACGCCCAGCTCCTTTTCATCGTCGGTCAGCACCGAGCTTGCCGATGCCAGCTGCTCGAGAATGATGTCGTCGACTTCGAGGCCGCAGCGGCGCACGCACTTGATGATGTTCTGCGCCGCGCTGACCGCGCCGGTGACGAGATGCACCTTGGCCTCGAGGCGCACGCCGGACATGCTGATCGGGTCGCGGATGCCCTCGGAATTGTCGATGATGAACTCCTGCGGCAGCACGTGCAGGATGCGCTGGTCGGCGGGAATCGCCACCGCCTTGGCAGCGTCGATAACGCGCGCGACGTCGGCCCCGGTCACCTCTTTTTCCTTGATCGCGACGATGCCGTGCGAATTGATGCTGCGGATGTGGCTGCCGGCAATGCCGGCGTAGACCGAGCGTATCTGGCAACCGGCCATCAGCTCGGCTTCCTCGACGGCGCGCTGGATCGACTGCACGGTCGACTCGATATTGACGACCACGCCTTTTTTCAGGCCGCGCGAAGGTTGCGTGCCGATGCCGATGATCTCGATGTCGCCCTCGACCGTGACTTCGCCGACGATGGCGACGACCTTCGACGTGCCGATGTCGAGACCGACGATCAGATTGGGACTCGGCTTTTTAGACATTGCTGTTGCTCCACAGGGATGCCTCGTCGCTGCGCCGCAACGCATCGGCCTTCCAGCCCACCGCGAATCCGTTGCTGTAGCGCAGGTCGAGGCGCCGGATCTGCTCTCGCCGCGGCAGAATCTGGTCGTTGTAAATGCTCACCAGCCGCGTGATCTTGTGCTCGACGTCGCTGCGCCCGAGCCGGATTTCGAGCCCGTTGATCAGCTTGACGTCGAAGGCGCCGCGACTGTCGACGCGCAGCGCGACGACGCTCTCGTCGACCGCGGCAAAGCGCGCCGCAAACTCGCGGTAACGCTCGAGCACCCAGGCCGGCGGATGATTGATCGCGTGCAGCAGCGGCAGGTGGGCGAAGTCGGCGGGATCGGCGGCGAACACTACCGCACGGTCGGAAAGCAGGTGGCGATCGTCCCAGCGTGCCAGCGGTTTCTTTTCGACGATGATGACCTTGAGCTTGTCCGGCCACACGCGCCGCACCGATACCGATTCCGCCCATGGGCTGGTATGCAGGGTTTGCTGCAGCGAACGGATGTCGAGCGAAAAGAAGCCCTGCCCGATATAAGGCCGCAACACGGCCTCGATCTCACCCTGATCGAGATGCTCGAAACTGCCCGCGAGCTGGATCGTGCGAATCGGCATGATCGCATCCGCGCGCCAGACCCAGGCGGTCGCGACGGCGAGCGGCAGCAACAGGAAAACCCAGTTGTAGGATCGGCGCCAGCGCCAGCGGGGTTTCGGCGGCGCGGCGAGCTTGCGTCGGGCCTGCACCTTGCGGCTGTTCCGTTTAAACATTGCTAGTCCCTCCCTCGAGCGTGGCTTCGAGAATTTTCAGCGTCAAATCCGGCATCTCGAGGCCGGCGGCGCGGCCGGCCATCGGAATCAGGCTGTGATCGGTCATCCCCGGGACCGTGTTGACCTCGATGATCAGCGGCGAGCCGTCGCGGTCGAGCATCAGGTCGACCCGTCCCCAGCCGCTTACGCGCGTCGCCCGCATCGTGCGGCGCACGAGGGCTTCGATTTCGGCGACCTTGTCGTCGTCGAGCCCGCTGGGACAGGTATAAATCGTGTCGTCGGCGAGATACTTGGCCTCGTAGTCGTAGAATTCGCGCGGCGTCTCGAGCCGGATCAGCGGCAGCACGTCGTCGCCGATAAAGCCGGCGGTGTACTCGCCGCCGTCGACGAAGCGCTCGGCAAAGACCCGGCCGTACTCTCCCGCCTTGCGCCAGGCCGGCAACAGCTCGGCCGCGTCGTGCACCGGCGTCATGCCGATGCTCGAGCCCTCGAGCACCGGCTTGACGAACACCGGCAGGCCGAACTCGGCGAGCAGGCGTTCGCAGTCGGCCTCGCCGTCGAGCTCGATGAATTCCGGCGTCGGTACGCCGCTCGCGGCAATGACTTTCTTCGTCAAAACCTTGTCCATCGTCAGCGCCATCGCGCCGACGCCGCTACCGGTGCTCGGGATGCCGATGAAATCGAGCACCGCGCGCAGCGTGCCGTCCTCGCCGCCACGGCCATGGAGCACGTTGAACACGCGGTCGACCTCGAGTTCGAGCAGCTGGTCGAGCGAGCGGCCCTGCCAGTCGACCGCGATCGCGTCGACGCCGGCGGCGCGTAGCGCCGCGTGCACCGCGCGACCGCTGTTGAGCGACACTTCGCGCTCGGCCGAATCGCCGCCCATCAGCACCGCGACCTTGCCGCAGCGCGCGGCCACGTCGGCGGCCGGTTTGGCGAGTGGTGCGGTCATGCCGGCTCCCCCACGATTCGAACCTCGGTTTCGAGCTCGACGCCAAAGCGTTCGCGGACCTGCTCGCGGACGAAGCCGATCAGCGCTTCGACGTCGGCGGCGGTCGTCTGCGCCGAGCTGATGATGAAATTGGCGTGCTTGTCCGAGACCTGCGCGGTACCAAGTCGATGCCCCTTGAGTCCCGCGGCCTCGATCAGGCGCGCGGCGTGGTCTCCCGGCGGATTTTTGAACACCGAGCCGCAGGACGGCTGGCCGATCGGCTGGGTCTCGTTGCGCCGCCGCAACAGCTCGCGGATATTCGATTGCTCGCCGGCGGCGCGCGGGGCGAAGCCGAACTCGGCGGCGACGAACCATTCGCGTTGCGGGCCGTCGACCTGGCGGTAACCGACGTCGAACGCGTCGACGCCGCGCTCGACCAGGTGGCCGCCGCGATCGACCATGGTCACGCGTTCGACCGCGCGCCAGGTCTCGCCGCCGAAGGCGCCGGCATTCATCGCCAGCGCCCCGCCGACGGTACCCGGAATCCCGGCGAAGAAATCGCCGCCGCCAAGCCCGTGCCTGTTGCAAAATTTTGCCAGCCTGGCGCAGCTGATTCCGCATTCGACGTAGACCCGTCCGTCGTCGCGCAGCTCGAGGCCGTCGAGCGCACCGAGCGGTGCGATGACCACGCCGCGGATGCCGCCGTCGCGCACCAGCAGGTTGCTGCCGAGACCGACCCAGAGTACGTCGACATCGGGTTCCAGCGCCGCCAGGAAGGCGCACAGATCGTCGAGATCGGCCGGCACGTAGTAGCGGTCGGCGGGCCCGCCGAGGCGCCAGCTCGTGTGTTTCGACATGGGTTCGTCGAAGCGCAGTTCGCCCTGATATCGCGTCGTCCCGGCCACGTTCATCTACCCCGCTCCGGCGCGCGGTGGTCCGCCAGGAATTCCGCCGCCCAGGCGCCGATGCTGCCGGCACCGAGGGTGAGAAAAATGTCGCCATCCTCGAGCAGCGACTCGACCTGTTCGGCAAGCTCGTCGAGATTCTCGACGAATACCGGATCGACCTTGCCGCGGGAACGAATCGAGCGCGCCAGCGCGCGTCCGTCGGCGTCATTGATGTGCGCCTCGCCGGCCGCGTAGACCTCGAGCAGGACCAGGCGATCGACCTCCGACAACACCTGGGTGAAATCCTCGAACAGATCGCGGGTCCGCGTATAGCGGTGCGGCTGGAAGGCCACGGTCAAGCGACGCCCGGGCCAGGCCGCGCGAATGCCGTCGAGGGTCGCGCGGATCTCGTTGGGATGATGGCCATAGTCGTCGATGTGCATGATCGTCCTGTCGCCGACGCGCAGGCCATCGCTGATCTGACAGCGGCGCCCGATACCGGAAAATTCGGCCAGCGCCTCGCGGATCGCGTCCAGCGACACGCCGAGCTCCCACGCGATCGCGATCGCCGCGGTCGCGTTCAAGACGTTGTGACGACCGGTCAGGTTGAGCTCGATCGCGAGCGTCTCGGTCTCGTCCGGCAGGCGCACGTCGAAGCACGTCTGTGCGCCGCGCGCCTCGATCGACTCGATGCGGACGTCGGCCTCGGCGGCTTCGCCATAGGTCAGCACCGGTCGCGCGATCGCAGGGCGAATTTCGCGCACCACCGGATCGTCGAGGCACAGCACCGCGAGACCGTAGAACGGCAGGTGCTGTAAAAACTCGACAAAGGTTTGCTTGAGCCGCTCGAAATCGCCCTCGTAGGTTGGCAGGTGATCCTGGTCGATGTTGGTCACGATGGCCATCATCGGCTGCAGGTAGAGAAAAGACGCGTCGCTTTCGTCGGCCTCGGCGACGAGGTAATCGGACATGCCGAGGCGCGCGTGCGTGCCCGAGCTGATGAGCTTGCCGCCAATGACATAGGTCGGGTCGATGTCGCCTTTCGCCAGCACGCTCGCGACCAGGCTGGTCGTCGTCGTCTTGCCGTGAGTGCCGGCGACCGCGATGCCGCGGCGAAAGCGCATCAACTCGGCGAGCATTTCGGCGCGCGGCACGACCGGAATGCGCGCTTCGCGCGCGGCCTCGATCTCGGGATTGTCGGCGGCAACCGCGGTCGACACGACGACCACGTGCGCCTCGGCGACGTGGGCCGCCGCGTGGCCGATCGCGACCTCGATCCCGAGGTCGCGCAGGTGGCGTACCATCGCGCTCTCGGCGATGTCGGAACCGGTGATGCGATAGCCGAGGTTGTGGAAGACTTCGGCGATACCGCTCATGCCGGCGCCGCCGATGCCGGTAAAGTGGATGTTGCGGATGCGCCGCATGAAGTGCTTGGACGACAGCGTCATGCGCGCGCCTCCGCGAGCACGCCGTCGGCCAGCCGCTCGGTCGCATCGGCGCGGAACTGCGCCCGCGCGCGCGTCGCCATGTCGATCAACAACGCGCGGTTTTGCTGGAAAAAACGCAGTTTCAGCGCGAGCCCCTCGGCGCCGAGTTCGGCGTCGAGCAGGATCTGCGCGGCGCCCGCCTGCTCGAGAAACCGCGCGTTGTAATACTGGTGATCGTCGACCGCGTGCGGAAACGGCACCAGGATCGCAGCGACGCCGACCGCGGTCAGCTCGGCAATGGTCAGCGCGCCGGCACGGCACAGCACCAGGTCGGCCCACGCGTAGGCCGCGCCCATGTCGTCGATAAAAGCCTCGATCTCGGCGTCGACGCCGGCGTCGGCGTAATGCTGCCGGCACTCGTCGACATGCCTGACCCCGCACTGGTGACGCACCCGCGGGCGATCGTCGCGATCGATACACCCGATCGCCCGCGGGACGACGCGGTTGAGCGTCGCCGCCCCGAGGCTGCCGCCGATGACGAGCAATTGCAGCGGCGCCTCGAGACGCGCGCGCAGGCGCTCGGCGGGAGCGCCGAATTCGCCGAGCTCGGCGCGCACCGGGTTGCCGATGCATTCGCCGCGGGGCATCGCGCGCGCCGCGTCCGGAAAGGCAATGTAAATGCGCGTCGCGAACCGACCGAGAATCCGGTTGGTCAACCCGGCGATCGAGTTTTGCTCGTGCACGATCAGCGGGATGCGCAGCAACCACGCCATCAGGCCGCCCGGGCCGGCAACGAACCCGCCCATGCCGAGCACCGCCTTCGGCCGCAGCCGGCGCAACACGCGCGCGGCTTGCCAGCCGGCCCGCGCGAGCCTGAGCGGCGCCAGCAACAGTGCCAGCAGACCCTTGCCGCGCAAGCCCTGCACGTCGAGCCACTCGATCGTGAAATCCGCGGCCGGCACGACACGCGCCTCGAGGCCGGCACGCGTGCCGAGCCAGACCACGCGCTCACCGCGCGCGCGCAGGCATTCGGCGACCGCGAGCGCCGGGAAGACGTGACCGCCGGTGCCGCCCGCCATGATCACAATCGGCGCCTGCAGGTTCGCGCTCATCGCCGCATTACCCGCACGCGTCGCGCCGACGGCGCGTCGTCGCCGATCTCGTTTTCATAGGAGACCCGCAGCAGCAGGCCGACCGCGAACGACATCGCGAGGATGCTGTTGCCGCCGTAGCTGATGAACGGCAGCGTCAATCCCTTGGTTGGCAGCGCACCCATGCTGACGCCGATATTGACGATTGCCTGCAGGCCGACGAGCAGGCCGATACCGTAGGCGAGGTAACCGCCGAAGGCGCGCTCGCGCTTCAGCGCGGTGCGAGCGATCCCGAAACTGCGCAGCACGAACAGCGCGAACAGGCCGATCAGCACCACCTGGCCGATGAAGCCGAACTCCTCGGCGAAAATCGCGAACATGAAGTCGGTGTGCGCCTCCGGCAGGTAGAACAGCTTCTGGATACTGCCGCCGAGGCCGGTCCCGAACCAGCCGCCGCTGCCGATCGCGATCAGCGACTGGGTCAGCTGAAAACCGCTGTTGAACGGATCGGCCCACGGATCGATGAACGACGTAATCCGCGCCAGCCGATATGGCGACGAGACCGCGAGCAGGGCCATGATGCACAGGGTGCCGACGACGAACAGGAAGAACTGGCCGAAGCGCACGCCGCCGAGGAAGGTCATGCCGAGCCCGGTAATCAACAGTACCGCAGCGGCGCCGAAATCCGGCTCGAGCACGAGCAGCCCGCTGGCCAGCGCGAGAATGATCATCGGTTTGAGAAATCCCATCGGGTCGGTTTGCACTTCCTCGCTGCGTCGCACCAGGTAGCCCGACAGGTAGATCACGAGGAACAGCTTGGCGATTTCCGAGACCTGGAACGTGAACAGGCCGAAATTGAGCCAGCGAGTGCTGCCGTTGACCGTATGGCCGACGCCCGGAATCAGCACGCAGGCGAGTAGCACGATCGAGCCGAGCATCAGCAGCATGCCGTGATGCTTCCAGATGCGCAGCGGGACGCGGGTCGCGAACCACAACAGCGCGACGCCGACCAGGATGCGCAGGAACTGGCGCTTGGCGTAGTAGAACGGATCGTCGGTTTGCTGATCGGCCATGCCGATCGACGCCGACGTGACCATCACCAGGCCGACACAGACGAGCACGAGGTAAAGCAGCAGGATCGCGCGATCGTAACCCGGCGCGAACTCGAGCTCCGCCGCGTCGACCCGCTGGTCGTTGCGAATCGCCTGGCTAACCATGCGCGAGCCCCCTGACGCAAGCCATGAAATCGTCGCCGCGCGCCTCGAAATTCGGGTACCCGTCGAAGCTCGCGCAGGCCGGTGCCAGCAGTACGCAATCGCCGCGCCTGGCGAGCCTGGCGGCGCGCGCGACCGCTTCGCGCATGTCGCCCACGCGTTCGAGTGCGGTCGCGCCCTGCCAGGCCGCCTCGAGGCGCGGCGCATCCTCGCCCAGCAGCAGGACGTGTTTGACCTTGCGGCGCAGCGTATCCGTCATCACCGTCATGTCGGCGCCCTTGGCCTGGCCGCCGGCAATCAGAATGATCGGGCGATCACGGCCTTCGATCGACGCCTGCGCCGCGCCGACGTTGGTCGCCTTCGAATCGTTGACGTACTCGACGCCGTCGATTTCGGCGACGAACTGGCTGCGGTGGGGAATTCCGCCGAATTCGCGCAGCGCCGCGACGATCGCTTCGCGGTCGATGCCGAGTGCGTCGGCGATCGCCATCGCGGCCAGGCCATTGGCCCAGTTGTGACGGCCCGAGAGCTTGAGTTCGTCGGTCCGCACCCAGCCATCGTCGCCCCGCGCGAGCCAGGTCGCGTCGTCCTGTTTCAGGCGAAAGGCGACGCCGGCCGCCGGGTCGAGGCTGAAGCGAACATCGTGCGAATCGTGGTGGGTCAGCAGGTCGTCGTGATTGCTGACGCAGATTTCGGCGTTGCGGTAGATGCGCAGCTTGGCATCGATATAGTCGCGATAGCTGGCGTAGCGGTCGAGGTGATCCTCGCACAGGTTCAGTAACGCGGCGACGCGCGGGCGCAGCGAATGGGTGGTTTCGAGCTGATAGCTCGACAGTTCGAGCACGTAGAACTCCGGACTGTCCGCGAGCAAATCCAGCGCCGGCCGGCCGAGGTTGCCGCCGACCGCGGCTTCGCGGCCGTCGTGGCGGATCATCTCGCCAACCAGCGTCGTGACCGTGCTCTTGCCGTTCGAACCCGTAATCGCGACCACCGGCGCGTCGACCAGGCGCGCGAACAGCTCGACGTCGCCGACGACGCCCTTGCCACGCCGGACGGCGCGCTGGATCTCGGGCGCCTGCACCGGCAGCCCCGGGCTGACGACGAGCGCGTCGGCCCACGCGATCAGCGCGTCGTCGAGCGGCCGCGAATTGAAATCGACGTCGCCGTGACGCGCTCGCAAATCGTCGAGGTACGGCGGCAGTTCGCGCGTGTCCTGCACCCGGCAGCGATAGCCGCGTGCGAGCAGGAAACGGGCCACCGAATAACCGGTGAGCCCCAGCCCGACCACGAGGTAGTTGACGTCGGGCAGCGCTTTGATCTGGCGATTCACGTCGAGCATCACCGAATCTTCAGACTGGCGAGCCCGATCAGCACCAGCACCACGGTAATAATCCAGAAGCGCACGATGATGCGCGGTTCGGGCCAGCCCTTGAGTTCGAAATGGTGATGCAGCGGCGCCATTCGGAACAGGCGGCGACCGGTCAGCTTGAACGACGCGACCTGCAGCATCACCGACACCGTCTCGACGACGAAAATACCGCCCATGATGAACAGCACCAGTTCCTGGCGCACGATCACCGCCAGCGCGCCGAGCGCGGCGCCGAGCGACAGCGCGCCGACATCGCCCATGAAAACCTGCGCCGGGTAGGTGTTGAACCACAGGAAGCCGAGCCCGGCGCCGACCAGCGCGCCGCAGAACACGACCATCTCGCCGACCCCGGGCACGTAGGGGATGCCGAGATAATTGGAAAAGTTGAAGTTTCCGGTGAGATAGGCGAACACGCCGAGCGCACCACCGACCAGCACCGTCGGCAGAATCGCGAGGCCGTCGAGACCGTCGGTGAGATTCACCGCGTTGCTCGAGCCGACGATGACGAAATAGGTCAGCACGACGTAGAACCAGCCGAGGTCGACCAGGATGTCCTTGATGAACGGTACGATCAGCTGGGTTTCGATCGGGAACTGCGCGGTGTGAAACAGCGCCAGCGCGGCGCCGAGTCCGATCACCGATTGCCAGATGTACTTGGCGCGCGCCGACAGGCCCTTCGCGTTGCCGTAGACGATCTTCTTGAAATCGTCGATCCAGCCGATTGCGCCGAAGCCGACGGTCACGAACAGGATGATCCAGACGAAGCGCGACGACAGGTCGCTCCACAGGATCGTGCTGGTGACGATCGCGATCAGAATCAGCGTGCCGCCCATCGTCGGCGTGCCGGCCTTGTCGAGATGGGTTTGCGGTCCGTCGACGCGGACGCTTTGACCGATCTTGTAGTTGGAGAGAAAACTGATCATGACCGGACCGACGATCAGCGAAATCGCGAGCGCGGTCAGCACGCCGAGAATCGTGCGCATCGTCAGGTACTGAAAGACGTTGAATCCGCTGTAGAACTGCGTCAGGTACTCGGCCAGGCTATACAGCATGCGCTTGCTCCTCGTCGCCGGCCGCGCGCAGCTTTGCCACCAGCCGCTCCATGCCGGCGGCGCGCGAACCCTTGATCAGCAGGTTGATGCCGGGACCGAGGGCGCCGCGGAGCGCGTCGGCCAGCGCATCGATTTCGTCGTAGCAGGCTCCGCCGTCGCCGAATTCGTCGCTCGCGATACGCGCCAGCGGGCCGATCGCGAACAGCCGCACGACGCCGGCCGCGCGCGCCCGACGCGCGGCTTCGCGGTGCAGTTCGTCGGCACCGGGCCCGAGTTCGCCCATGTCGCCGAGCGCGAGCCAGGCCTCGCCCGGCAGCGCGCAGAGCACGCGGATACCGGCCTCGAGCGATTCCGGATTGGCATTGTAGCTGTCGTCGATCAGCCGGCTGTTGCCCACCCCGGGCAAGGTCTGCAGCCGCCCCTCGACGCCGGCGAAGCCATCGAGGCTGGCAACCGCCGCGGCGAATTCGACGCCGGCGAGCTGCGCCAGCGACACCGCCGCGAGCGCGTTGCGCACATTGTGCTCTCCCGGCACCGCGAGGTGGCAGCCGGCGGTTTCGCCGGCCGACGTGAACTCGATTTCGACACCGTCGTCGCGAGTCCGCCAGGTCGCGCCGACGTCGGCCTCGCGATCGAGTGCGCAGGTCATCTGCGTCGCCGCGGCGCAGCGGCCGCGCCAGTAGTCCATCGCGTCCTCGTCGGCATTGAACAGGGCCGCCTGTTCCGCCGAGCAGAAATCGTAGAGTTCGCCCTTGGCCTCGATCACGCCCCGCAAATCACCGAAACCTTCGAGATGGGCGGCGGCGACATTGTTGACATAGACGATATCGGGCTCGGCGATTTCGGCGAGGCGCGCGATTTCGCCGCGGTGGTTGGCGCCCATCTCGATGATCGCGAATTCGTGGCGGTCGTCGAGCTCGAACAAGGTCAGCGGTACGCCGATATCGTTGTTGTAATTGCCCCGGGTCTTCAGCGTCGGCGCCTGGGCGACGAGGATCCGGTAGAGCATCTCCTTGACCGTGGTCTTGCCGTTGCTGCCGGTCAGGGCAATGACGCGCGGATTGCAGTGCCGCCGCCAGTGGTTCGCGGCCTCGCCCATCGCCCGGCGCGCGTCGGTTACGACGAGTTGCGCGATCTCGCTGTCCTGCGCCGCCTCGACCAGCGCCGCCACCGCGCCGCCGCGATGCGCCGCATCGACGAATGCATGGCCGTCGAAGTTGGCGCCGCGAATCGCGACGAACAGCCTGCCGGCGCAGTCGCGTCGGCTGTCGATCTCGACGCCGTCGAATGCCAGGTCGGCGACGCCGCGCGTATCGACGCCGAGGATGCCGGCCAGCGCGTGGGTCGACAGCCTAATCACGCGTGACTCCGAGAATTTGCGCAACCACGTGGCGGTCGCAAAACGGCCGGCGCTCGCTGCCGACGATTTGCTCCTGTTCGTGACCCTTGCCGGCGACGACGACGAGATCGCCGGGCTCCGCCTGGGCCAGGGCATACTCGATCGCGGCCTGCCGATTGTGCACGACGCAGGCACGATCCGGGTGTCGCATGCCGGCGAGAATGCCGGCGACGATTTTCTCCGGCGACTCGTGCCGCGGATTGTCGTCGGTGACGATGACGCGATCGGCGAGCGCCTCGACCGCGCGGCCCATGCCGGGGCGCTTGCCGGGATCGCGGTCGCCACCGCAGCCGAACACGCACCAGAGCCGACCGCGAGTGTGCTCCCGGCTTGCCGCGAGACAGGCGCGCAACGCCTGCTCGGTGTGCGCGAAATCGACCACCGCGGCGGCGCGCGCGGGATCGCCGGCAAACTTTTCCATGCGCCCGGGAATCGGCTGCAGGTCCTTGATCGCGAGTTCGATCTGGTTGTGGTCGAGGTCGAGAGCGACCAGCGTCGCGATGCACGCGAGCGTATTGGCGACGTTGAAGCTGCCAATCAGCGCGGTCACCGCGGTCACCTCGCCGAGCGGCGTTTGCGCGCGGACGTTTTGCCCGGTTGCGGTCAGGTCGCAGGCGATCAGGCTGACCTCGGCCGGCTGCGCCGACGGCGACGAAACCGAGTAGCGCACCCGGCTTTCGGCCTCGACCGCGGCGCCGAGGCGGCGGCCGAATTCGTCGTCGGCATTGAGCACCCGCCCCGACAGGTCGAAATCGTGGAACAGCCGCGCCTTGGCCTCGGCATACGCTTCGAGATCGCCGTGATAGTCGAGGTGATCGCGACCGAGATTGGTCAGCACCGCGATGTCGAAATCACAGCCGTTGACGCGGTATTGCGCGAGCGCGTGCGACGATACCTCCATGACGACGGTGTCGCAGCGTTGCTGCTGGAAGGCAAACAGGCGCGATTGCAAGGTCACCGCGTCGGGCGTCGTCAACCGCTCCGGCTTGAGGCGATTGCCGATCCCGTAACCGAGCGTGCCGATGCTGCCGCAACGCCGGCCGAGGCGGGTCAGCGCCTGCGTCAGCAGGTGGGTCACGCTCGACTTGCCGTCGGTGCCGGTGACGCCGACGATCGTCATCGCCTTGCCCGGATCGCCGAAGAAGCGGCTGACAATGAAGCCGTTGGCTTCGATCAGGCCGTCGACGCCGATCCACTGCGCCTTGACCTGTTTTTGCAACAGCGCAACGCGTTCGCTGGCGTAAGCGTCGCCGGCGTCGTAGATCACCGCGATCGCGCCGGCCTTGACCGCGTCGATCGCATAGTCGATGCCGTTGCTGTTGAGCCCCGGTAACGCGACGAAGGCCGACTCGGGCTCGACGCTCGCGCTGTTACTCGAAATCGCGCGAATTTCGATCGGCGGCACCGGTGTGCGCGTCGCAAAACCGGCAAGCAGGTCGGACAGGCGCATTCCGGGATTGGCAACCATCGGGGTCATGCTCCCTGCCCCGCGCCCTGCGCCAGCGCCGGCAGGTCGTCCGGCGGCACGTCGAGAATTCTGAGCGCGTTGGCGATGACTTCCTGAAATACCGGCGCCGCGACGACGCCGCCGTAGTAACCGTTTTGCGTCGGTTCGTCGATCATGATCGCCATCACCAGGCGCGGATCGCTGGCCGGCGCGATCCCGGCGAACACCGCGATATACTCGTCTTCGTGATAGCCGCCGTCGACGCTTTTCTTGGCGGTGCCGGTCTTGCCGGCGATCTGGTAACCCTTGACCGCGGCGGCCTGCGCCGTACCTTTCGGGCCGACGACCTCGATCATCATCTCGAGCAGATGGCGCGCGGTCGACGCTTTCATCACGTGGCGCGAGATTTCGTTGCCGCGCCGCCGCGGCGGGTCACGCCGCAGCAGGCTCAGTTCGGGCAGACGGCCGCGGTTCGCGATCATTGCGTAGGCGCGCGCGAGCTGGGTGATCGACAGCGATATGCCGTAGCCGAATCCCATGGTCGCATGATCGAGCGGTTGCCACTGGCCGAAGTGACGGAAATAACCCGACGCCTCGGCCGGGAAGCTCACTCCGGTGGGTTCGCCGAAACCGTAGCTGCGAAACCCCTGCCACAGCTCCTCGCGCTCGAGCGCCAGCGCGATGCGCGAGGCGCCGACGTTGCTCGACTTGCGCAGAATCCCGGCGAGGTCGAGGCTGCCGAAATCGCGAATATCCTTGACCGGGTGGCCGCTGACCATCATATGGCCCGGCGACGTATCGATCCGGCTGCCGGGCTGCACGCGGCCGCGATCGAGCGCCGCCGCGAGGGTGAACGGCTTGATCGCCGAACCCGGTTCGAACACGTCGGTCAGCGCACGATTGCGCTGCTGTTCCGGCGCCATCGACGTGCGCAGGTTCGGATTGTAGGAAGGCTGGTTGACCATCGCCAGTATTTCGCCACTGCGCGCGTCGAGCAGTACCGCCGAGCCGGCGCGCGCAGCGTGATATTTTATCGCCTTGGCGAGGCTTCGGTAAGCGATGTATTGCAGGCGCATGTCGATGCTGGTGACGACGTCGTTGCCCGAGCGCGCGCGCTTGACCTGGGCAAGCTCCTCGATGACCTCGCCGTGACGGTTGCGAATCACGCGGCGCTCGCCCGGCTGTGCGCGCAGCCATTCATCGTAAATCAGTTCGAGACCTTCCTGGCCCTGGTCGTCGATGTCGGTGAAACCTACCAGGTGCGAGACGACTTCGCCGGCCGGGTAATAGCGGTGATACTCGCGTTGCCGGTAGATTCCCTCGACCTCGCCGACGACGCGGCGCGCGAGCTCGGGCTCGAGCTGGCGCTTCAAATAGACGAATTCACGATTGGCGCGCTGCTTGAGCATGGCGACCGTCGCGCCGTAATCGAGATCGAGCTTGGCCGTAACTCGCTTCAGTGCCGGCAGGTTTTCGAGAATCTCGGCGGGATTGACCCAGATCGAGTCGACCGGCGTGCTGATCGCCAACGGCGTGCCGAAGCGATCGAGAATCGCGCCGCGATAAGCCGGGGTCTCGATGGTGCGAATCTGGCGCTGGCCGCCCTGGTCGGCGAGGAAATCCTGCTCGACGATTTGCAGGTAAAGGCCGCGCGCAATCAGTCCGACCAGCAGGGTCATCAGCACCAGCAGGACGAAGAAATGCCGGCCGCCGAAGTAAACTTTCGCCGCGTCGCGCGCGGATCGACCGGGTTGGCGCTTCATTTCAGGCGAACCAGGTGAACATCGTCGGGCAGCCGCATCTTCAGGTCCTTGCGCGCCCGGGCCTCGACGTTGCTGTGTGCCGCGAGCGTGCTGTTTTGCAGCTGCAGGCGGCTCCACTCGATGATTTGCTGATCCTGGCGTTTCTGGATCGCGCGCAGCTCGGCGAACAGCACTCGGCTCTGGTGCTTGACGTAGACCACGGTCAGGGCGCTGCCGAGAACCAGGGTCAACAGCAGGATCAGCGTGATACCGCGATTCATCAGGCCGCTCGCTCGGCGACCCGCAGGACCGCGCTGCGCGCGCGCGGATTGGCGGTCACCTCGTCGGCGCCGGCACGAATGGCCTTGCCCGGCAATTTCAGCCGCACGCTGGCGGCGATTTCGCTGTCCCGGAGCGGCAGCCCGCGCGGCAGCTGGCGCGGGCTGCTTTCGGCCCTGAAGAATCGCTTGACGATGCGATCCTCGAGCGAATGAAAACTGATCACCAGCAGACGACCGCCGACCTTGAGCAGGTCGAATACCGACTCGAGAAACTGCTGCAGTTGCGCGAGTTCCTGGTTGACGTGAATCCGGATCGCCTGAAAGCTGCGTGTCGCCGGGTGCTTGTGGCGCGTGCCGGCCGGCACGCAATCCTCGATCAGCCGCGCCAGCGACGCGGTATCCTCGAGCGGGCTCTGGC
>JBPEYE010000200.1:0-2681 GCA_052030825.1 Gammaproteobacteria bacterium | reverse complement strand
ACCCGTTTTGGTCGATCATGCGTTGTGTTGTCCAGGCGCGAGAATGATCATGCAGGAAGATAATCGAGGATACGCGGTCACCACCGACAATCCCGATTCGGTGGCCGCGCTCGACGGCGCGATCGACAGCTACGTGCGATTTCGCACCGACATCATGCCCAATCTCGAGCGGGCGATTGACGCCGATCCCGACTTCGGCTTGCCGCACGTGATTCGCGGGATTTTGCTCGAAAGCCTGAAGCAACCGCGGCTGTTGTCGAAGGCGCAGCAGGAACTCGAAGCGGCGCGAGCCGGCCGGCCACCGCAAACCGAGCGCGAGCGGCTATATCTGGCGGCGCTCGAAGTCGCGCTCGCCGGCCAGGTTGGCGCCGCGGCGACGCGTTACCAACAGATTGCCGCCGATCATCCCCACGACCTGTTCGCGATTCGTCACGCGCAGTCGGAGCTGTTCTGGATCGGGGAGGTCGGCTGGATGCGCGACATCTCCGAGCGCGCGGCGCCCGAATGGTCCCGCGACCTGGCGGGTTTCTCGGTTTTTCAGGCCATCCGCGCGTTCGGGCTCGAGGAAACCGGTAATCGGGAACTTGCCGAGCGCTGCGGGCGCGAGTCGGTCGAAATCGATCCGGCCGACTGCTGGGGCGCGCACGCGATCGCGCACGTGCTGATCATGCAAGGGCGACTTGCCGAGGGGGTCGAATGGCTGGAGGGCCTCGAGTCGAACTGGGAATCGGCGAATCACATCAAGCACCACCTGTGGTGGCACCTGGCGCTGTTTCAGGCCGAGCGCGGCGATTACGATGCCGCGCTCGCAGTTTACGACGAGCGCCTGCGCGATCTCGACTCCCCGCTGATGCGGGCGATGCCGGATTTCTATGTCGACATCCAGAACGACGTCGCGATCCTGCAGCGACTGGAGCTGCGCGGCGTCGACGTCGGTGAGCGCTGGCAGCCGGTTGCCGACCTCGCCGCGGAGCGCATCGGTAATCACGCGAGCCCGTTCACCAGTGCGCACTGCGCGCTCGCGCTCGCCGCCGCCGGCCGTGAGGACGATGCGCGCGAGTTGATTCGCCAGGCGCGTGAATTCGTCGCTTCGGGCGATGCAGCGCTCGGTGCTCGCTACGCGATCGCGGTGATCCCGGCGGGCGAGGCCGCGATCGCGTTCCGGCGCGGAGAATTCGCCCGCGCGGTCGAGCTGCTGCTGCCCGCGCGACGCAATCTCTGGCAGATGGGCGGCAGTCACGCGCAGCGCGACCTGTTTTTCCAGTTGTTGATGGATGCGGCCGTGCGCGAGGGCCGGGAAGACATCGTCGAGTTGCTGACAGTCGAACTGGCGACGATCGGTTTCGACCATCTCGAGGAGCGGTCGAGCTATGCCGATGCCATTCACCTCGCGCATTGACCCGGTCAGGCCGAACGCTGGCGCGTGGCGGACGCAGGCGTCCCTTCGGGGGAGGATTCTCTCTCGATTCCGGGTTTGTCGTCTGCGCTCAGGCCGACAGGCTGAACAAGATCCACATAACGACAAACAGCAGCAGGAAGGTGTTCGGTTGCATTCTTGCTGGTTACCGTGGTGACGGTGACCCCGCATGGCAGATCGAACCATCGGGTCTTTGTCTGAACGGATTATAGACCCAAAACGACCGAGGAGGTTGCATGGCCGCCAAGCCGGGTGACGAGACTCGCGCCGATTACGCGCATTTTCGCAGGATTACGACGCGCTGGATGGACAACGATGTCTACGGCCACATCAACAACGTGCAGTATTACAGCTTCTTCGACACCGCGGTCAACGGCTTTCTGGTCGAGCACGGCGTGCTCGATTTTGACGCCGACGATAACGTCGGCCTGGTTGTCGAGACGCATTGTAATTTTTTCGCCAGCGCGGCCTTTCCGGACGAGATCGAGGCCGGTATCCGGGTCGCGCACGTCGGCCGCAGTTCGGTCCGCTACGAAATCGGCCTATTCGTCGCCGGCCGTGACACGCCGGTCGCCGCGGGGCATTTCGTGCACGTTTACGTCGAGCGTGGGGTGCAGCAGCCGGTGCCGATACCGGACGAGACGAGGACGGCTCTGACGGCGTTGATCAGACCGGCGACGACGGGATAGCGAGGTGGTAAGGTGCGTGGCCCGCCGTCCCTGGCAAGCCACGACGATCGCTTTACTGATCGACGATCAGATTGCCGTTGGCGAGCAGGTTGTCGAGGATCTGCTGGTCGCTCAGCGTCCCGCCCGAGGTCAGGTCGACGCCGGTCAGGACGATTTGCTGCGAGGTCTGGAAGGGACCGCCGCCGTCGACATCGATGCTGATCGTCGTATCGCCGGTGCCGCTGTCATAGCTGAAGTTGAAGTAATCATCTAGCGATGCCAGGTCCTCGCCCTGCAGGATATCCGACAGGTCGAGCACGTCGCCGCCGTTACCGACGCTGAAATCGGCGATCGTGTCGACCGCAGGCACGCCGACACTGCCTTCGTCGCCGGCTTCGAGGGCGAAGATATCGATGCCGCCACCGCCAACGAGACTGTCATCGCCGGCGCCGCCGATCAGGCGATCGTCGCCGTCGTCACCGAACAGCACGTCGTTGCCGGCACCGCCGCGGAGTACGTCGTCACCGGCGCCGCCTTCGAGACGATCGTCGCCGCTGCCGCCGAAGACGAGATCGTTGCCATCGCCGCCGAGCACG
>JBPEYE010000020.1:0-2548 GCA_052030825.1 Gammaproteobacteria bacterium | reverse complement strand
GCGCCGAACAGGAGCGCGAACAGCAGCGCCGACGCCGACGAGGTGCCGGCACGGTTCTTGATCCAGACCATTTGATCGAGGTGATCGTTGAACAGGTTCCTGGCCTGGCGAATCATCGCCTGCGCCTTGCGGTAGTAGAGATAGTTGCCGAATAGCGCGAGCAGCGCGAACGGCGCGAAACCGGCCAGCGCGACCGGCGCGAGTGCGTGCAGGTCGCGGTGCACGGCGATCGGCACCGCCGCGTTGTACCAGGCGATCGTCGCCGCGTACAGCGGCAGCATCACGAGCGTCGCGTTCCACAGCTTGCGGTACAGCATCCAGACGAACATCAGCGGCAGGATCAGGAACGGCAGCTGCAACAGCTGCTTGTCGGGCAGCAGCTTGTACTCCGACGGGCCGGGGAAGTAGTAAATCGCGAGCAACAGCACCGTAAACAGTACCAGCGAAAAATTCAGAATCCGCAGCAGGCGCCGGTTCGGGGTGGCGAACGCGAGCGGGTTGGCCGCGTTCGCGCGGCGAAAGGCGCGGAATAGCACGAGGTAGTCGTCGGTCGCGCCGCGCGGGCTCAGCACGTAGCTGCGCTGGCCGATGAAGGCGCGGTACAGGTCGTCGTCGAGGCGCTCCTCCTTGAAGGTCGACCGATCCGGTTTCGACTTGCGCCGCTTGCCGGCGTCGGGGTCGCGAGTGTAATGCGCGTGAATGTGAAAAGCCTTGTCGGCGATTCGCCGGGCGAGCGGCTCGGCACAGCCGTTCTTGCAGATGTCGATCGCGATCTCGTGCTCGTTCATGCCGGTCTGCGCGAGCTTGATCGCGTAGTCGAGCATGACGTCCCAGAAAACCGACTCCGCAAATCCCTCTCCGGCGGCGTCGCCGGGGCCGTTGTCGCTGTCGTTCTCGTGCTGGCGGGTGTTCCGGTAGTCATCGTCGGCGCGTCCGCCGGTGCCACCGTTGGTGCGCGCCCCGGCGCGCTCGAACAGCGTCTTGTAGGCTTCGGCAGCCTCGTGGAAACGCTCCTTCGCCTCGACCGAGTCGCGGTTGCGATCCGGGTGCCACTTCATCGCGAGCCGCCGGTAAGCCTGCTTGATTTCGTCCTGGGTCGCGTTGTAATCGATGCCGAGAACGTGATAGGGATCCATGGCGCCTCGAGGAAAAGGGGTGCGGGTCAAGTGTCGCAACAATGGTTTCGAGTATAAGCGAGAATTCCCGGTTTGACCCCTGCCGCCGCGCGTTGCGTCGCTACCGGTGTACAAAACTTGCGCCGTTTCACGATTTTTCGGCGGCCGGGATCACGGGCGTTCGCGGTGTCGGCGCGCCGCGATTCGACAGTCTGCGCGAATCGGTGTAGGGTGAAACGCAGGGCCCGGCCGAATCCGGCGCGGGCAACCACCGGCGGTGGTAGGACCGCGGGAGGGGGAGGAGATGAAAAAAATAGTAGCCTTGCTCGGCGGAGCGCTGCTTGCGACGGGCACGTGGTTCGCCAGCGCCGCCGAAATCAAGACCGTCGCGATCGGCGACGCCGAGATCGTTTACGACTACGAAACCACCGAAAGCGGCGTCGCGATACTGACGCTGATCGGCCTGGTTCCCGAGACCAACAATTCGCTGCGCGGACTCAAGAACAGCGATCCGCGGCGCCTGAGCAAACTCGGGCAGCTGCTGTACCAGTGCAAGCTGGTGGCCTACCTGTCGGACAAGGCCGCGGGCGGAGCCATCGCGAAGGATCCGGTGCTGATCTCGAAGAATTACGGATTGTTCACCGGCGTCGATATCTCGCTGGACGCCGACGAGCGCGTCGGCGTCCAGGTACAGGCGCTGCGAGCCGTCGACGCCGCCAGTTTGTTCAGCGATCAGCTGGGTGGCCAGTCGTCGTTGGCCGAGGCCTGGGAAACCGTTGGCGACGGGGTGCCGGTCGAACTGCGGCAGTTCAACGTCAACCTGCTGCAGCAAGACGACCTGGTCCAGGCGTCCGAGAGCATCGACATCGCGATCCGCTTTCCGGTGTTCCAGCTCGACAAGCCGGTCAACCAGTGGACCTATAATTTTACCCTCGCGGATTTCAAGCAGGCCGTACGACGCATCGATGAGGATTGCGCGCCGGCAAAGCTCGTCGACCTGGTGGAGCAGGGCGGCTGACGCTTGCAGGGGCGCGAAAAAAGGAATTAAGGTGACAGTTACCCGGAATAAAGGTGACAGTTACCATAATTGGGAATTGGGGTTGCTGTCACCGTAATGCCGTAATTCGGAATTAGGGTAACTGTCACCGTAATTCGTGATGATTCGAGGGGGCGCCAAAATAAAAGGCCGGGACGAGCCCGGCCTTTTTTACCTCGACGCGTGTCCGCGTCAGTTTTTCTGCGACCAGCTCGGCATCGGGTACACCAGTTCGCAGGCGGCGAGCTCGAACGGGTAAACCGTGCAGTAATTGCCGTTTTGTACCTGCATCAGAATGCCGCGGGTCTTCGTGTTCTGCCCATCTTTACCGAACTTGATGCCGCGGTAGGGCACGATCAGCGACTCTGGCCCCATATCGAGTTCCTGCAGCGCCTTC
>JBPEYE010000002.1:0-2351 GCA_052030825.1 Gammaproteobacteria bacterium | reverse complement strand
ATGCCGCTGATGACCGAGAACGGCACCTTCGTCATCAACGGCACCGAGCGCGTCATCGTCTCGCAGCTGCACCGCTCGCCGGGCGTGTTCTTCGACCACGACCGCGGCAAATCGCACTCGTCGGGCAAGCTGCTGTTCTCGGCGCGGGTCATTCCGTACCGCGGTTCCTGGCTCGATTTCGAGTTCGATCCGAAGGACGCGCTGTTCGTGCGCATCGACCGTCGACGCAAGCTGCCGGCGACGATCCTGCTGCGCGCGCTCGGCTACGACAACGTGCAGATGCTCGACCTGTTCTTCGAGCACAACGTGTTCAAGTTCACCAAGAATGGCGTCAACATGGCGCTGGTTCCCGAGTGGCTCAAGGGCGAGACCGCGACCTTCGACATCAAGGTCAAAAACCAGGTGCTGGTGCAGCAGGGCCGTCGCATCACCGCGATGCACGTCAACCAGCTGAAGAAATCGAAACTCAAGCTGTTGCCGGTGCCCGAGGAGTACCTGATCGGCAAGATCCTGTCGGACAACCTGGTCGACCAGGAGACCGGCGAAATCATCGCCAGCGCCAACGACGAGATCACCGAGGAGCTGCTCGCGACGATTCGCGAAAAAGGCATCAAGGAAATCCACACGATTTTCACCAACGAGGTCGACCGCGGGCCGTACATCTCGAACTCGCTGGCGCTCGATCCGACCACCAACGACCTCGAGGCCAAGGTCGAGATTTACCGCATGATGCGTCCGGGCGAGCCGCCGACGCGCGAGTCGGCCGAAAATCTGTTTCAGAACCTGTTCTTCAACGAGGAGCGCTACGATCTTTCCGAAGTCGGGCGGATGAAGTTCAACCGCCGCCTCGGCCGCGATTCGATCGAGGGCCCCGGCGTGCTGTCGACCGAGGACATCGTCGACGTGATGAAGGTCCTGATCGACATTCGCAACGGCAACGGTCACGTCGACGACATCGACCATCTCGGTAACCGGCGCATCCGCAGCGTCGGCGAAATGGCCGAGAACGCGTTCCGTACCGGTATCGTCCGCGTCGAGCGCGCGGTGCGCGACCGTTTGGGATTGGTCGAGTCCGAGGGCCTGATGCCGCAGGACATCATCAACGCCAAGCCGGTCGCCGCCGCGGTCAAGGAATTCTTCGGTTCGAGCCAGCTGTCGCAGTTCATGGATCAGAACAACCCGCTGTCCGAGGTCACGCACAAGCGCCGCGTTTCGGCGCTCGGCCCCGGCGGCCTGACGCGCGAGCGTGCCGGCTTCGAGGTGCGCGACGTGCACCCGACTCATTACGGCCGCGTCTGCCCGATCGAGACCCCGGAAGGCCCGAACATCGGCCTGATCAACTCGCTCGCGGTCTACGCGCGCACCAATCATTACGGCTTTCTCGAGACCCCGTACCGCAAGGTCACCAACGGCAAGGTCACCAACAAGGTCGAGTTCCTGTCGGCGATCGAGGAAAGCCAGTACCAGATCGCGCAGGCCAACGTCAATCTCGACAAGAAAGGCATGATCACCGACGAACTGGTGCCGTGCCGCTACCAGAACGAATCGATCCTGTCGACCGCCGACAAGATCGACTACATGGACGTGTCGCCGAAGCAGATCGTCTCGGTCGCGGCGTCGCTGATCCCCTTCCTCGAGCATGACGACGCCAACCGCGCGTTGATGGGTTCGAACATGCAGCGCCAGGCGGTGCCCTGCCTGCGCGCCGAAAAGCCGCTGGTCGGCACCGGCATGGAGCGCGCGGTCGCGGTCGACTCCGGCACCACGGTCAAGGCGGTGCGCGGCGGTGTCGTCGACTCGGTCGACGCGAGCCGCGTGGTCGTGCGCGTGCACGACAGGGAAACCACCGACGGCGAAGCGGGCGTCGACATCTACAACTTCACCAAGTACACGCGCTCGAACCAGAACACCTGCATCAACCAGAAGCCGCTGGTTCGGCCGGGCGACAAGATCGAAAAGGGCGACGTCCTTGCCGACGGTGCTTCGACCGACCTCGGCGAGCTCGCGCTCGGGCAGAACATGCTGGTCGCTTTCATGCCGTGGAACGGTTACAACTTCGAGGATTCGATCCTGTTGTCGGAGCGCGTGGTCAAGGAAGATCGCTTCACCACGATCCACATCGAGGAATTGCAGTGCCTCGCGCGCGACACCAAGCTCGGCGCCGAGGAAATCACCGCCGATATCCCGAACGTCAGCGAGGGCCTGCTTTCCAAGCTCGACGAATCCGGCGTCGTCTACGTCGGCGCCGAGGTCAAGCCCGGCGACATCCTCGTCGGCAAGGTCACGCCCAAGGGCGAGACCCAGCTGACGCCGGAAGAAAAGCTGCTGCGCGCGATCTTCGGCGAGAAGGC
>JBPEYE010000199.1:0-2951 GCA_052030825.1 Gammaproteobacteria bacterium | reverse complement strand
TGTCGAGGTCGGTATCTTCGCCAACCAGTTCGAGGCTGACCTCTTTTTTCAGGCTGCGCGCGAGGTCGCGCACCACGCGCGGAAATCGCCCGAAAACCTTTTTCACCGGCTGCATGCGCGTCTTCATGACCGCGGCCTGCAGGTCGCCGGTCACGACGTCGAGATTCGAGATCGCCTGATGCACGCGCTCGTCGGCGAAGGTCGACTTCAGCGTGTTCAGCCGGTTGCGGGCGAGTACCAGTTCGCCGACCAGATTCATGATGCCGTCGAGGCGCGCGGTATCGACGCGTACCGTGGTCTCGGTCACGGACGGCGCTGCTTTTGCCGCGGAACTCGCAACCGGCGCCGGCTTCGTCGGGCGCGACGCCGCGGCCGTCACCGGCGCGGGTCGGTCCCGAGCGTCGACCGGCACCGCGGGGGTCGCGGTCACCGGCCCCTTGCCGGTGCCGTGCATTCGATCGAGCAGGGCCTCGAATTCGGCGTCGCTGATTTCGTCGTCGTCATCGACGGCCGTGACCGTTTCGGCAGGCTCCGGCGGCGCGACGGCTGCGTCGCCGGGCGCCGCGGCGCCGACCGTCGGTCCCTTGCCGGCGCCATGCAGCTGGTCAAGCAATGCTTCGAACTCGGAATCGTCGATCTCGTCGTCGTCCGGCGTCGCAGTGGCGGCGGACGCTGCCGGCTCGGCGACGGTGTCGCCGGCTTCAAGGGTGTTCAGCAGTTCATCGAATTCGGCGTCACTCAGCTCGCCCGGTTCCGTGTCGGGCGCTGCCACCGATGATGCATCGACCGGCGCCGGCTCGTCGCCGCCGGGCGTAACGCGTGCCTGCATCGCGAGCAGTTCGGCGATCAGCTCCGGCGGCGCGGCCTGTGGCTCCTCGGCGGCGCGAATTTGCGCAAACATCTGATTGACCTCGTCGAGCACGCGCAAAAAGGTATCCATCATCGACGCGTCGAGCGCGAGCTCGCGGTTGCGCAACAGATTGAAGACGTCCTCGGCCTGGTGGCAAATCTCGACCAGGTGGGCCAGCGACAGGAAACTCGCGCCACCCTTGATCGTGTGAAAGCCCCGGAATATCGAGTTGAGCAGCGCCGCGTCGTCGGGGCGCTGCTCGAGATCGACCAGTTCGGTATTGAGGTGATCGAGTATTTCGCCGGCCTCGATCAGGAAATCCTGCATGATTTCGTCGTTGAGATCGATCGTCATCGCGTTGCCTAAAATCCGAGGCTGGCGAGCAAGTCGTCAACCTCTTCCTGCGATCGCGCGACCGCGGCGGCATCGGCGTCGGGCAATTGCGGGCCCTGGGCCTGCTCGGCCGCGACCGCGCGCGACTGATCGGCGGAGCCGCCGGATATGGCGACGACCCGGACCAGGCGTGCCTCGATCTCCTGCACCAGATCGACGACCTGCCCGATCATCTGTCCGGTGAGGTCCTGGTAATCCTGCGCCAGCATGATGTCGGCCAGTTGACCGTGAATCGTGCTCGCCGACTCGCCGAGCCCCGCGAGGAACGCATCGATATCGTCGGCGAGCCGCAGAAAGTCGTGCTTCGACAGTTCGCGCCGGCGAAATTGCGCCCAGCGCTCGCGCAGCGCTCCCGCGCGCTCGTCGCAATCGTCGATCAGCGCGAGCGACGCCTCGGCGCCGCTCATCGTTCGGTGCGCGGCCGACTCGGTTCGGTCGACAATGAACTGCAGCCGCTGCTTGGCGTCGGGAATTTCGGCCTCGACCAGCTCGGCCAGGCGATTGTCGGCGGCGAACGCGTTGATCGTCTCGTGCACGTCGCGCGCGAGCGTGCCGATTTCGCGATACAACGCAGAATCCCGCAACGTCGTGACCTCGGCGACGAGGCGATCGACGGCGGCGGCGTCGCCGCGCTCGATCGCCTGGCTCAATGCGTTCAGGCGTTGCAGGTACTGCCCGCCCGGGTGGCCGTCTTGGTCGGACATGCGGCCCCGGATCAGGCTTCCAGCCGGGCGAAGATTTTCTCGATTTTCTCGTTCAGGGTGGCGGCGGTGAACGGTTTGACGACGTAACCGTTGACGCCGGCCTCGGCGGCGACGACGATCTGGTCGCGCTTGGCCTCGGCGGTGACCATCAGCACCGGCAGGTCGCCCAGGTTCTCGTCCTGGCGCACGTTCTTCAGCAGCGTCAGGCCGTCCATCCCGGGCATGTTCCAGTCGGTGACGAGGAAATCGAACTTTCCGGATTTCAGCATTGGCAAAGCCGTCTGCCCGTCGTCGGCCTCGGCGGTATTGTTGAAGCCGAGGTCGCGCAGCAAATTCTTGATGATGCGTCGCATCGTCGAGAAATCGTCGACGATGAGAATGCTCATGTTCTTGTCCATGCCAACAAACCTCCGTCGGTGCACGAGTGACAATGGATACTGTTGATCGCGTTATCGGCAGGGCGGCGCCGTCATTGAGTCAATTCGCCACCGCCTTCCGGCCCGCGCTACTCGGCAATGCGCCAGGCCGCCATGCGTGACTTGATGCGCAGCAACGCCTGCCCGTGCAGCTGGCAGATACGCGACTCGGTCACGTCGAGGATTTCGCCGATTTCGCGAAAGTTGAGCTCGTCGTCGTAGTACAGCGACATCACGAGCTGCTCCTTGTCGGGCAACTGGCGAATCGCGTCGGCGAGCTGGCGCTGGTACTCGTCGAGGCTCAGCGCCTCTTCCGGCGTCTGCTCCGACGAACTCGGTATCGCCGCGTCCTGCGCGTTCTCTTCCATCGTGTCGATGCTGTAGATACGCGACGAAGACGAATCGATCAGGATCTGGTGATATTCGGAGAGGCTGATGCCGAGCGCCTCGGCGACGTCCGCGTCGCGCGCATCCTCGCCGGTCTCGTTTTCGATCTTGCGAATCGCCTCGCTGACCGAGCGAAACTTGCGATGGACCGAGCGCGGCGTCCAGTCCGAGCGCCGGATTTCGTCGATCATCGCACCGCGG
>JBPEYE010000198.1:0-6200 GCA_052030825.1 Gammaproteobacteria bacterium | reverse complement strand
CAACCAGGTCGAAACCGGGTTCGCCGCGCGCCGGGCGCTGGTCGAAGCCCGGCGCGCCGACGAAAAGCCGATCGTCTTCGCCGGCGTCGCCGGCTCGCTGGCCTACGCGCCGGACCGCGACCGGCTCGACAACCCGCACGTCTACGACCCGTTCAACCATGTCGCCATGTCGCCACTGCTCGGATTGCGCTGGCAGTGGGAGCAGGGCGCTCATCCGGCACGCGTCGCGCAGGCCCAGGCCGAACTCGATGCGCTGGTCGAAAAGGCCTCTTTCGCCCGCATGGGCATTCCGTTCCAGGTGCGCGAGCAGTATTATCGCCTGCAGGCGAAACACGAGGCGATCCGTTCGATGCGCGACAGTTCGCTCGCCGCGCGGCGCTGGATGATCGCCGCCTATTCCGATTTCGAAGCCGGTCTGGAAGAGGCCGACGACGTCATCAACGCGCTGCAGGTTTACGTGCTGGCCTATGCCGAGTACCTGCGCGCGGTCAACGACTTCAATAACCACGTCTATCATCTCAGAAGCGTAAGCGGGGTATTTCAGTGAGAAAAGCAACTGCATGGATCTTGGGGCTGTGGCTGCTGCCGGCGCTCGCCGCGACCGGTCCCGAGCAACTGATCCGCGAAACTTCCGACCGGGTGCTGGCGGATATCAAAACCAACGCCGCAACCTACCGCGGCGACCCGGCGCAACTTTATCGCCTGGTCGATAAAGTCGTGCTGCCGCATTTCGATTTCGACGCGATGACCGACCTCGCACTCGGCAACTTCAAGGACCAGGTCAGCGCCGCGCAGAAACCGGTGATCGTCAACGAGTTTCGCGCGCTGCTGGTGCGCACCTACAGCTCGGCGCTGCTCGAATACACCGACCAGAAGCTGACCTACCTGCCGACCGAGGGCAGCGAGGCCGACGGCAAGGTCACCGTGCGCACCGAAATCGAGCAGGCCGGCGGCTTCCCGATTCCGATCTACTACACCCTGCGCCGCGGCGCCGACGGCTGGAAGGTGTTCGACATCAGCGTCGACAACGTCAGCCTGGTCACCAACTACCGCTCGAGTTTCGCCCGCGCGATCAAGAAGAACGGCGTTGACGGCCTGATCGAAACGCTGCGCGAGCGCAACGAAAACCAGTGACCCGGGCCCGCGGCAGCCGGACTGTGCGCCCTCGCGCAGGCCGGGCAAAGCGCTACACTCCGGGCAGGCTTCTGCTAGAATAGCCGCCCTTCTGGTCTCGACGCACGCATGAACAAACTCATCATCAAGGGCGGGGTGCCGCTGTCCGGCGAGGTACGGGTGTCCGGCTCGAAGAACGCGGTGCTGCCGATACTCGCGGGCGCGTTGCTGGCCGACAGCCCGGTCGTGGTGCGCAACGTGCCGCATCTGCACGACGTCACGACGACGATGGAGTTGCTCGGCCGCATGGGCGTAACCCTGACGATGGGCGAAAAGATGAGCATCGAAGTCGATCCGACAACGCTCGAGAACACCTTCGCGCCCTACGAACTGGTGAAGACGATGCGCGCGTCGATCCTCGTGCTCGGGCCGCTGCTGTCGCGCTATGGCGAAGCCGAGGTATCGCTGCCCGGCGGTTGCGCGATCGGCGCGCGGCCGGTCGACATGCACCTGTCGGGTCTCGAGGCGATGGGCGCCCAGATCAAGGTCGAGCAGGGTTACATCAAGGCACGCTGCGAACGTCTGCAGGGTACGCGCATCGTCATGGACCAGGTGACCGTGACCGGCACCGAAAACCTGATGATGGCGGCGAGCCTGGCCGACGGCACGACCGTCATCGAGAACGCGGCGCGCGAGCCGGAAGTCGTCGACCTCGCCGATTTCATCAACGCCATGGGCGGCCGGGTCGAAGATGCCGGTAGCGACATGATCACGATCCACGGCGTCGAGTCGCTGCAGGGTTGCGATTACACGGTTTTACCCGACCGCATCGAAACCGGTACCTACCTCGTCGCCGCCGCGATAACCGGGGGCAAGGTGCTGGTCAAGCGCACCAATCCGCGGCTGCTCGACGCGGTGCTCGCGAAACTCGAAGAGGCCGGGGTGGTCATCGATACCGGTAACGACTGGATCGATCTCGACATGGAAGGGCGCAAACCGCGCGCGGTCAACATCAAGACCGCGCCCTATCCGGGTTTTCCGACCGACATGCAGGCGCAGTTCTGCGCGCTCAACGCGATCGCCGACGGTACCGGCTCGGTCACCGAAACGGTATTCGAAAACCGATTCATGCACATCCAGGAATTCATGCGTCTCGGCGCCAACGTCCATCTCGAGGGCAACACCGTCATCATTCGCGGGGTCGACGGGCTCAACGGCGCGCAGGTGATGGCGACCGACCTGCGCGCATCGGCCAGCCTGATCCTCGCCGGCCTCGTCGCGCGCGGCGAAACCGTCGTCGACCGCATTTATCACATCGATCGCGGTTACGACCACATCGAGGAAAAGCTCGCCGGGCTCGGCGCGCAGATCAAGCGCGTGCCCAACTGAAGCGCCGGTTGTTGTCACCGCCATGTCTGAACCCCTGACCATCGCGCTCGCCAAGGGCCGGATTCTCGAGGAAACCCTGCCGCTGCTGGCGCGTGCCGGAATCGAGCCGGCCGACGACCCGCTGCAGAGCCGCAAACTCGTCTTCGCGACCAACCGCGCCGATGTTCGCCTGGTGCTGATTCGCTCGGCCGACGTGCCGACCTACGTGCAGTACGGCGCGGCCGACCTCGGCGTTGCCGGCAAGGACGTGCTCGCCGAGCACGGCGGCAGCGGGCTCTACGAACGCGTCGATCTCGGGATTGCGCCGTGCCGGATGATGACCGCCGGCATCGAGGGCCGGCCGCTGCCGCGCCACCGGCTGCGGGTTGCGACCAAGTACCCGCGTATCACCGAACGCTATTTCCACGAGCAGGGACGGCAGGTGGAACTGATCAAACTATACGGGTCGATGGAGCTTGCGCCGATGGTCGGGCTCGCCGACCTGATCGTCGACCTGGTCGACACCGGCAATACGCTCAAGGCCAATGGACTGGCGCCGCTCGAACTGATCATGGACGTCAGCTCGCGGCTGATCATCAACCGCGCCGCGCAGAAAATGAAGCATCGCGCGATCACCGCGCTGGTCGAGCGCGTCGAAACGGCGGTGGCGGGCTGACATGCGGATCAGGCGGCTCGACAGTCGCGACCCCGGTTTCGACCGCGATCTCGACAAATTACTCGCGTCCGAGCCCGACGCCGCGGCCGACGTGCTCGCGCGCGTCGACGAGATTCTCGGCGCGGTTCGCACCCGCGGCGATGCCGCGCTGCTCGAGCTGACCGCGCGCTTCGACGAGGTCAGCGCGAACCGCGTCGCCGACCTCGAAATGCCGCTGGCGCGGCTGGCGCGGGCGCACGCGACGATCGACGCCGACGCGCGCGACGCGCTCGAGCAGGCGGCGGCGCGCATTCGCGCCTACGCCGAGCGGCAAAAGCTCGAAAGCTGGCGCTACACCGAGGCCGACGGCACCGTGCTCGGCCAGCAGGTCAGCGCAGTCGACCGGGTCGGGCTCTACGTGCCCGGCGGCAAGGCGGCCTACCCGTCGTCGGTATTGATGAACGCGATCCCGGCGGTCGTTGCCGGCGTGCCCGAACTGATCATGGTCGTGCCGACGCCGCGCGGCGCGGTCGACGAGCTGGTGCTCGCCGCGGCGCACGTCGCCGGCGTGCAGCGCGTTTTCACCATCGGCGGCGCGCAGGCCATCGCGGCGCTGGCCTATGGCACCGAAACCGTGCCCGCGGTCGACAAGATCGTCGGCCCGGGCAATATTTATGTCGCCACCGCCAAGCGTCTGGTTTTCGGCACCGTCGGCATCGACATGGTCGCCGGGCCGTCGGAGATTCTCGTCATTTGCGATGGCAAGACCGATCCCGACTGGATCGCGATGGACCTGTTTTCGCAGGCTGAGCACGACGAGGACGCGCAGGCGATCCTGCTGTCGCCGGACGCCGGGTTCCTCGATCGGGTCGAAACCAGCATTCGCCGTCAGATCGAGCAAATGCCGCGGCGCGCGATCATCGAACAGTCGTTCGGTGCGCGTGGCGCGCTGATTCGGGTCGCCGATCTCGACGAGGCCGCCGCGCTCGCCAATCGCATCGCGCCCGAGCACCTCGAGCTGTCGCTCGACGACGCCGAGAATTTCGCGCGCTCGATTCGCCATGCCGGTGCGATTTTCCTCGGCCGCCACACGGCCGAGGCGATCGGCGATTATTGCGCCGGTCCGAACCACGTGCTGCCGACCGCGCGCACCGCGCGATTTTCGTCACCGCTTGGTGTCTACGACTTCCAGAAACGCACGAGCCTGATCGGGTGTTCCGCAACCGGCGCCGAGCAACTCGGGCGGGTCGCATCGACGCTGGCACGCGGCGAGGGCCTGGTAGCCCACGCGCGTTCGGCGGAATACCGGATCGATAAAAGCTGAGTCGTCCCTGACCTTCGCCCTGCCGCATGGGTTCGGCCCGAAAGTCTTGACTGACCCTCGGCGCCCGTCGATTGCGGATTGCCGCGCCGGGTCGCGGCCGTGGGTTTCACCGGAATCGGAAAAAGCTTGTGAAGCTTGCATTTTGAAAAATTTGGGATTATATTCCCAAATATAGCATTGAATGCCGCCGCGAAGCGAAAATTTGGGCGGCTTTTTCGAGACTTGTAAACATTATGGGAATAAAATCCCAAAGGAGATGAAAATGACCTTTTCACGCCAGACGCCCGTTGCGACCGCCATCGCGCTCGCCGGTGCCACGCTGCTCGCAGCCGGATGCGGCTCGTCATCGAGCGATAGCGATGATCCGACACGGAACTCGGTTGTTAGCCGGGGAACGATTACCGGCTTCGGCAGTATTTTCGTCAACGGCCGCAAATTCGAGACCGGGGGCGCCAGTATCTCGATCGACGATGCCGCCGGCGACGAATCCGGGCTGCGCCTCGGCATGATCGTAACCGTGCGCGGAATCAGCGACGATGGCGGCCGCTCGTGGCACGCGCAGCGGATCGACTACGATAACGAACTCAAGGGGCCGATTGCGAGCATCACGCCGGACCCGACGGACCCGACGCGCAAGACACTCGTCATTCTCGGCCAATCGGTCATCGTCGACGCGAATACGATCTTCGACGATGATGGCGGCCTGAGCTTCGACACGCTCGCGGTTGGCGACGTGCTCGAGGTCAGCGGCCATGTGACGGCGACGGAACTGGTTGCGACCCACGTCGAACTGCAGGACAACGACGACGAGATCGAGATCCGCGGCCGCATCGAAAATCTGACCGCCACGAGCTTCACGATCAAGGGCTTTACCGTGAACTACGACAGCACGACCGAACTCGACGACATCGCCGCTCTGGCCGAAGGCATGCTGGTCGAGGTCGAGGGGCGACTCAACGGCAGCGGCGATGTTTTGCTGGCGGACGAGATCGAAGCCGAAGACGACGATTTCGGCGACGACGTCGACGAAATTGAAATCGAAGGTTTGATTTCGAACTTCAATTCAATGGACTCGACCTTTAATATCGGCGACCAGGTCGTCGACTATTCGGCGGCCGTGCTGTTTCCGAGCTCGCTGACGCTGGGCGACGGTCTGGTGGTGGAGGTCGAAGGCCACATCGTCGGTGACGTGCTGTTCGCCAAGGAAGTCAAGCAGCGCGGCAACAAGGTCGAGATCAGCGCACCGTTGGCTGTGGTCAACGCCGACAGTGTCGGTTTCAGCTTTGACGGCGGGAATGTCGTTGCGCAGGTCAATCGCGAAACCGAGCTCGAGGACGATACCGGCATGCCGATTGGCGCGTTGTCGGATTTCAATCCGGGCGATTTCGTCGAGCTCGAGGCTTTCCGCGACGGCGGCGGGGTGCTCAACGCGGTCGAGATCGAGCGCACGGACCCGGATGAAATCGAGATCGAGGCGCCGGTGGAAGCCTTCGATGAGTTCAGCCGCTCGGTGCGCCTGCTCGGCATCGACTTCGATCTGAGCGGGGCCCGCTTCGAGGACCACAACGACATCGATATCGATGCGCAGGCTTTCTTCGCCGCGCTCGAGATTGGCAAATTCATCGAGATCGAGGACGCCGATCGCAACGGCGTTTTCGACAAGGCGGAGCTGGAGGATTAGGCAAGTACCGGGGGGGGGGGGGGGGGGGGGGGGAGGGGGGGGGGGGGGGGGGGGGGGGG
>JBPEYE010000197.1:0-4878 GCA_052030825.1 Gammaproteobacteria bacterium | reverse complement strand
GCGATCGAGCTCAGGCCCGGGATCGAGCTCAGCAGCGCACCGACGACGCGGCGCATCGACGGCACCAGGGTCAACAGGCGCAGGACGCGCAAGACCCGCAGCGCGCGCAGCACCGCGAACGGCCCGCTTGCCGGGATCAGCGCGATGCCGACGACGATGAAATCGAACAGGCTCCACGGATCGCGAAAGAAACGCAGGCCGTGGGCGAAGATGCGCAGCGCGACTTCGACGACAAACACGGCGAGAATGATACGGTCGATGCCGATCAGCAGCGGGCCCCAGTCGGCCATGACTTCGGGCACGGTCTCGAGACCCAGGATGATCGCGTTGACGATGATCAATACCATGATCACCTGTTGCACGCGTCGGTTTTCGATGCCGCGCCGCGCCCGTTCGCGCACACCCGCAGGCGTCGCGTCGATCGTCGAGGTCATAGCCCGCCCTGCTTTTCGTTGGAAGCCCCAAGATAATGTCTTCGCGCTCGATTTCAACTGTCGCCGGACCGCCGGCAACTTGACATTGAAGGCATCTTATCCAGGTTCTGGGTGAATTAAAGGATCGCGTCACATCGCCGAGAAAGAGCCCAGGCGCCGAATCCGGCAAGCTGGAACTGCAGGAATCACGATGCGGTTGGTCACACTCTCGATTGCCCTGCTCGCAGTCGCAAGCTTCGCGGCCAGGCCGGCGCAGGCCGAAACCTCGACTTTCATCGGCGTCGACACGGTCGAATCCGAAACCGAACTCACCTATGCAAACGGCGACGAGACCTACGAGTTCGAGCGCCTGAGACTGCGTTTCGGCTGGGAGACCGACGCCGGCGGCAGCTTCGGCTTCGAAGTCCTGTCCGGCGACAAGGACGACACGCTCGATCTCTTCGGCACGCCATTCGAGCTCGAAACCGATCCCGCCTACGGCTTTTATGCCACGCTCGGCAGGCCGGTGTTCGTCAAGCTCGGCTGGTCGCGCTGGCTGGCAACCTATACCAACCTTGCCTCCGACGTGCCCGACACCGAGCGTGTCGACTCCTTCGAGATCGGCCTCGGCGTCAACCTGCCGCTCGGGCGCACCGCGACCTTCTACGCCGACTATTCGCTGCGGGATACCGATGCGGAATTTCCGAAGCACCTGGAAGACGGGGGCCTTCTCCAGTACGAATCCGTGCTGGTCTCGGTCGGCGTCAACATCCTCTTCTAGACTCCGGGGCCACCAGCAAGATCGAAGCGCAGCTACTACTCCGCGGCGCGCTGCGCGTTTTTGCCGCGCGCTTCCCATTTCTTCAGGTTGCGATAGTCGCGGTGCGACTTGCCGCGCAACCCCAGCTTCAGCGCCAGGCCGATAAACGGATTCGGCGGCGCGAGGTGCTGCGGCATCAGGTTGAAATCGTAGAGCTTCAGCACGAGTTCGCCGTCATGTTCGACCACGCGCACGTTTTTCGAGCTGATGTCGAGGTCGTGAATGCCGTGTGCGTCGGCCGCGCGGACCACGCGGTAACCGGCGTCGAGCACTTCGACCGGCAGGCGGCCGAGGTCGATGACCAGGTCCTTGAGCGTGCGTCCATCGATGCACTCCTGCAGCAAGCAATGGGTGAATTCACCGCCGGCGGGATACACGCGGTAGGGAATTGCGATATGAAGGCGAATCTCGTCGATCGCGTAAAGCGCGCGATTGCGCTGGTACTCGAACTCGGCGATGTCGACACCGTAGCGCTGCCGGTATTTTGCGGCGGCATCGTCGCGGTAAACCTTGGCAATGACCCGGCGACCTTCGAGGTTTGCGACGAAGACGTGCGCGCGGCCGCCGGTACCGAGATATTCGCCGATCTCGACGTCGGCCGGCAGCGCCAGTGAATCCGCCAGCGCGGCGACCTTATCCGGAGCGAGATTCTTCATGAGCGAGCGCAGCGCGGCATGCGCGCATGGTAGCGATTAATCGCCGGCGGGCAAACTCGCGCGCGTCGCCGCACCGGCAGTATTACCAGTGCGCCGGTTTTGTGAGAGACTAGGCGCCCATGGAGTCCTTCATCCAGGCGCTGCCCAAGATCGAGCTCCATCTGCACATCGAAGGCAGCCTCGAACCGGAACTGATGTTCGAGCTCGCGCAACGCAACGGCGTCGAGATCCCTTTCGCGAGCGCCGCCGAGGTTCGCGCCGCCTACGAGTTCAGCAACCTGCAATCCTTTCTCGACATTTACTACCAGGGCGCCAACGTGCTGATCGAGGAGCAGGATTTTTTCGACCTGACCTGGGCTTACCTGTTGCGCTGCCGGGACGACAACGTCGTCCACACCGAGATCTTCTTCGACCCGCAGACCCATACCGATCGCGGCATCGCCTTCGAGACCGTGCTCGACGGCATCAGCCGCGCGCTCGAGCGCGGGCGCACCGAACTCGGCATCAGCAGTCACCTGATCCTGTGCTTTCTGCGCCACCTCGACGAGGACGCGGCCTTCGCGACCCTCGAGCAGGCACTGCCGCACCGCGAACGCATCATCGGCGTAGGTCTCGACTCCGGCGAGGCCGGCAACCCGCCGGAGAAGTTCGCGCGCGTGTTCGCGCGTGCCCGTGCGGAAGGCTTTCTCGCCGTCGCGCACGCCGGCGAAGAGGGCCCGGCGGCCTACATCCGCAGCGCGATCGACGTGCTCGAGGTCCGCCGCATCGATCACGGCGTGCGCTGCGTCGAGGACGCCGCGCTGGTCGCCGAGCTCGCCGCGACGCGCCTGCCGCTGACCGTCTGCCCGCTGTCGAACGTCAAGCTCTGCGTATTTCGCGACATGCGCGAGCACAATGTCGTCGAGCTGCTGCGCCAGGGACTCTGCGTCACGATCAACTCGGACGACCCGGCCTACTTCGGCGGCTACATGACGGACAATTTCCGCGCCGTCGCCGCGGCGCACGAGGTCAGCCAGCTCGAGCTTGCGCAATTCAGCCTCAACGCGATCGAGGCGAGTTTCGCCGACGCCGCGCGCAAGCAGGAATTGCAGGCCATCGTAGCGGAGTACCTGGCCACGCACTAAGCATTCATCAACGAGGGGGGAGCCAACAATGAATAACCACAGCTACACCTACCCGCTATTCTCGCGCAACGATTTCAGCGCGTTCTGGGCGCTGTTTACCGACAACCTGATCAACCTGATGGTGCTGAGCGCGATCTGCCGCTTCGTCTTCCAGATGCCGCCCGAAATCGTCTTCGGCCGCATCGTGCCGGGCGCGGCGATCGCGATCATCGCCGGCATCGCGGTCTACACCGTGCTCGCCAAGCGCGCCGCCGCGCGCGAGGGCCGCGCCGTGACCGCGCTGCCTTACGGCATCAGCACGCCGGTCATGTTCGTATATCTCTTCGGCGTAATCGGGCCGATCTACTGGTCGACCAACGATGCGCTGCTCGCGTGGCAGGTCGGCATCGGCGCCGGCTTCATGGGCGGCATCGTCGCCGCGCTCGGCGCTTTGATCGGGCCGTTCTTAAAACGCGTCACGCCGCGCGCGGGCATGCTCGGCACGCTGTGCGGCATCGCGCTGGTGTTCATCGGCACGGTCCCGTTCGCCGAGGTGTTCGAAGACCCGATCATCGGTTTCGTGTCGATGCTGCTGATCCTGTGGGGGCTGATCGGCCGTTTCAAGCTGCCGTTCAACCTGCCGGCCGGACTGGTCGCGCTGATCGTCGGCACGCTGATCGCGTTCGCGCTCGGCGAGGCGCGCATCAACGTCGAAGGCGTCGGCTTCTACCCGCCGATCCCGTATTTCGGCGACCTGTTCGTCGGCATCCAGCACCTGTTCGCCAACATCGAGCTGTTCCTGGTACTGGTGCCGGTGCAGATCTACAACTTCATCGAGACGATGAACAACGTCGAGTCGGCCGAGGCCGCCGGCGACAAGTACCCGGTCGCGACCTGCCAGGTCACCGACGGCGCCGGCACGATGGTCGGCGCGCTGTTCGGCTCGCCGTTCCCGACGACGGTCTACATCGGCCACCCGGCGTACAAGCGCATGAACGCGCACTCGGGCTACATCATCGGCGTTGCCGTCGTGATTCCGCTGGCCGCGTTCTTCGGCCTGCTCGCATTCCTGTCCGACCTGATCCCGATCGCCGCCGCGGCGCCGATCCTCGTGTTCGTCGCGATCAGCCTGATCAGCAACACCTCGGCGAGCGTCAAACCGTCGCACATGGCCGCGGTCGCGATCGCGATGATCCCGCACGTGTCGAGCTTCCTGATGGTCAAGTGGGGTTCGCTGATCAACGCGCTGCGCGATACCGGCGTCACCGGGCTGCCGGACCTCGCCGACCCGCTGCTGGTCGGCGCGCTGCTGCAGCAGGGCGCGCACCTCGAGGGCCACCTGGTGCTGTCGCAGGGCGCGATCATCACCGGCCTGATCTGGGGCGCGATCGCGGCGAGCGTGATCGACGGCGACTTCAAGAACGCCGGTGGCTTTTCGCTCGCCGCGGCGGTGATGGCGTCGATCGGCGTGATCCATTCGGCCAGCCTGCACCTGCCCGAGTTCGGCGGCCTGACGATCGGCTACCTGATCATCGGCGCGTTCCTGCTGATCTACCCGAACCTCGTCAAGGTCGAGCACATGGATGCCGAAACCGACGAGCCGCCGCCGGTCACGCGGGTGGTGGACTGATCATCGCAAAGACTCGCCGATCGTCGACTCCGCACCGCGTCGGGTCGGCGATCGGCGATTGATCCGAGGCGCGGGGGAATTCAGCAAAAAACCGTCAATACGCCGGTATAGCCGTAGAGCCGGTTGTGGAAAATCTCGCCGTTGGCGAAAAAGCCGACCAGCGGGAGATCGCCGAGCGCGTCGCGAATCATCTTGAGTTCTTCCGAATCGTCGCCGAACTGGTAGCGGCCGCGGCCGAGGCACGAGTAATAGACCG
>JBPEYE010000196.1:0-40272 GCA_052030825.1 Gammaproteobacteria bacterium | reverse complement strand
CGCTTGCCCGGCGGCCGCGCCATGATTTGCACGCCCGTGTTGAGCAGATCGTTCTCGGTCATTTCGAGATGCGCCTCGCCGCCGCCGAACAGCTTCGGAAAGCGCTCGCCGAGGCGGGTGTTGACCTGCTCGAAGGTATCCTTGAAGCGTTCCCGGGTCTCGCGGTCGATCTTGCGAATGGCATCCTCGAGCGTTGCCAGCGCGGTCATCAGGTCCTGGTGCTGGGCGTCGAGATACTGCTTGCGCTCGGCCTGCTCCTCGTATTCGTCGATCGCCGCGAGGTTGATCGGGCCGAGTCGATCGATCCGGTTTTCGAGCCGGGTCTGGCGCTCGCGCCAGGCCTCCAGCTCGGCATCGGCGGCGAGGTTTTGCGCGAGTTCGGCGATATCGAGCCCGGTCTGGGCCAGCTGCTCTTCGATTGTGCTGGCACGAATTTTCGCTTCCTGCAACTGCATGCGTTCGCTTTCGAGCTGGTTGCGAATCTCGTCGACGCGCTGTTGGCGCGAATGGCGTTCCGCTTCGAGTTCGCGCAGGCGATGATCGGCCTCGCCCACCGCGCGCTGCGCCGCTTCGAGCGCTCGCTGATTCTCGTTTCGCGTGGCGAGCAAGCCCTGCAACTCTTCCTCGAGTTGCGCAATCGGATCATCCGCGTCGTCGATCGCGAGCGCCAGTTCCTGCTGCCGCGCCGCGTGTTGCGCGGATTGTTGCCGCAGCCGATCGATGTTGGCGGCGAGCGCTCGGCGTTCCGATTCCAGCGCCTGCGCGCGCATTTGCAACTGGTGCGAGCGGTCGCGCGCGGCGTGCAGCGCGTCGCGCGCGCCGGTCAGGCTTTGCTGGCGCTCGGTCTTTTGTTGCTGCAGCCCGGCTTCGAGTTCGCCCATCTGCGCAATTTGATCGAGGAAATCGTTGCGCCGCGCGGCGTTCGACTGCAGTTCGTCGGCTTGTCCCGCCTTGAGCTCATCGAGCTCGGCAAGCTCGGCGTGCAGCTGCTGGCGGCGCCCCTGGACCTGTTCCGCCTGGCCGTGACGCTGGCTCAGCTGCTGGCGCAGTTCGCCGAGCTTTTGCTGCAATTCGGCGAGCGTCTTTTGTTCGTCGTCCCACTGCCGCTCCTCGGCGCGCAGTCGCTCACGCTCGCCGTCGAGGCGCGATTTCAGATCCAGCGTCGTTTGCCGCAGCGCGTTGACCTCACGGCGTATCTGCTCGATCTCCTGCTCGCGCGCGAGCATCCCGCGATGCTGATCCTCCTCGCCGAGCTGCAGGATCCAGTTGCGCCCGGCCCACAGCCCCTGCAGGCTGACGAGGCTTTCGCCGGCCTCGAGCTGTCCGCGCTTGTAGCGCAATTCCTGCAAATCCTGACACAGGTAGACCCCGTCGAGCAGCGCCGACAGGTCGACCTCGCAGTCGACGAAATCGATCAGCCGCGGCCAGTCCCGCTGTGGCGGCGTCTGGCGCACGAGATCGGCACCGAGCAGCGCGAGCGCGTGGTCCGGCACCAGCGCATCGGGCAACGAATCGCCCGGCGCGAGACAATAGGCACCGAGGAACGGCGACAATACCGCCTCGACCGCACGGTCGGCATGGCCGCGCACCCGGAGCATGCCGGCCAGTCGCCGGGTCGTGTCGATCCGGTTGCGATCGAGCCAGTCCCGCACCTCGTCGCTGCCTTCGGCCAGCACGTGCTGCTGCAGCGCCTCGAGCGAACTCAGGCGTCCGCCCAGCGTCTGCAGGCGATTGCGTTCGGCGTCGAGTTCGGCGCCGAGACTCTCGATCGCGGCGCGCAGTTGCTGAATTTCCTCGGCGCGCGCCTGCGCCTGCGCCATCGTCGCCGCGTATTCCTCGGCGTTGGCCTCGACCCGGCTCTCGAGCGCATCGATATCCCTGACCAGCTCGCTCGCGTCGAGCGTCTCGAGCTCCTGCGCGAGCCGCGCGCGACGCTCCTCGGTATGCCGGACCTGGCGCTCGATGTGCTCGATGCCACGGTTCTCGATTTGCGCCGATTCGTGCACCTGGTGGTATTCGCGGCGGAACTGCTCCCAGAGCTCCTGCCACTGCTGCATCGCCTCCTCGGCCTCGTCGAGTGCTGCCTGCAGACGCGCGAGTTCTTCGCCGGCCGCATCGAGCGAGGGTTGCACCTCGGCGCTCTGGCGCTCGAGTTCGCCGAGACGGCGCTCGTCGGCGACGAGCAGCTCGCGCGCCTCGGCCGCGGCCTGCTCGAGCGACTCGAGCTCCTGTCGGTTGAGCTGACGCAGGTTCTTGCGGTGCTCGATCGACTGCTCACGCGCGGCGATGTCGGCACCGACCCGGTAGTATTCGCCCTGCACCGCGTTTTGACGTTCGCTGGCCTCGGTCAGCCGCGCGCGACCCTGCTCGATCTCGCGTTCGGTCTCGCGCAGCGCCGCGATGCGCTCCTGCAGCGCGGTCTCGACGTTCGCGAGCTTGCGTTGCTGGGTTTCGCTTTCGCCGTCGAAGACCCTTTTTTGCAGCAGCAGGCGCTCGGCCTCGACCTGCCGCAACTCGGCCTTCAACGCCTTGTATTTCGCCGCGGTCTTCGACTGGCGGTCGAGGCGCGCGAGCTGGTTTTCGATCTCCTCGATCAGGTCGATCAGCCGATCGAGGTTTTCGCGCGTGTGGCGAATGCGATTTTCGGTCTCGCGGCGGCGTTCCTTGTACTTGGAGATTCCGGCCGCTTCTTCGAGATAAACCCGCAGTTCGTCGGGCTTGGCGTCGATGACGCGGCTGACCATGCCCTGCTCGATGATCGAGTAGCTGCGCGGGCCGAGCCCGGTGCCGAGAAAGATATCGGCGATGTCGCGCCGCCGGCAGCGGGTATTGTTGAGGAAATACTTCGACTGCCCGGCACGCGTCGCGATGCGTTTCACCGAGATCTCGTTGTACTTGGCATACTCGCCGCTAATTCGGCCGTCGGCGTTGTCGAATACCAGCTCGACCGAGGCCTGGCCGACCGGCTGGCGACTCGAAGAACCGCTGAAAATGACGTCTTCCATCGATTCGCCGCGCAGGTTGCGCGCCGAGGACTCGCCCATGACCCAGCGCACCGCATCGATGACGTTCGACTTGCCGCAGCCGTTGGGACCGACGATTGCGGTGATATTGGCCGGAAACGCAATTTTGGTCGGATCGACGAAAGACTTGAAGCCGGCGATCCGGATCTGACTGAGACGCATCGAGCAGGATAGTCCCGGGTGAATTCGCGGGCAGAGTATATCATTTGACCCGGCCGTCAACAGTAAAACGGTTCATTTAATTGCCTTCTCGACGCGCCCGGCTATAATGGCGCGCCCCGACGCGCATCGCGCGTCCGGTCCGAGTCCAGGAGAGGGAATAATGAGCGCCCAGCCGCCGAGTCTGCTGAAAACCTTCGACAATCCGAACCCCGAGCGGGATTACACGATTCACATCGATACGCCGGAATTCACCTGCCTGTGCCCGGTGACCGGGCAACCCGATTTCGCCGACATCCAGATCGAATATGTGCCCGACCGATTGTGCGTCGAACTCAAGTCGCTGAAGCTCTATTTCTGGTCGTTTCGGGACCAGGGCGCCTACCACGAGGCGGTGACCAATCAGATGCTGAACGACCTCGTCGAGCTGCTCGATCCGCGCTACCTGCGCATTAATGCCGACTTCAACGTGCGCGGCGGCCTCTATACCAGCGTCATGGTCGAGCATCGCGACCCGAGCTGGTACGAACCGGAACCGGTCCGACTGCCTTAGCCGCAATGGTCGGCGATATCACGCTCGGCACCCAGACGCTGGCACGCGGCATCCGCCTGCTCGGTAAGCCCGGCGTGCGGATCTACGTCATCGTGCCGCTGCTGATCAACATCCTGTTGTTCGGTGCACTGATCTGGTACGGCTACAGCCTGTTCCAGCCGCTGGTCCAGTGGCTGATGGGCTTCGTGCCGAGCGTGCTCGATTTTCTCGAGTGGCTGATCTGGCTGTTTTTCGGCGTGCTCGCGGCGATTACCGTGTTTTTCACCTTCACGCCGATCGCCAATATCATCGCCGCGCCGTTCAACGCGCTGATGGCGGAAAAAATCGAGGCGCTGCTGACCGGCCGACCACCCGAGAGCGATGTCGGCTTCCTGCGCATGGCGCTCGACGCGATCCGTTCGCAGCTCGGCAAACTGCTTTACATCCTGCTGTGGGCAGCCGGACTGTTCCTCGTCAGTCTGGTACCGGTCGTCAACCTGGTGGCGCCGCTGTTGTGGTTCGTATTCGGCTCCTGGCTGCTGTCGCTCGAATACCTCGACTACCCGATGGGCAACCACGACCTCAGCTTCGCCGAACAAAAGCGGCAGCTGGCCGCGCGTCGCGGCCTCGCGCTCGGGTTCGGCGGCGGCGTCATGATCATGACCAGCATCCCGGTGGTCAATTTTTTCGCGATGCCGGTCGCGGTCGCCGGTGCGACCTTGCTCTACGTCGAGCAACTGCAACCAGCGCCGCGGTAATACCGGAATCGCGCATTCGTCACGGTGCGGCATCCCCGGATTCTTGCACGATCGCCTTGATCCTACCCGGCGTGCCCCTCAGCGCGCCACCGAAACCCCGCTCGCGCAGGCGTGCGCCGGAGTGAGGGTTCTTGCGGAAGATGCGGGATGGCCGCCGGTTACCGTTACGGGGATCGGCCAAGGCATGGGATTCGCAGGGTCGGCAAATCGAGCGGCATGCCGGTGTGCGCGCGTTCGGCGGCCGGCAGGATATCGAGGCTCGGCCAGACTCCTGACGCCAGCGCGTCGGCGTACTCGCGCATGCCGGCTGCGCGGGTCGATTCGCGGCTCGCCGAATAATCGTACTCGAGCCGGTGCCAGCTGATTTCGAGGGCATCGTCGAGCGGGTCGATCAGCAGGTACCAGCCGTGCGCGCCGCCGTCGTTGGCCGGCAGGCCGATGACGCCGGCGTTGAGCCAGTAGCGATCGCCGAGCGCCTGCCCGAACGGAATTCCCGAATGGCCGCCGATGATCGCGTCGACCGCGGCGCGCGCGAGCCAGGCGCGCTTGGCATTCACCGAGGTCGACGCGAATACGAACTCATTGATTCGCTCCGGGCTGCCGTGGATAACGCCGAAACGGAAGCCGCCGGCACTGAAATCGAGCCGCCGTGGCAGGGACTGCATCCAGCGCCGTTGCGCGGCGTCGATGTGACGGTCGGCGAATTCGTACCAGGTCTCGGCCAGCGCCGAGCAGGCGCTGCCCGGCTCGAACCCGCAGCCGCAATCAGGCTCGCTCGCGGCGAGCGCTTCCTCGCAATTGCCCATCACCACGTGAATGCCCCAGTCGCGTACCAGGTCGACCGTCTCGGCCGGTTCGCCACAATAAGCCACCAGATCGCCGGTGCAGATCACCCGCGTCGGCTCGATGCCGAGCGCCGTGGCGCGGTCGCGCAGTGCGCGGGTCGCCGCGAGGTTTCCGTAGGGACCACCGAAAACCAGAATTCGCCGGTCCTGGCTGCCAATATCAATCATGGGTTAAGCATGCCCTGTTCGTTTGCTACGCGCGCCGCCGCGCACGGCCAGGGTTGTGACCTTGACCCGCTGGCAAAAGTTCGCATACTTGCTCGCGTGATTCGCACTCCATCCCCGAAATTCGGCCCCCTGCTGTTGCTCGCACTGTTACTGCCGGTGTCGCCGGCGCTGGCGCAACCGCGCGAATCGCTGGTGCCCGGAGGGGTCGCGCTGATCCGGCTCGACGATGGCGATTCCGGCTATCGCTTTCGCAACCGCCCGGTACTGACCGCGCGCATCGACGGTGCCTGGCACGCGGTCGTCGGGATTCCGCTGGCCTACAAGCCCGGCGAGTACCACATCGAAAGGCGCACCGGCGACCAGGTAGCGAAAAAGTTCTTTCGCGTCGGGCCCAAACGATATACCACGCAACACATCACGATCACCGACGATCGCAAGGTCAATCCCTACGCCAGCGACATGCCGCGCATCCTCGCCGAGAAGGCGCGCAAGCAACAGGCGCGCGACCACTATTCAGCAGGCGTGGTCGATCTCGATTTCATCCGTCCGGTCAGCGGCGTCAACACCGGCAGTTTCGGCCGCCGCCGGGTGTTCAACGGCCAGCCGCGACGGCCGCACAGCGGCATGGATTTCGCCGCGCCCGAGGGCACGCCGGTACGCGCGCCAAGCGCGGGCACGGTCATCGAACTCGGGGATTTCTTTTTCAGCGGCAACCTGGTTTACGTCGACCACGGCCAGGGCCTGATTTCGATGTTCGCGCACCTGAGTGAAATCGACGTCGAACTCGGCCAGCGTGTCGCCAAGGGCGACGTCATCGGCAAGGTCGGCGCGACCGGCCGCGTCACCGGTGCGCACCTGCACTGGAGTGTCGGTCTCAACGGGTCGTGGATCGATCCGGCACTGTTTCTGCCGGCCGATTAACGGCGCCGCGGGTCAGAAGGTCAGGCGAACGCCGATGTGCAGGCGATCGTCGTCGAGTTCGACATCGCCCTCATCGTCGGTGTCGATCTCGAGATGTCGCAAGCCGATAAAGGCGGTGGTTTGCGGCAGCGCCTCGATCTGGAAGCCGAGATTGTAGTCGTAGACTTCGTCCGAATCGGAAAAGCTCGTAATCTCGGGCGCGTAGTGCGCGCGCAGGTAGATCGCCATCGGCATCGTGCCCGGAATCGTATAGCGCAGTTCGCCTCCGATCGCGAAGGCGAATACGTCCTGGTCGGCATCGTCGAGACTGCCGAGATAACCGCGCACGCCGACGCCGAAGGTCAGCGGGTTTTCTTCCGAGGCCTGGCGCATCTGCATCAGGCTGAGCTGCAGGAGGTAGTCGCTGTCGTCGTTGTAGAACAGCCCGAAACCGAGATCGGCGCCGCCCCAGCCGATCAGGCTCGAGTCCGAACGAAACGTGAACTGGGCGGTGTCCTTGCTGAGCGCGGCTTCGAAGTCATTGGCCGCCACCGGCAGCACGGCACCGGCCAGCAGCGCGCAGGTCAATACAAAACGCATCATTTTCATGGGTGAGACCGACGAGAAAAGTCGCGCGGAATGATATCACAGCGACTCGCGATTGCACCGGCCGCGATTTGAAATATGAAATAGTTAATAGCCGCGAGCCTGTGCGCGCGGCGGTGTCGGGAATCAGCTCTCGAAGCGATTGAACAGCGGCATGATCGGCGCGCTCTCGTTGACGATCGGAGTTTCGAGCCAGCGAAAAATCGGCGCCCACTGTTCCCTGTCGACCTTGTTGCGCGCGGTCGGCACCTCCTGCACGCCGATGCCGAGTTCGATCGCCTTGGCGTAGAGCTGGGTGTCGCGGAGACTCGAGATGAACGGGATGTTGAGGCTGAAAAGAAAGCGCTCGAGCGAATGGTACATCAGCGTGTTCTTGCGGACGCGGTTGGCGACCACGGCGAGGCGCACCATCTTGTGGCGGGCGCGGCCGGTGGTCAGCAGCGCCTTGATGAAATGCGCGGTGGCGTGAATGTCGATGGGCGACGGCAGCACCGGGATCAGGATCGAGTCGTGCTGGCGCAACAGCATCGCGAGCTCGGTGATGTCGGTGCCGGCTGGCGAGTCGATGATCGCGACATCGGTTTCCGGCGGCACCCGCAGCTGCCACGAGCGCGTCAGACGATGGTCGGAATTCTTCGACGCATCGACGCCGGCAATCGGCGCCGCGTCGTCGGCCCGCCGATTGAGCCAGGCCAGCGACGAACCCTGCGAATCGTGGTCGAACAGGCGCACGACCTTGCCCTGTCTCGCATAATGCGAGGCAATGTTGGTCGCGATTGTGGTCTTACCACAGCCGCCCTTGGCGTTGGTAACCAGGATTCTTTGCAAGCCCATGGTTCAAAGTCTAATCGAATCAAGCGATTTTTCACGAATTTCGCGCGTTTGGCGTGAATCTCGCGGTTTATTCTCATTCTTTTCGCACCCTGGGGCGTTTTTTGCCCGCATAGGGATTGCTGCCGGCTTTCAGTTCGATGCGTAACGGCGTGCCTTCGAGGCCGAGGCGGTCGATGTAAAAATTGGTCAGGTAGCGCAGGTAGGCCGCCGGCAGGTGCCGGGTCTGGTTGCCGTGGACGACGATAACCGGCGGGTTGCGACCGCCCTGGTGCGCATAGCGCAACTTGATCCGGCGTCCGCGGTGAAGCGGCGGGTTGTGGCGAAACACGGCTTCCTCGAGCAGGTCGGTCAATAGCCGCGTATTCAGATCGCGCGTCGCCGATGCGTGGGCCCGATCGACCGAAGCCAGCAAATCGCCGACACCGGTACCATGACGCGCCGAGATGAAATGCCGCTTTGCGAAACCGGCGAATTCGAGCCGCCGTGCAAGACTCTGGCGCACGCTTTCGCGCTGGTCGGGATCGAGACCGTCCCACTTGTTGACCGCGATGACGAGCGCGCGACCGGCATCGAGTACATAACCCAGCAGGGTCAGATCCTGGTCGGTCAGCCCCTCCTGCGCGTCGACCACGAGGATCGCGACCTGGGCCCGTTCGATCGCGTCCAGTGCCTTGATCACGCTGAACTTTTCGATCGCCTCGCGCACCTTGCCGCGGCGCCGCACGCCGGCGGTATCGATCAGCGTATAGGATCGTCCGCGACGCTCGAACGGCACGTCGATCGTATCGCGGGTCGTGCCCGGCTCGTCGTAGGCAACGAGTCGCTCCTCGCCGGCAAGCCGGTTGATCAGCGTCGATTTGCCGACGTTGGGCCGACCGATCACGGCCACGACCGGACCACCGCCGCCGGTCTCGGCGCTGGCCGACGGGGGAAATCGCGCGAGCAACGCGTCGAGCAGCGCGGACGTGCCCTTGCGATGCGCCGCGGCAACCAGGTGCAGGTGCTCGAATCCGAGTGCGAAAAACTCCGCCTGCGCCTGCTCGGGACTGAACCCGTCGGTCTTGTTGACCACGAGCCGACAAGCCTTGCCCGATTTGCGCACCAGATCGGCGATCCGCCGGTCACCGTCGACCAGGCCATCCTGCGCATCGACCATCAACAAGACTTCGTCCGCCTCCTCGATCGCGATACGCGTTTGTCGCGCCATCAGTTCGTCGAGTGCCTGGCGCTCGCCCGACAGCCCGCCGGTATCGATGACGATGAATGTCCGATCGCCGCGCTCGCCGACGCCGTACTGGCGATCGCGGGTCAGCCCGGACTCGTTGGCGACGATCGCGTCGCGGCTGCGGGTGAAAACGTTGAAGAGCGTGGATTTACCGACGTTGGGCCGGCCGATCAACGCGATGACCGGAATCATCGCCGCGTTGATACCGACGCCAGCAAGCCGAACATGTCGAGTGACAGCACCCGGTCGCGCCAGACCAGCGGCTGTACGTAGCTGCGCGCGTCGCCGGCACGGATGCGCCCGACCAGGCGGCCGCTGGCCTTGTCGAACCAGTGCAGGTAACCCTCGAAATCGGCGACCACGAGGCGCTCGCCGACGATTGCCGGCGCGGTGATTCGGCGGGCATGCAGGACGTCCTGCTTCCAGAACGCCGCGCCGGTGCGGCGATCGATCGCCCAGAGGTGACTGTCGTCGGCCGCGAGGTAAATCGCCTGGTCGTCGATGGCGATTGCCTGAAAACTCGAAAACGGTCGCGACCACAACAGGTCGCCGCTGACCGCCTGCACCGCCGCGAGCCGCCCCTGGAAGGTCGCGACGTAAATCACCCCGTCGCGCAGGACGAAATTGCCGTCGACATCGACCAGACGCTCGACCTCGGTGCGGCCGCTCGGCAGGCTGACGGTCGTTTCCCAGACCGTCTGGCCGCTGTCACGATCCACGGCGAGCAGCTTGCCATCGTCGAAGCCGGCAAACACGAGCTCGCCCTGCACCAGCGGTTCGCTGTTGCCGGTCAGCGACAGCGACGGTACCCGGCGGGCGACCATCCATTTCTGGCTGCCGTCAGCCGCGGACAGGCTGCGCAGATGACCGTCGACGCTGCGCACGAACACCCGGTCGCGATCGACGACCGGCGCAGCCCTGATTTCGCTGCCGACGCGCGTTCGCCACAGCGGTTCGAGTCCGTCGGCTCGCGGCCGGTACGCGACAACGTCGCCGTCGCGCGAAGTCACGACGATCAACTCGCCATTGCCGCCCGGACCGGCGATCGCCGCGAGTCCGGTCTCGAAACGCCATTGACGGCGTCCGCTGGCCGCGTCGACGCGGCTGACGACGCCGGTCGTGTCGATGCTGTAGACGTGATCGCCGACGACCAGCGGCCGCAGCCGGTAGGCGGCCGCATTGGTGCTGGCCCGGGTATCGACCTTCCAGTCGAGTTCCAGCGGAATGCTCTCGCCGATCGTCGTCAACGGCGCCGGCGGCTCGGTATTGTCGGTCTCCCCCGAACAGCCGGCGAGCGCGCCGAGCAGCAGGGCAATCACGGCGACGTGGCGGGTCAACTTTCGATCCCCAGGTCGATCAGCTTTTGGCGCAAAAACTCGGCGTCGGCGGGGCCCGGATCGGCACCTTGCGCCTTGCGATAGGCTTCGGCCGCGGCCTCGGTGTTGCCCTGGCGGCCAAGGATGTCGCCGCGCAACTCCTCGACGCGGGCGGTGTACTCGTCCGGGAATTCAGCCGTCAGCGTGGCGAGCGCGGCATCGAAGCGGTCGAGCTCGAGCTGGACCGCGGCGAGACGCAAGCGGGCGAGATAGGCGAGCGGGTTCTGCGCCGCACTGCCGACGACCTGTTCGAGGGATTGCGCGGCGCCTTCGAATTCACCGTTTTCGGCCTGCTGGCGCGCCAGCGCGAATTGCGCCAGCAGCGCGTACTCGGTGCCGTCGTAGTCGTCGATGAGCGTCCGCGAGCGGGCTTCGACGGTCTCGGCGTCACCGGCGTCGAGCGCGGCCAGCAACGCGCTGAAGTGGCTCGACGCTTCGGCCGCGGTGGTTTCCTGGACGTGCACCCAGTAGCGGTAGCCGGACAGGCCACCGACGCCAATGACGATGCCGAGCACGATCGACATGCCGTTTTCCTTGAGCCAGGCTTTGAGTTTTTCGACCTGTTCTTCTTCGGTATGCATGGTATTCAGGCTGATTGCAGTAGTTTTTCGAGGGTTGTCACAATTTCGCTTTGCGCGATCTCGCGCTGCGGCGCGTCGGCGCGCAATGTCTTCAGACCGATGGTGCCGGCTTCGAGTTCGGCCTCGCCGAGAATCAGCGCAATCCGCGCGCCGGAACGATCGGCCTTGCGCATCTGGCTCTTGAAACTGCCGCCGCCGGCATGCACGACGAGTTCGAGTTGCGGCAGACGATCGCGAATCGATTCGGCGAGCCGCTGCGCCGCGGCGGTGCTGCCGGCGCCGCGCATCGCGAGGTAGACGTCGCAACCGCGCGCGGGTTGCGCCTTGCCCTGGTCGATCAGCATCGCGACGAGCCGCTCGCAACCCATCGAAAAGCCGGCGGCGAAATTCGGCTTGCCGCCGAGCTGTTCGACGAGGCCGTCATAGCGCCCGCCGCCGCAAACCGTCCCCTGCGCGCCGAGGGTATCGGTGACCCATTCGAACACCGTGTGACTGTAATAATCGAGACCCCGAACCAGCCGCGGGTTGACGACGTAGGACACGCCGGTGCGGTCGAGGATCTCGCATAACTCGGCGAAGTGCGCGCGCGACGCGTCGTCGAGGCTTTCGCCGAGCGCCGGTGCGGCCTCGATCAAAGCCTGCAGCTTTGGATTCTTGCTGTCGAGAATGCGCAGCGGGTTGGTCTCGAGGCGCCGCCGGCTGTCGTCGTCGAGGGCGTCGTGGTGCTCGCGAAAATACGCGACCAGCCGCTCGCGGTAACGTTGCCGGCACGCGCCGCTGCCGAGGCTGTTGAGTTGCAGCTCGATGTCCGCCAGCCCGAGCCGTTTCCAGAATCGTTCCGCGACCAGGATCAGCTCCGCCTCGATGTCGGCGCCGGCGAAGCCGAAGGCCTCGGCGCCGAACTGGTAGAACTGGCGGTAGCGGCCCTTTTGCGGCCGCTCGTGGCGAAACATCGGGCCGAAATACCATAGCCGTTGTTGCTGGTCCTGCAGCAGCCCGGCCTGCAGGCAGGCGCGCACGACGCTGGCGGTGTTTTCGGGCCTGAGGCTCAGCGAGTCGCCGTTGCGATCGTCGAAACTGTACATTTCCTTTTCGACGATATCGGTCACCTCGCCGATCGAGCGCGCGAACAGCGCGGTCTTCTCGACGATCGGGGTGCGGATCTCGCGGTAGCCGTAGGATTCGATCAGCGCGCGGTAAGCCGCTTCGAGCTGGTGCCAGGCCGGCATCTCGGCGGGCAGAATATCGTGCATTCCGCGAATGGCCTGGTGTTGATTCGCCACGGACGACTCCCGGTTACTGTCCGATCTTGAGACGCGCGGTGTTGTCGTCGCGGATACGCGAGGCGAAGTTGATCTCTTCTCCGTTGAAACGGATTTCGACGCCATGGCCATTGCCGAGAAAAACCGAAAATGGCGCCTCGCCGACGAGCTCGATGAACTCATCGGCGCGCAGCAGGTCGTAGACCAGCTGGTAATCGTTGGCGTCCTTGACGTCGGCCCAGCTGTCGGCGTTGACGACGATGTCGAGGCGGTCGGTGCCGCTCGGCGCGATGGGCAGCGCGACGATTCGGTCACTGGCCGGCTCCGGATTCACCGCCGGTGCGATCGCCGCCGTGGTGCTCGCGGTGTCGGTTTCGGCTCCAGCCTGGGCTTCCGGTTCGGGTTCGGGCGATGGCGTTACCGGTTCGGGCGTCACGGTACGCGTTACCGCGACCGGTTCACGCTCGGTTACGGCTGCCGCGCTCGTCGACGCGTCTGCCGCGGGCGTTTGCGCCGGCGCCGGTTCGACGACCTCGACGACCGCCGCGGTATCGGTTCGACTTTCCGACACCGCCTCGATCTCGCTGCTCACGACCGCGTCGCCGCCGCCCGCCTCGAGACGCTGCCCGCCGGTCGGCGCCTGCGCGTCGAGCGATATCGGCGCGTCGGTGTCGTCGCGTTGGCTCCACCACCAGGCACCGATCATCGCAGCCAGAACGATGATGACCGCGTAGGTCGTCCACTTGATCCGCGCGTCGGCGACCGTCAGTTCGGGCGCCGTATTGCTGATCGACGAGATCGGCGGATCCTCGTTCGAGTAGTAGTCGACGTACTGCTCGATCATCTCGTCCTCGTCGAGCGAGACGATTCGGGCGTAGGCGCGCAGGTATCCCTTCACGAATATCGGTGCGGTAATCTCGTCGAAATTGTTCTCCTCGATGGCCTCGAGAATGCTGACGCTGAGGTGCATGCGACTGGCGACATCCTCGAGCGACATGCCCTGCTGGATGCGCGCCGCCTGCAGTCGCTCGCCCGGGCCGGTCCCGCTCGGACGGCGTTCGCCTGGTGACTGTTCGTCGGACCGATTCACGCTACTGGATCCTGAGCCAGGACCGATACTCGTCCGAATCCGGGAAATCCGATTCGAGCTGCTGCGCCAGTTCGCCGATCCGGTCGTCGCCGCCGAGTTCGAGCTCGTTGCGTATCGCAAGCCAGAGGCTGCGCGCGCTCGGACGCGTAACCCGATGGTAGCGGTCGAGATAAACCTTCGCTAACTGGTGCTGACCTTCGTCGAACAGTATATCGCCCATTGCCAGCAAGGCCGGCGCGAAATCGCTTTTCGCCGCCAGCGCCTTGCTCAGGTACTCCTTGGCCGTGTCGACGCGGTCGACCTTGAGCAGGCAGATGGCGGCGTTGGTGTAGGCGAACTCGGGCGTCTTGTACAGCGGGTTGTCGAGCGCGCGCAGGAAATATCTTTCAGCCTCGAGTTCACGGCCGTTGCGACACAGGAAGGCGCCGTAATTGTTCGACGCCTGCGAATCATTCGGGTCGAGCTCGGTCGCGCGCCGATAGTGAAATTCGGCCTTGTCCATTTGCAGCAGGCGTTCCTGCAGGATCGCGTAGGCATTATGCGCCGGCGCCGATTTCGGATTCTGCTGTAGCGCCTTGTTGAGTTTTTCGCTCGCCAGTTCGAGATTGTTTTGCTGCAGGTAGCCGATGCCAAGCTGCACGTTGACCGCGCTCGCCTTCTCTTGCTGGCTTTGCTGAGGATTGACCGAAACGCAGGCCGTCAACGTCAGCGCGAGTAATGCCAGCGGCACCGAGATCTTATTGCGCAACGGGCACCCCCTCGAATTGATTCAGGCTCGCGCGGTAACGCGCGCTACGGCGACTGCGATCGCGAAACGCGCCGACCAGCTGGCCGCAGGCGGCATCGATGTCGTCGCCGCGCGGCCGCCGGGTGACGGTGACGATGCCCTTGCTCGCGGTGTAATCGCGAAACCGATCGATCGTCGTCGCCGCCGACGGCCGGTAGATCGCGTGCGGGTAGGGATTGAACGGAATCAGGTTCAGCTTGCACGGCATGCCGCCGATCAGTGCGACCAGCCGTCGTGCGTGCTCGAGGCTGTCGTTGACACCGTCGAGCATGACGTACTCGAAGGTGATCTTGCGATTGTAGCCGTCCACGTAGCTGTGGCAGGCGCGCATCAGCTCTCCGATCGGGTACTTGCGATTAAGCGGCACCAGTTCGTCGCGCAGCGCGTCGTCCGGCGCATGCAGCGATACCGCGAGGGCGACGTCGGTCACCTCGGCGAGCCGCTCCATGGCCGGCACCACGCCGGCGGTGCTGATCGTCACGCGGCGCTTGCTCAGCGCATAGCCGAAATCGTCGGTCATCAGATTGACCGCGGCGATGACCGCGTCGAAATTGAGCAACGGTTCGCCCATGCCCATCATGACGACGTTGGAAACGCCCGGCCGACCTTCGGCAAGCAGCTGGTGATGCACGAGGTGAAGCTGGCCGATGATCTCGGCGGTCGTCAGGTTACGGTTGAACCCCTGCTTCGCGGTCGAGCAAAAGCTGCAGTTCAGCATGCATCCGACCTGCGATGACACGCACAGGGTGTGGCGTGATTTCTCCGGTATCAGGACGCATTCGACCGCGTTGTCGCTGCCGTCGACGGCGAGCAGCCATTTGCGCGTGCCGTCGGCCGAGCTTTGGCGCGCGAGCACGCGCGGGGTTGCGACCCGGCACGACTCGTCGAGCCAGCCGCGCAGCGATTTCGACAGGTCGGTCATCGCCGCGACATCGGTGACACCGCGCCGATGCAGCCACTGCATCACCTGGCGCGCCCGAAACGGCTTGTCGCCGCGCGCGACGAACAAGGCTTCGAGCCCCGCGCGATCGAAATCGAGTAAATTGGTCTTTGCGGTTACGGACATCGGGTGTTAGCGGCTACTCTGAACTTGCCATTTCGACCCCGGGCAGGAACGGGCAGCCGGGTCAATCGGCGAATTTTACGCATAAATGCGACGCAGTAGAAGCGAAATCCTGCGCGAATGCGGTTTGCCGGCGGAGTCCCCGGCGCCGCGAATTCCATTGGTACCGCCGCGGCGCGCGGCTATAATTCGCGCTGAACCCGCGCATGAACCCATCGCCCGCATGATTTTCACCGAAAGCAGAGGCAACGACGGCAATCGTCCGGCCGAAGTGCCGTTCTCCGCCGCGCTCCAGTCGCCGTCGGCATCTTTCGGCGGCATTTATTGCCCCGCCGCGCTGCCGCCGCTGCCACCCGGATTCCTCGCCGCCCACGTCGATAGTCCCTACAAGCGGCTCGCGCAGGCACTGATCGAACACCTGGGACTCGACATCGACGCCGCCATCTTGCGCGCCGCGCTCGATCGCTATGACCGTTTCGACGATCCCGACGATCCGGCGCCAGTGGTCGGACTCGACGACCGCCTCTACGTCGCCGAGCTCTATCATGGCCCCACCCGCGCCTTCAAGGACATGGCGCTGCAACCGTTCGGCGCGATCCTGTCGGCCCTCGCCGCGCGCGACCAGCGGCAGTTCCTGATCCTGACCGCGACCAGTGGCGATACCGGGCCGGCGGCACTCGAAACCTTCCGCGATGCGCCCAACATCCGGGTCGTCTGCCTTTACCCGGCCGGCGGCACGTCCGACGTCCAGCGCCTGCAAATGGTGACCGAAGCGGCGCCGAACCTGAAGGTGCTCGGCATCCACGGCAATTTCGACGATGCCCAGAACGCGCTCAAGTCCCTGCTGGCGTCGACTACGTTCAACGCGCGCCTGCGCAAGCTCGGTATTACGCTGTCAGCGGCCAACTCGGTCAATTTCGGGCGCATCGCGTTTCAGCTGGTCTACCAGTTCCACGCCTATCTCGCGCTGGTGCGACAAAACGCAATCGCGCTCGGCGAAGCGGTGGTGATGCACATTCCGAGCGGCAACTTCGGCAACGCGCTCGGCGCCTACTATGCGCGCGCGCTTGGCTTGCCGGTGGCGCGCATCGTCATCGCATCCAACGCCAATAACGTGCTGACCGAATGGATCGAGAGCGGCCGCTACGACATGAGTAAACGCCACCTGATCGCGACCGCGTCACCGGCAATGGACATCCTGAAGTCGTCCAACGTCGAACGCGTCCTGTTCGATCTCTACGGCGCGGCGCGCACCCGCGAGCTGATGGCGCAGCTCGACGCTCAGGGCTGGTACCAGCTCGAAACGACCGAGCTCGAGCGCCTGCAAGCGATCTTCGCCGCGACCTGCTGCAGTGACGACGAGGCCATCGCGCAGATCCGCGCGGCCTGGTCGCGCGGCTACCTCGTCGATCCGCATACCGCGACCTGCCTCAAGGCCTGCCGCAGCGACACCTGGTCAACCACGATCAATATCGTGCATTCGACCGCCGAATGGACCAAGTTCGCGCCGACCGTCGACCACGCGATCAACGCGGCCGAGGCGCGCACCGACGAAGCCGCGCTGCGCGCGATCGCCGCCGCCGCCGGCATCGAGATTCCGCCCGTGATCGCCGATCTGTTCGAGCGACCGGTCGCGCATCCCGAAGTCGTCGACGCCGCCGACATCGAGGCGCGGATACACGCGTTTCTCGACGCGTGATTTCAGCCTTCCGCCGGTGCGCCGCGCTCGGTCCAGACCATCAGCGCGAGGCCGGCGAGCCCGAGCAGCGCGAAGCCCGCGATCAGCGGAATCACGGTGCGGTCGTAGGCATCGGCGGCGATGATGCCGAAGCCCACCGAAAGCAGCGTCGATAACGTGCCGACTACCGCCGAACCCAGGCCGGCGACGTGTCCGAGCGGCTCCATCGCGAGCGCGTTGAGGTTACCGAAGAGGATACCGAAGCCAAAGAACAACGGCAGCAGGTAGGCCATCAGTAGCGTCAGCGGCGGCTGGCCGGCAAAGGCCAGTGCCAGCACCCAGGCCGCCGCCGACAGCAGGCAGATCAACACCAGCGCGATACGCGACAGCCGGCGCATGCCGTAGCGCATGACCAGCCGTGCATTGACCAGCGACGCGCCACCGATGGCGCAGGCAAGAATCCCGAAGTAAAGCGGGAATAGCGCGCCGAGGCCGTACTGCACCTGGAAGATCTGCTGCGAGGTGCTGAGATAGGCGATGAAGGCGCCGAAGATGCAGCCCATCGTCAGCGTATAACCGAGAGTCGCGCGGAGGCGCAGGATCGCGAGGATATCGAGCAGGATTCGCGCGATCGACATCGGGCTGCGCTTCGCCGGCGGCAGCGTCTCGGGCTGGCGCAGGAAAAACCACAGCGACACGACCAGCGTCAGCAGCAGGAACAATCCGAAGATATAGCGCCAGCTCGCGAGCGCGATGATGAGCTGGCCCAGCGCCGGCGCGGCCACCGGCACCAGAATGAACACGGTCATGATGAACGACATGACCCGCGCCATTTCGCGGCCCTTGTAGATGTCGCGCACCAGCGCGATGGTGATGATGCGCGGCCCCGACGCGCCGAGACCCTGCAGGAAACGCCCGAGCAGCATCCAGCCGAAGTCCGACGCGGCCAGCGCCAGCACGCAGCCGAGCGCGAAAATGGCAAAACCCAGCATCATCGACCTGCGCCGGCCGATTGCGTCCGACAATGGGCCGAACAGGATTTGCCCGAGTCCCATACCGGCAAACAACATCGAGATGACGTACTGGCCGTCGTTGACGCGCGCCACCTCGAGATCGGCGACGATTGCCGGTAGCGCCGGCAACATCGCGTCGATCGACAGCGCGATCAGCGAAATGATCAGCGCCATCAGGCAAACGAACTCGACGAATCCGGGGCGCTGCGTACCCTCCGTCGCGTCGCTCAACGGGAGTCCAGCCGCAATACCAGGCAGGTCGCGCTGTCGGGGCACAGGCTTTCGAATTGCCGGGTTGCGGCGACCGCTGCCGGTACTTCGGCGCGCTCGGTCGGCACAAAGTCGAAGCGGACGAAGTATTGCGCAGCGGTCTCGGTGAGCAGGTAAACCGCGCGATAGCCGTCGTTACGCGCACACGCCAGCAGGTGGCGGGTCATCTTCGCGCCGAGTCCGCGACCGCGCGCGCCGGGCGCGACGACGATCGAGCGCAGTAGCGCGGCGTCGCCCGCCGGCTCGAGCGCGCCGGCGGCGGCAAGTTGATCGCCCCGATAAATGGCGTGAAAGTGATCGAGCTGTTCACCACAGTCCGCGGCCGGCAGGCCGTGGTCGCGCAGCAACTGTTCGAGTGCCGGCAGGTCGGCGCGGCGCAGGCGCGTGATCGCGGTCTCGGGCCCGAATTCGCCGGCCTCACTCGGCATCGAGGGTTTCGACGCGAATGCGGTGCACGTCGCCGTGGACGACATCGAGCCTGGCGATCGCGTCGATTGCCTCGACCATTTGCGCTTCGCGGATCTTCTGCGTCAGCATGATGATCGTGGCACGGGTGACGCCGGTCTCGGGTTCCTTTTGCAGAATCGCCTCGATCGAGATGTCCTGGTCGCCCATGATGCGCGTGATTTCGGCCATGACCCCGGGGCGATCGTCGACGCGCATGCGCAAATAGAACGCCGTCCGCACCTCGGTGATCGGCAGGATCGGGATGTCGACGATCTGGTCCGGCTGGAAAGCCAGATGCGGCACCCGGTTTTGCGCGTCGGTGGTGATCGTGCGCGCGACGTCGATAATGTCGGCAACCACTGCCGAAGCGGTCGGATCGGCACCCGCGCCGGCACCGTAGTAGAGCGACGGGCCGAGCTTGTCGGCCTGCACCAGCACCGCGTTCATGACCCCGTCGACGTTCGCAATCAGGCGCTTCTCCGGGATCAGCGTCGGGTGCACGCGCATCTCGATGCCCTGCTCGGTGCGCCTGGCGACGCCGAGATGCTTGATCCGGTAGCCGAGTTCGCCGGCGTAAACCACGTCCTCGGTCGAAATCCCGGCGATACCCTCGGTATAGACCGCGTCGAACTGCAGCGGAATGCCGAACGCGATCGACGACAGAATGCACAGCTTGTGCGCGGCGTCGATACCTTCGACGTCGAAGGTCGGATCGGCCTCCGCGTAACCCAGCGCCTGGGCTTCTTTCAAGACCTCGTCGAAGTCGCGGCCCTTGTCGCGCATTTCGGTGAGGATGAAGTTACCGGTGCCGTTGATGATCCCGGCCAGCCACTCGATATGGTTGGCGGCGAGACCCTCGCGAATCGACTTGATGATCGGGATCCCGCCCGCGACCGCGGCCTCGAATACGACGTTGACGCCCCGGTCCTGGGCCGCGGCGAAAATCTCGTTGCCGTGCAGCGCGATCAACGCCTTGTTGGCGGTGACGACGTGCTTGCCGAGTTCGATCGCGCGCAATACCAGTTCGCGCGCCGGATCGTAACCGCCGATCAGTTCGATGACGACGTCGATGTCGGGATTTTCGACGACCTCGAACGGATCGGTGGTCAGGCCGATGTCGTCGCAGCCTTCGGGCATGCCGTTACCGAGCGATCGGCGCGCCGCCTGGATGATCTGGATGCGGCGTCCCGCGCGGCGCGCAATTTCGGCGGCGTTGTTCTTCAGCACCAGCGCGGTACTGGCGCCGACCGTGCCAACGCCCAACAAGCCCAGTCTGACCGGTTTCAACTCTGCCTCCAGTGCCTCGGCCGCGAGGCGACAAGCGGGCCACATTATGCAATGTGCCAACAACTGTCAACCACGTGCCCGCTGCCGTGCTGCCGGTTTGATCGGCCGCCGGAATTACCCTATCCTGCTGCCCATGCCGCTCGCCGAAGACATCGTCACCAGCCGTTATCGCATCACCGCCTACGGCGCTGCGACGATCACCGTCAACGAGCAGGTGTATCGCCAAAGCCTGCTGCTGTCGGCCGACCAGGTGACCTGCCCGTGGCCGGTGCGAACGGTCGAACAGCTCGATCTTGACAGCCTGCAGCCGATCGTCGCGCTCGCGCCCGAGGTCGTGCTGCTCGGCACCGGCGAGCGCCAGCAATTTCCCGACCCCGGCATCGTCGCCCACTTCGGCGAGCGCGGTATCGGACTCGAGGTCATGGACAACGGCGCACTGTGCCGCACCTTCAATATTCTGATCGCCGAGGATCGCGCGGTGGTCGCCGCGATCATCCTCGATTCGGAATCCTAACGGGAAATCGAGCCAGCAATATCGGGGACAGACCAGAAATGGCCTGACGATTCTGCGGCCCTTCCCGCCTGCGAAGCCATTTCTGCTCTGTCCCCCGCGAAGCCAGCGAATGCAGCCTGAATCTTGCACGATAGTGGTTACGGCACCTCGCTCGTGCGGCGCCGATACATAAGTTTGGTGAAATCACCCAACTCGAGCGGCTACATGGCTGCATTCGCTGCGGCAAGGGGGACAGCGCAAAAATTGCTTCATGATCGGGCGGAACTCCGATCAGTAAGGCAATTTTTGGTCTGTCCCCGATCTTGCACGAAAGGCGAAGGCGTAGCGGGATGGCCCGCGGCGGGTCGAGGGGGGACAGCGCAAAATTCCCGCGTTACGGGCGAGCGGCCGTCGGATTCGGGAAGCGGAAATTTTGGGCTGTCCCCGATCTTGCACGAACGGGGCTTCGATCGATTACTCGATGATGTTTTCGCGCGAGTAGCCGCTGTGCTCGAGAATCCGGCGCAGCTTGCGTAACGCATCCATCTGGATCTGGCGAACGCGCTCACGGGTGACGCCGAGTTCGAGGCCGACTTCCTCGAGCGTACCGCGCGGATGATTGCGCAGGCCGAAACGGCGCACCACCACGTCGCGCTGCTTCTCGTCGAGTTCGTCGAGCCAGTTGTCGAGGTGCTGGATCACGGTTTCGTCCTGCAGAATGCTCGACGGGTCGGCGTTGCTGTCGTCCGGAATGACGTCGAGCAACGGGCGCTCGCCGTCGCCACCCATCGGGATGTCGAACGACGACACGCGGTCGGCCAGCTTGAACATCTTTTCGACGTCCTTGACCGGTTTCTTCAGTAGCCTGGCGACGTCCTCGGCGGTCGCCTCGCGGTTCAGTTCCTGGGTCAGCTTGCGCGCCGCGCGCAGGTAGGTGTTGAGTTCCTTGATGACGTGAATCGGCAAGCGGATCGTGCGCGTCTGGTTCATCAGGCCGCGTTCGATGGTTTGACGAATCCACCAGGTCGCGTAAGTCGAGAAACGAAAGCCCCGCTCGGGATCGAATTTTTCGACCGCGCGAATGAGACCGAGATTGCCTTCCTCGATCAGATCGAGCAGGGCAAGGCCGCGATTCATGTAGCGGCGCGCGATCTTGACGACCAGCCGCAGATTGCACTCGATCATCTTGTCCCGCGCGGCGGTGTCGCCCTTCAACGCGAGCCGCGAATAATAGACTTCCTCTTCGGCCGTCAACAGCGGCGAGACTTCGATTTCCTTGAGATACAGACGCGTCGGATCGGCATCCGAAGCCCGGCGTGAAGAGATTTTGCGACGGTCGGCCTCCTTGCGCCGCTCGATGAACCGTTCCGCTTTCGCGACTTCGTCTTCGTCATCGTCATCGTCATCGTCATCGTCGGCATCGACGATGACGGCATGCGCCTCGTCGTCATCATCGTCGTCGTCATCGCTGGCGTCGATGTCGGTAATCTCCGATTCGTCCAGCAAGTCTTCGACGAGGTCTTCCGCGGGGATTTCGGTATCTTCGATCAGCGTCGTATCGTTAGACTTGGCCATCCAGAGATTCCTTCATCGCTTGGGTAAATACTTCAATGGATTCACGGGCTTGCCATTCCGCCTGATTTCGAAATACAGCTTTGCCGTTTTGTCTTTTTGCCCCATTTTGGCAACGACGGTTCCGGCCTTTACCGGGTTACCTTCCTGCACCAGACGTTCCTGACAATGGGCATAGGCGCTGAGATAGGTATCGCTATGCTTGATAATGATCAGATTACCATAACCCGCCAAACCATTGCCACTGTAGACCACGTGCCCATCGGCGACCGCGCGCACGTCCTGGCCGAGCTTGCCGCCGATATCGATACCCCGGCGGCCGATATCCGAGGCGAGAAAGGTGCTCAGCAGTTTGCCGCGGGTCGGCCACTGCCAGCGTCCGGGGTCGGCGCCGTCGATTCCGGCGCGCGTTTCGGACCCGCTGCCGGCCGTCGGCGCGTTGCTCTGCGTTGCCGGCGCGGTGCGGACGGTCGCGGTACCGGGGGGCCTGACCAGGCGCAGCCGCTGGCCGGGGTAAATCGGTGCGGCGAGATCGATGCCGTTCCAGCGCGCCAGCTCCTTGTAGTCGAGACCGTAACGCCAGGCAATCGAGTACAGCGTGTCGCTCGGTTTGACCGTGTACCAGCCGGGACCGCGATAGACCTTGGTCGGCGGGTTGACGGTGACGCAGGCGACGACGAGCAGCGGCGCGAGCAGCGTCACGCCGAGGCGTCGAAGGCAACGATTCCGAGCGTTCATATCGAGAAAACGGCGATTGCGACCAGCAACGCGCCGACGACGAGCCAGCCGATTTGCTCGATATAGCGCATCAGCCGGCGCTCGATCGCCGGACCGAATCGGGCGAGGCTCCAGGCAACGAGATAGAAGCGCGCGCCGCGGCCGATGATCGATGCCAGTACGAACGGGATCACCGCGAGCTGCAGCACCCCCGCGGCGATGGTGAAAATCTTGTACGGTACCGGCGAAAACCCGGCAACCAGCACCGCCCAGAAACCCCACGCCTCGAACCAGCCTACCGCGGTCTCGAACGCCGGCTGGTACCCCCAGGCGATCACGTAGGGCGCGGCAAGATCGAACAGAAACGCGCCGATCAGGTAGCCAACGAGCCCGCCGAGCACCGAGAACAACAGCGTCAGCGCGGCAAATCGCATCGCGCGTGCCGGCTGCGCGACCGCCATCGGCGCGAGCATGACGTCGGGCGGCGGAAACGGCAGGATAAACGACTCGACGAAGCTGAGCAGCGACAGGTAGTAAGGCGCGTCCTGCCGGCGCGAGAAACGAATCACGCCGTGATAAAGGGATTCGAACATCCGCACTAGGCGAGCCCCGGCAGCAGCGGCACGAACACGACCTTGTCGAGCGCCTCGCTGACCAGTCCGTCGCCGTCGCGCGTCATACGGGTCAGCGTCTGCTCGTCACCGTCGGCGTACGGAAAAATCATGCTGCCGCCGGGAGCGAGCTGGTTGAGCAGGGCCTCGGGAACCTCGCTGCAGGCGGCGGTCATCAGGATCCGGTCGAAACGGTAACTGGGATTCGGCCATCCGTCGTTGCCGTCGGTGTGACGCAGCTGGACGTTGTAAATCTCGAGTTCGGCCAGACGCTGGCGGGCCTGCTGGTAAAGCGCCTCGATGCGCTCGACGCTGTAGACCTGCGGAAACAGGCTCGCCAGCACCGCGGTCTGGTAGCCGCAGCCGGTACCGATTTCGAGGACCGAATTGGCGCCGCCGTCGCCGAGCGCGAGCTGTGTCATCAGCGCGACGATGAACGGCTGCGAAATCGTCTGCCCGTAACCGATCGGCAACGCGTTGTCTTCGTAGGCGCGGTGCGCCAGCGCCTCGTCGACGAACAGGTGGCGCGGCACGCGGCGCAGCACGTCGAGCACTCGCGCATCGTCGATACCCTGTTGGCGCAAACGATCGATGAGGCGATCGCGGGTACGTTGCGAGGTCATGCCGATGCCCTGCTGCCTGCGTCCGCCGACGTTCACAGCGCTTTCAGCCAGCGTTGCAGCGGCTCGATGCCACGATGCCGCGTCAGGTCGATCTGCATCGGCGTAATCGACGCACTGCCGTGCGCGACCGCATGAAAATCGGTTCCCGGCCCCGCGTCCTGCGCCTCTCCGGCGGGTCCGATCCAGAACACCGGGCGGCCGTAGGGATCGGTTTGCCGCACCATCGATTCGGCTTTATGGCGAAAGCCCAGGCGCGTTGCGTCGAGGGACACGATTTCGTCGGCCGGCAGGTCGGGCACATTGACGTTGAGCAGCGTGTCGTCGGGTAGCGGATTGCGCTCGAGGTGCGCGATCAGGCGCCGCGTGATGCGCGCCGCGGTGTCGAAATGATTCGCCGGCTTACCGACCAGCGAAACCGCGATCGCCGGCAGGCCGAGGTAGCGACCTTCCATGGCGCCGGCGACGGTGCCCGAGTAGAGCACGTCATCGCCGAGATTGGGGCCGTTGTTGATCCCCGATACGACCATGTCGGGTGCCGTGTCGAGCAGGCCCGACAGCGCCAGGTGCACGCAGTCGGTGGGCGTACCGTCAACGTAATAAAAACCGTTGTCGGCCTGCTCGACACGCAGCGGGCGCATCAGCGTCAACGAATTGCTGGCGCCGCTCTTGTTGCGGTCGGGCGCGACGACGGAGATTTCGGCGACGGTAGCAAGTTCGTCGGCAAGGATTCGAATTCCCGGCGCGAGGTAGCCGTCGTCGTTGGTGATCAAGATATGCATCGGGGAGCGATTCTATCCGATTTGCCCTGAGCGCGGAGCCCATTATCGGCTAATATTGGTCTTTTCTTGCGCCGGTTGGATAACCGATGAGCGAAGACGAAAACGACGATTTTGCCGGCATGATGCCCGGCGTCAAGCGCCTCAAGCACGACCGCATCAACGTCTACGCCGAGCGTGCGCGCAAGCCCCCGAATCCGTTACGCCATTCGCCTGCCGGCTACCGGCATCAATCGCCCGCCACCCCGGAGCCGACTTCGACGACGGCAACCTATTTCGATGCCGGGCTGCAAAAGAAACTGCAGCATCGAATCCGCCAGGGACTGATACGACCCGAAGCCGTGCTCGATTTGCACGGTTACCGCAGCCACGAGGCGGTCGACGCGCTCGACGCCTTCATCGACGGCGCGCGTGATGCCGGCCAGCGCATGCTCGTCGTCGTCCACGGCCGCGGTTACCGCTCGGCCGGCGAGGCGGTGCTCCGACCGCTGGTGCAGCGCCGACTCGGTGAGCGCGGCGACGTGCTGGCCTGGTGCCCGGCGCAACCGCGCGACGGCGCCGACGGCGCCAGCTACGTATATCTGCGCCGGTGCCAGGCAACGCCGCCGCGCTAGCTCCGGGGATCGCTATTCGACGCCGACCGGCCAGTTGATTTCGGCAGCAGTGTGAAGGCCGATCACCGCTTCGCGCAGCGACACCGGCATCCGCGCCCTGGTCGGCGATAGCGGGATGCGCCCGCCCATGATCTCGGCCCTGCGTTGCGGATACAACGGTACCTGCAGCGGGTCGGCATATCCCTGGGGTAACAGCGGCAGGTTATCCGCCCCGTACTTGTCGGTGGCGCCGAGCGTATGCATCAGTTCGTGGGTGATGACGACCTGGTTCGAACCGTGATACTGCGGATCGGCGAACGCGTAGATGATACCGATCATCCCGCCCTGCAGGCCGACCGAGTGGCGCAGCGTCGGCGTGGTTGCGGTATCGAAATAGCTGACAAACAGCTCGATGTCGCTATCGTCGCGACCCCAGGCGCGGCGCCACGCCCAGGCCCTGAAGCCGAGGCTCCACCAGACGTTACCGAGAATGCTGTCGCCTGACGGCGGCTGCGGCGGCTGTGCATCGAGCTGACCGCCGTATTCGACATCGATCGCATCGACGCCGACGCCATAGCGCCGCGCTTCGCGGTTGACGAAATCTTCGATCGGCTGAAAGCGGCTCGCGTCGAGGCGGTCGATATAGCGCTGGGTCACCGTGCGGCCGTCTCCGTTGACGGCGTAAATCCTGACCCAGAGCGAGTATTCCCAACTCGTCGATCGCAGCCGGATCAGCGCCTCGTTGACCGCGACGAACAGCAGGACCAGCAACAGAATCAGGTAGCGAACCTGGCGTGGAACCACGGGATCAGCCGACCAGCCTTTCGGCTTCGCGCAGGATTTCGATGCCCGCCGATCGACGATGGGCGTGTTCGCTCAGGTAACGCCGCCAGCGGCGCGCGTTGGGTTCGCCGTGAAACAGGCCGAGCAGGTGCCGCGCCATCCGCGACAGCGGTTGGCCGAGTTCCAGCTGGCGCTCGATGTACGGATAGGCGCGATGCAGGATTTCGATCCGGCTCGGCGGTTCGGCGTCGGCGTCGCCGAAGATGACCCGATCGACGTCGTGCAGCACGAAGGGATTCTGGTACGGCTCACGGCCGAGCATGACCCCGTCGACCTGCCGCAGATGCTCGCGGCAGGCATCGAGGGTGCGGATACCCCCGTTGATGACGATCTCGCGATCGGGGAAATCGCGCTTGAGGCGATAGACCCGGTCGTACTTCAACGGTGGAATCTCGCGATTCTGTTTCGGGCTCAGACCTTCGAGCCAGGCATTGCGTGCATGCACGATCAACGCGTCGGCGCCCGCGTCGATTTGCGCGGCGGCGAAGCCAGCGAACACATCGTAATCGTCCTGGTCGTCGATCCCGAGTCGGTGCTTGACCGTCACCGGCAACGGGCCCGCGGCGCGCATCGCCGCCACGCAATCGGCGACACGCGCGGGATCCTGCATCAGGCAGGCGCCGAAACTGCCCGATTGCACCCGGTCGCTGGGACAGCCGCAGTTCAGGTTGATTTCGTCGTAGCCGAACTCGGTGCAGATGCGCGCGGCGCGATGCAGCTGCTCGGGATCGGAGCCGCCGAGCTGCACCGCCAGCGGATGCTCCTCGGTACTGAAGCCGAGCACCCGCTCGCGATCGCCATGAAGCACCGCGCCGACGCTGACCATTTCGGTATAGAGCAGGATACGCGGCGAAAACAGGCGCAGAATATAGCGACTGTGCCGATCCGAACAGTCCATCATCGGCGCGATGCAAAAGCGCCGATCGATCGAGCCGGCACCCGCCGACGATAACGCCGCGGCGCCGGCGGGCGGCGTCAGTTGCTGTTTGCGGTTGTCGGCGATCGTGTTCACGGCAGCAGTCCGGCGGTGCGCAGGCACCCCTCAGGCAACGCGCTTGACGTCCTGTACGTTCGGCACCTGCGACAACTTGTCGATGATGCTGACGAGGTCGTCGACGCTGTGAATTTCGACGGTCAACCGGGTATAGACCATTTGCTCGTCCTGGTTGGTGTTCGAGTTGATGTTGAGCAGGTTGACCTTGAGGTTGGCGAGAATCGTGCTGACGTCCTGCATCAGGCCGGTGCGCTGATAAGCGGTCAGGCTGATTTCGACCGGGTAGACCGAGTCCGGGCGCTGGCCCCAGTCGACCTCGATCAGGCGCTGACGCTTGGATTCCGGCAGCGACAAAATGTTCGAGCAGTCGCGCTTGTGGATCGTGATCCCGCTGTTGATGGTGATGAAGCCGATGATGTCGTCGCCGGGTACCGGCTTGCAGCAGCGGCCGAACTGGGTCATCAGGTTACCGACGCCCTGGATCGTGACATGATCCTTCGACGCCGGTGCCTGCGGCGCCTTCTTGATCTTCTTGAACGGATCCTGCTGCGGCTCGGCCTGCAGGAAACCGAGAATCTGCGCCGGCGTAATCAGGCCGCGGCCGATGTCGGCGTAAAACTGGTCGGTCTCGTTGCGCTTGAAGTGCGCGGCGAGCGCTTTCGCGTTGGCGCCGTGGATCGAGTACTTCGCCAGCGTGCGATCGTAGATCGCCTTGCCGTCGAGCAGGTTTTGCTCGAAGTCCTGGTGATTGAACCAGTTGCGGACCTTGGCGCGGGCACTCGCCGACTTGATGAAACCGAGATTCTTGTTCATCCAGTCGCGGCTCGGGCGGCTTTCCCTGGTCGTCAGGATCTCGATCTCGTCGCCGGTGTGCAGCTCGGTCGTCAGGTTGACGATACGGCCGTTGACCTTGGCGCCGCGGCAGCGGTGGCCGACCTCCGAGTGGATGCTGTAGGCGAAATCGAGCGGGGTGCCGCCCTGCGGAATGTCGATGACCTGCCCTTTGGGGGTAAACACGTAGACCCGGTCGCTTGCCAGCTCGTCCGAAATCTCGGCCATCGCATCGGAAACGTCCGCCGTACTCCCCTGCAGCAGGTCGCGCATCTGCGCGATATTGGCTTCCATCCGCTGATCGAGCTTGCCGCCTTCCTTGTAACGCCAGTGCGAGGCGACCCCCAGTTCCGACTTTTCGTGCATTTCATGGGTTCGAATCTGGACCTCGACGACGCGGCCGTCGTCGGTCACGACCGCCGTGTGCAGTGACTGGTAGCCGTTATCCTTGGGATTGGCAATGTAATCGTCGAACTCCTTCGGGATGTGCTGCCAGGTCGTGTGCACGACGCCCAGCGCGGCATAACAGTCGGCCACCGAGCCAGTCAGCACGCGTACCGCGCGGACGTCGAACAATTCGTGAAACTCGAGCTGCTTGCGCTGCATCTTGCGCCAGATGCTGACGATGTGCTTGGCGCGGCCCTGAACCTCGGCGCCGACCTCCTGCTCCGCCAGCAGGCGCTCGAGCCTGGTGGTGAACTCGTCGATGAAGGTCTCGCGCTCGCTGCGTTTTTCCTCGAGCAATTTGGCGATGCGCTTGTAGACCTGGGGCTCCAGTACGCGAAACGCGAGATCCTCGAGCTCCCACTTGAGCAGACCCATGCCGAGCCGGTTGGCCAGCGGCGCGTAAATGTCGAGGGTTTCCTGCGCGATCAGCCGGCGGGTGTCGAAATCATCGTGGCGGACGAGGCGCAGGCGCTCGACGCGGTAACACAGCTTGATCAGCATGACGCGAACATCGCCGATGATCGCCATCAGCAGGCGACGCAGCTTTTCCGCCTGTTCGGGGCTGTCGAGGCGCGCGTGACCGCCCTCTTTCAGGTTGTTGAGCTGGACGACGCCGCGCGTCAATTGCGCGATCGTGCCGCCGAACTCGGCTTCGATACGACCCGCATCGAGACGTTGCTGCAGTCCGCGAGCGCTGAGCAGAGTCGCGATGACGGTATCGCGATCGCTGCCCATTTCGATCACTCGACAGGCGACATCGACGCTCGACGGCAGGTTCTTGCCGCCCGCCCCGGCGCCGTCGGCGTACTCGAGCGCGCGCGCGATCGCGTCATCCCAGCCGATGCGCCGCTCGACCGCGGCGACGAAAGATTTGTGGCGTTGATCCGGCAACGGCTTGCGTCAGGAGCGAAGTATCTTCATCGGCGAGACATTATAAACCCGGCGACTGACCCATGTCCCGGCGATGGTCAGCACGGTGCAGGCCGAGACCACGCCATAGGCCCAGACCGCAACCGAGAACTGGTAGTCCATGTCGAAGAAATAGCGGCTGATCGCCCAACCCGACACGGTCGCGATAGCCGCCGAAAAGATTCCGATCAGCGCGCCCATGAGCGTAAACTCGAGCACGTGGACGCGGTAGAGCTGGCGCGTGTGTGCGCCGAGCGCGCGCAGCAGCGAGGATTCGACCTCGCGGTCGTGACGCCCGGTCTGGATTGCCGCCAGCAGCACGATCAACGCCGAGGCCAGCGCGAAGACGAAGAAAAATTGCATCGCCGCGCTGGCCTTGTCGACGATTGCGCGCACGCGCGCCATGATCTCGGTGACGTCGAGCAGGGTAATCGACGGAAACCGCTCGAGCAGTTCCTTCAGCGCGCCCCTGTCGGGCTCGCGGATCAGTGCCGACAGCAGCCACACCTGCGGTAATTCGCGCAGCAGCTCGGGGCTGGCGATGATGAAGAAATTGGGCTTGAAGTTTTCCCAGACGACGCTGCGAATGCTCGTGATCGGCGCGCGCAGCGTCTGGCCGCCGACCGTCATCGTCAGTTCGTCACCGAGTTGGAGACCGAGCCGATCGGCCATGCCCTCCTCCACCGAGAGCTGCGGCCGCCCCGGGTCGCCGGCGAGCCATTCGCCGGCCAGGATTTCATTCTGGTCGGGCAGTTGCGTGGTGTAAGTGACGTTGAAGGTATGCTGGGCGGTGTGCGCGCCGCGCGGGTCGGCGAACTCGATCGCGTCGATCGGGGTGCCGTTGATTTGCGCCAGGCGCATGCGTACCAGCGCGTACGGCGACGACGATTCGATTCGGCGCTGGCGCAGGAATGCGTCGATCGCGGCGACATCCTCGCTGCGAATGTTGATCATGAAGTAGTTCGGAATGTCGTCGGGCAATTGTGTTTCCCAGGCGCCGAGCAATTCGTCCTTGACCACCGCGATCAGCAGGATCGCGATCAGCACCAGGCTGAATCCGGACATCACGTAAATCGCGCCGCGCGAACCGGCCTGCAGCCGGCTCAGCAGGTATTGCCGTAACCAGAAGCGGCGCCGCGACGACACCAGCAGCGCGCGCACCATCCCGTAGAGGACCAGCGGCAACAACAGCGTGCAGGCGAGAATCAGCGCCAGCGTCGCGACCGCCAGCAGCGAGCTCTGCATCAGCAGCATCAGCACGCCGAACACCGCCGCGATCGCACTCGACGAGATCAGCAGGCCACGCAGCCAGGTGCGCCGGTTGATTGCGACGCGCAGTACCTGCATCGGCGGCGTGGTCATCGCGCCGAGCAGGTACGGCAGCGAAAAGCCCGCCAGCGCGAGCAGGCCGACCAGCGCCGCGCTGACGAACGGACGCCAGCTGTAGACCTGCGGCAAGGCCTTGCCGAACCAGCCGTCGAGCAGCCACTGCAGCGGCAGCTGGGCGGCGGCGCCGAGACCGAGGCCGACCAGCGTCGCCGCGAGCCACAGCAAACCGAGCTGCCGCAGGTAGTAAGCGAAGAGGCTGCGCTGCGATACGCCGAAGGCGCGCAGCATCGCGATCTTCGGCGCCTCGCGGATTGCGGTATAACGCGCGGTAATCGCGATCGCCGCCATCGCGATGATCAGCGTCAACACGATTGCCAGGGCAAAGAACTTGCGCGTCCGGTCGAGCGCGCTGCGCATTTCCGGACGCGCGTTCTCGAGATCCTGGATTTCCTCGCCCGCAACGAGTCGCGGCACCAGCCAGGCCTTGAATGCGGCGACGGCGTCGGCCTCGCCGGCGAACATCAGGCGATAGCCGACGCGACTGCCGGGTACCACCAGGCCGGTCGCCGGCAGGTCGTCGAGATGCATCAGCACGCGCGGCGCCAGATTGAAGATCGCGCCACCGCGGTCGGGCTCGAAGGTCAGTAACCAGCTCACCTCGAAGTCGCGCTCGCCGAGCGTCAGCGTTTCACCGAGGAGCGGCGTGAGCTTGGTATCGACCCAGACTTCGCCCCGCTCGGGACCCCGCGCGGCAACGCCGCGCGCGGCGGTCACGTCGGCGGCGCGCTCGAGCCGCCCGCGCAGCGGATAGGCCGCGTCGACCGCCTTCAGTTCGATCAGCTCGGGATCGTCGTCGATGAAGATCGCGCTGCGCAGGCTCGCGCTCGCGCTGACCTCGAGACCGAAGTCGAGCGCGCGATCGCGGTAGGCGGGATCGAATTCACGGCCCGAGGTCACGACCAGATCGGCGGCAATCAATTCGCTCGCCTGGCGGTCGAGCAGCAGCGCGATCCGATCGGTGACGAGCTGGCTCGCGGCGACCAGGCCGACCGTGATCACGCTGGCGACGAACATCAGCCCGTAAGCGTGGATCGTGGCGCGTCGGGTCGACATGATCAGGCCGTGACCAGGCTGCCGGACTCGATCAGGATCTGGCGGTCGCCGCGCTCGAGCAGTTCGTTTTCGTGGGTCACCAGCACCAGCGTGGTGCCCGCCTGATCGCGCAGGTGAAACATCAGGTCGGCGATCTGGTGGCCGGTATCGACGTCGAGATTACCGGTCGGTTCGTCGGCAAACAGCACCGTCGGGTGGATCGCGAAGGCCCGCGCGATCGCGACCCGCTGCTGCTCTCCGCCCGACAGGTGCTCGACCCGGGTCGCCTGCTTGCCGCCGAGGCCGACCTGCTCGAGCGATTCGCGCGCGCGCTCGCGCGCCGTGCCGATACCCGCCAGTTCGAGCGGCAGCATGACGTTTTGCAGCGCGGTCGCGCCCTGCACCAGCTGGAACGACTGAAACACGAATCCGACCTTGCCGGCGCGAATCGCCGACCGCTGCTCTTCGTTCTTGCCGTTCAGGGATTCGCCGAAGAGCACGACTTCGCCGCGACTGGCGAGGTCCAGGCCCGCCATCAATCCCAGCAGCGTGGTCTTGCCGGACCCGGAAGCGCCCTTGATGACGACCGCCTCGCGATACTTTACGTCGAGCGATATTCGCTTCAATATATCGAGCTCGCCCTCGGGCGTATCGACCGTCTTGCCGACTTCGTTCAAGCTGATGCAGAGATTATTGTCCACCTTTGTCCTTTTCGTGATGTGCCTGGGGTCGGCCGGTGCGAACGACCAGCCCGCTCGCATCCTGATCCTCGGAGACAGCCTCAGCGCCGCCCACAACATCCGCGTCGACGAGGGCTGGCCGCAACTGTTCGCAAACAATATAAGGGCGACTCATCCGGACGCAACCGTCGTCAACGCAAGCATCAGCGGCGAAACGACGTTTGGCGGTGCCCAGCGCCTGCCCGGGCTGCTCGACGCCCACGCGCCGACCCACCTGATCATCGAACTCGGCGGCAACGACGGCCTGCGCGGACTCGATTTCCGCCAGTCGACCGAAAACCTTCGACAAATGGTTACGCTGGCGCTGGAACGCCAGATCAAGGTGCTGTTGATCGGGGTACGCATGCCGCCGAACTTCGGCGCAGCTTACAACCAGCGCTTTCAGCAAGTGTTCGACCAGATCGCGGCCGAGTTCGCAATCGACTACCTGCCGCGCTTTCTCGAGGGCGTCGCCGCCAGCGATCCCGAGCTGATGCAGGCCGACGGCATTCATCCGACCGCGCTGGCGCAACCGCTGCTGGCGGCAAAGGTCGAGCGCCGCATGCGCACGATTCTCAATCGCTGAGCAGCGCCTCGAGTTGGGGCAGGTTTTCAACCTCGTGTTCCGGCGCGGGTAAATCGGCGGGCCAGGACAGGCCCTCGCGATTGATCCAGATCGCGCGCAGACCGGCCTCGCGCGAGCCGTGCACGTCGAGTTCCGGATGATCGCCGACGTACAGAATTTGCGCCGGCGCGGCGGCGAAGCACTCGGCCAGGTGATGATAAATTCCGGGATCCGGTTTGGCGATCTGCAGATCGCTGGCGCTGACCGCATGCTCGATCAGGTGCCCGAGACCGACGTGCTCGATACTGGCGTTGCCGTTACTGATCGCGCCGAGTCGGAAGCGCCGCCGGAGGCGCTCGAGGCTCGGCATCACGTCGTCGTAGAATTCCACCTGCTGGCGCGCGGCGAAGAAGACTTCGAAACCACGCGCCGCGACTTCGTCGCCGTCGTAGTCGTGGCAATCGCCGAGATCGCGCAGAAAATCCCGCCGCAGCGCGGTCATGTCGACCGCGTAGCGGGGATCGCGCCGGCTGAACGCGCGGCGCAACTCGACCATCTGCGATAACGCGCAGGTCTCGGTGATACGCGGGTAATTCTGCTCGAGCCAACGGTAGAGGATTTCCTCGGCGCGGTGGATCGTCGGCATACAGGGCCAAAGCGTATCGTCGAGGTCGAACGCGATGACCGCAATCTCGGCAAACGTGGGTTTTGCAGGCACAGCGCCGCGATTCTAATGCTTTTGTCCGGCCTCCGATACCAGCGCAACGATTTTTTCGGCGATGCGGTCAAGCGGCAGGGTCGCATCGACGTGACCGCGCCTGACCGCTTCGCCCGGCATGCCCCAGACCACGCTCGACTCGCGGTCCTGTGCCAGGGTAACCGAACCCGCGGCGCGCATCAGGCCGAGCGCCTCGGCGCCATCGTCACCCATCCCGGTCAACAGTACGCCGATCGCGCCGCGGCCGACGTTGTCGGCGACCGATTTGAACAGCACGTCGACCGACGGTTTGTGCCGATTCACCTCGGGGCCATCGTCGAGCCGACATCGGTGGCCGCTGCCGTTACGCACCACGCGCAGATGCCGGCCGCCGGGCGCGACATAGGCATGACCCGGCAGGATCGGCTGGCAATCCGCGGCCTCGCGGACCGTGAGCGCCGTCTTCTGGTCGAGGCGCTCGGCAAAGGCGGCGCTGAAGGCGCCGGGAATGTGCTGGCTGATGACGATTCCGGGGCAGTTCTCCGGTAGCCGGGCGAGCACCTCGCGGACCGCCTCGGTGCCGCCGGTCGAGGCACCGATCGCGATGATTCGGTCGCCGCTGCCGGATGGCATCGGCCCCGCGATCGGTGGCGGCGCTGCCGATTCTGCCGGGACCCAGATGCGGCGGCCAAGATTGGCCTGCGATGCGATCTTGACCTTGTGCACGACCGCGTCGGCGTAGGCATCGAGGTTGCGACGATCTTCCGGCCCCGGCTTGCAGACGTAGTCGACCGCGCCGAGCGCGAGCGCTTCGAGCGTGACCGCGGCGCCGGCGCTCGTCAGGTGCGAAATCATCACCACCGGTAGCGGTGCTTCACGCATCAGCTGGCGCAGAAAGGTGATGCCGTCCATTTCCGGCATCTCGATGTCGAGGGTCAGCACGTCCGGCGCGAGCAGTTCGATCTGCCGGGCGGCGATGACGGGATTGTTCGCGGTGCCGACCACCTCGATCTCCGGGTCGGCCGACAGGATCGTCGTCAGCAGTTTGCGCACCAGCGCCGAATCATCGACCACGAGGACCCGGATCATGGCTCGCCTCCCGCACCGTGGCGCGTGTCGTCGTCGGGCCGGAGCCGGTAGACGGTCTTGCCGCAATGCTCGAAACGCGCGCTGGCCTGGTAGAGCGACTCCGAATGCCCCATCACCAGGTAACCTCCGTCGACCAGCGCCTCGGCGAAGCGATTGACCAGCCAGGCCTTGGTATCCTGGCTGAAATAAATGACGACGTTGCGGCAGAAAATCAGATCGAAACGGCCGTGAAACGGCCACGGATGCAACAGGTTATGATGGCGGAACTGGACCAGGCGGCGCGGCTCTTCGGCGACCCGGACACGGCTGCCGTCGGATCCGGGATCGGTGCGAAAGTAGCGGGCGCGGAGCGGTGCGTCGAGCTGCTCGACACGCGCCTGGGCGTAGCAGCCGTCGACCGCGATCGCGAGTACTCGCGTGTCGATGTCGGTCGCGACAATCTCGATGTCCCAATGAGCGACGTCGGGAATCGCCTGCAGCAGGCTGATCGCGATCGAGTAGGCTTCCTCGCCGCTCGAGCAGCCGGCCGACCAGATGCGCAGCCGCTTGTCGCCGGCACGTTGCCGCGCCGGCACGATTTGCTCGCGGACGAAATCGAAATGATGCGGCTCGCGAAAGAACGAGGTCAGGTTGGTCGTCAGCGAATTGACCAGTTCGATGCTTTCGGTTTCCGGGTTCCGCTTCAGGTATTCGCGGTAGGCGCGAAAGTCGGTTAGCCCGAGCAGCCGCAGACGTGTCGCCAGGCGCGAGTAGTACAGCGCGTAACGGTCGTCGCCGGCGACGATCCCGGTGGCGGCGGCGACGAAGTGCCGCAGGTAGTCGAAATCCTCGCGCGTGAACGCGAGCTGATACAGCGTCGAACGGGGTGCGGATGGTTTGTTCAAGACGTCTCCCGGACCGAAGCTCGGCCGTCCGGCCCGATTGACCGACTTGTCGGCACGCGCGCATAATTCTTTAACTGCGGCGAAGAGTTCATTACCATTAGCGCCCCCGACAGGCCCGGACGCATGAATCGAAATCGCGACAGGTTGACCGTGCACGTCGGCGACGTGCCGCTCGGCGGTCGCGCGCCGATCGTCGTGCAGTCGATGACCAATACCGATACCGCCGATATCGACGCAACGGTCGAGCAGGTTCGCCTGCTCGCCGCCGCCGGGTCTGAGCTGGTGCGAATCACGGTCAACAACGATGCGGCCGCGCGCGCCGTGCCGCGGATCGTCGAGCGCCTCGAAACGGTCGATTGCCGGGTGCCGATCGTCGGCGATTTCCATTTCAACGGCCACAAGTTACTGCGCGAACACGACGCCTGCGCGCGCGCCCTGGCCAAGTACCGGATCAATCCGGGGAACGTCGGCCGCGGCCGCAAACGCGATCCGCAATTCAGCGAAATGATCGAAATTGCCTGCCGTCACGACAAGCCGGTGCGCATTGGCGTCAACTGGGGCAGCCTCGACCAGCAGGTGCTCGCCGATCTGCTGACCCGAAACGCAAGCCTGCCGGAGCCGCTGTCGCTGCCGACGATCAACCGCCAGGCGGTGGTCGAGTCGGCGTTGTCGAGCGCGGCCTTCGCCGAGGAAATCGGCCTGCCGGCCACGCGCATCGTCATCAGTTGCAAGATGAGCCGCGTGCCCGATCTGATCGACGTCTACCAGACGCTTGCCGAGCGCTGCCGTTATCCGCTGCATCTCGGCCTGACCGAGGCCGGCATGGGCGATCCCGGCGTAGTCGCGTCGAGCGCCGCGCTGTCGATACTCCTGCACCAGGGGATCGGCGACACGATCCGGGTCTCGCTGACGCCCGAGCCCGGCGCGTCGCGCGAACGCGAAGTCCGGATCGCGCAACAGATTCTGCAATCGCTAGGCCTGCGCTCGTTCACGCCGAGCGTGACCGCCTGCCCCGGCTGCGGGCGCACGACCAGCGACTATTTTCAGGTGCTGGCGCAACAGATTCAGCGCGAACTCGATGCCGCGATGCCGGAATGGAAGCACCGTTATCCCGGGGTCGAGGCGATGAAGGTCGCGGTCATGGGCTGCGTCGTCAACGGTCCCGGCGAGAGCAAGCATGCGGATATCGGCATCAGCCTGCCGGGTACCGGCGAGCAGCCGGTCGCGCCGGTTTATGAGGATGGCCACAAGACCGTGACCCTGAAGGGGGATGATATTGCCGGCGAATTCGTGCGCCTGGTGAAAGACTATGTCGAGCGCCGCTACGGCCGCGGCGCGGAGATTACTTCAGGTCCCTGATCGTTTCGATCTCGCAGGCGATTTCGAAGCGCGCGTTGTTATCGGTGACGCGGTTAACGACCACGCTGGCTTCCATCGGCGGCGTCAGCGTGTTGGCCGGCGTCAGGCGGATGTCGAGTTGGTCACCGGGGGCGAAACATTCGCTCGACGTGAACAAAATGCCCTTGCCGCTCAGGTTGACGACGTTGCCGTGCAGTTGTTCCGCTTCGCCGCGGCGCGAGAAGCTCAGCTCGCAATCGATCGGCATGCGCAGATGATCGCGCTTTTCGGCATAATCGATCATCTTGGTCGCGGTCAGATTTTGAACAGCTTGCCAAAATTGGCAACGTCGAGAATTTTGCGTACCTCGGGCGACGCCTCCCGGATCTCGATTTTCGACGCCTCGCCGCCGGCGTGCTCGCGGAGCAGTAACAGCATGCCGAGCGCCGAACTGTCGAGGTAGTCGGTGTCGGACAGGTCGACGACGTACTCGACCCCGCTGCCAGCCGTCTCCGCATAGGACGCGCGAAATTCGTCGTAGAGCTGAAAATCGAATTTGCCGGCTACCGCGATGGTTACCCTGTCGCCGCCGTCGGATACCGTCGTGTTAATACCCATCAACATTTCCTCGCAATCAATGTCTGCGTTTGCGTATTAAATCATCCCCGGTCAGACCGGGTCCATCGCCGACTGCACTTTGCTGCCGGCCCCGTCCGCCGCTGCGCTGTCAGCCGACAGGCACGCCCGGTCGCGCTGGAGCGCGAGATCGAGGCGACGCCGCTGCGCCTCGATTCGGGCCGCGAGGTCGAGCAGCGACTCGGCGGTCTCGCGATCCCAGGTTTCGACGCCGGGCTGATCCTGGGCCTGACGCAGCGCATCGACGGATCGCTGCGCGCCGGCATCGATGCGCGCTCCGAGGGTACCGATTTGCGCCAGCAATTCATCCACGCGCGCCGGATCGACGCCGCCGCGATCGCCGTCAGCGTCGCGTTGTCCAAAAATAAAGGGTCGAACTCGATCGGGCACGGCACTGGCTCCGCGGTCGCTGCGAACTTGCCCTATTGTATAGACCATTTTGGCCCGGTTTTCATCGCCGCAGCGCGGTCCGTGATGCGGTTCGCGTTAGCAGATGATGATCTGGTTTTTGCCGTTGAGCTTGGCCTGGTACAGGGCCTTGTCGGCACGCTTGAACGCGCTCAGGAAGTCGTCGTTGTGACGCACCAGCGTAATTCCGATGCTGACCTGTACCCGCGCGGCGAGTCCGGCGGATTCGAGATCGAGCGCTTCGATGCTGCCGCGGATGCGCTCGCAGACGTCGACCGCGCCGTGAATGTCGGTTTGCGCCAGCGCGCCGACGAACTCGTCACCGCCATAGCGATAGACGAGGTCCGTGTTGCGCACCGCCTGGCTGATCACGCGCGCGGTCTCGCGCAGCACCCGGTCGCCGGTGTCGTGGCCGGCCCGGTCGTTGATCTGCTTGAACCCGTCGAGATCCATGACCAGCAATGCCATCGGCTGCTGATGGCGTCGCGCCAGGTCGACTTCGCGCGGCAGGTATTTTTCCATCGACGTACGATTATTGAGCCCGGTAATCGGGTCGCGGTAAGCCGACTTGAGCGCAATCTGGTAAAGCAACGCATTTTTCAGCGGATAAATCAGGCAACACAGCCAGTTTTCGAGTTCACGCAGTTCGGGACCGGTAAAGCTACCCGTCTTGAACAGCGTCAACTCGCCGAGATAGCGATTCTGCAGCTTCAGGCGATAGCTCGCGCGGGTCCCGTCGGTAATGCCGTGCTCGATCCGGGCGTCGGCGTCGGGGCTCGAGAATCGATAGCCATGGTATTCGATCCGGTTCGCGATCTCGGCCATGAAGGCGGCAATGATCTGATCGACCTCGAGGTGCCGCGACAATCGATCCGACAATTGCAGCAGGCGCAGTTGCTCGCGGCCTCCGCGCTCGCGCTCGTCCGATCGGGGATCCAGTGCGATGACCTGGGCGCGCGGCTGCGGCTGCGGCAGCGGCTTCTCGCTTTCCAGTAATCGATTGGTTGACGACCATTCCATCGTTAAGCCTTTGTCAGTTACACATCTGCGAAAAAGACATGCCAGATACGTGCCAATGTACAAAAACTATTAATTTCAAGGAGTTAAGTGACACTCGTTGCCGCTATAGCGCCCGGTGACGGTTTTTTGTCGATTTTCCCCGCGAACCGCGACGAATTGCGGACAAACGGCCTCAAGATCGACCGCCGGCGGCCGAAACAGGAACCAGGCGCCAAAGTTTCAACACCGATAACCGACTCTGACCCCGTGCGCCGATGCCGGCGGCAATCCCTGCCTCCGTCAGGCCGGCAGGTAGCGGCCCGGGGTGGAAAGAGATTGCCAGTATGGATATCGATCGCCTCACCCCGATTCCGGATACCCGCCCAGCCGCAAGCGACGTCAGCGATTTGCTTGGCCGGCTGCGGGCCGCCGGCAGCGTCGAGGCCGAGGTCATCCGCGTGCTCAAGGATCAGCTGTTACTGCGCAGCGAGCTCGGCGAAATCCTGGCGCGAAATCGCCTCGATCTGCGGCCCGGCGACCGGGTCCGCATCCGCCTCGCCGGCAATCCGTCGGCGCCGGTTCTCCGGGTGAGCCCGGCGCCGCCGAAACCGATTTCCGTCACCGACGATGCGGTTCCGCGGCTCGCCCGCGCGCTGCCCGCCGACCGCCCGGTACTCGCCGAGATCCTGCGCGTGCTGCCGGCCGCGACCGAGATCCGGTGGGCGGGTCGAACGCATTCGCTGCCGCTGCGTATCGAGTCCGCCGATCGATCGCTGCTGAGTCTCGAGCGGCGACCGGCGACGGCGACGATCGTGCTGACGCCGCTGGCGCGCGCGCCGATCTACCGCGCGCTGCTGCGCCACCTGCTACCGCGCCAGACGGCGGACGACGCCGACAGCCTGGTCCGCCTGGTCGAGCGCATGCGGCCGCGCCCGGAAGCGCCGGCGCGCGTCGCGCAAAGCTCGCCGCTGGCGCGTGAATCCGCTCCGGTCCCGCGACCGCCGGCGACGCTCGCGACCGTTCCGCAGTCGTTGCGTGCCCGGCCGGAATCATACTCGCCGCGCGCGACCGTGATTGCCGCTTCGGGTCGTCGACCGGCGGCGCCCGCCGCGGCGTCGATCGCATCGACCGCAGCGCAGGCGCTGCCGCGATCGCCGCGCCTCGCGACCGCTCAAGGCACGGCGATTGCCGGCGCCGCCCGCG
>JBPEYE010000195.1:0-2567 GCA_052030825.1 Gammaproteobacteria bacterium | reverse complement strand
CAAGCCTCGCACTTCGGCCGGGTCTTCACGCACAGCATCGAGCCGATGTCCATCATGCCCTGGTTGAACTCGGCGGTATGCGCTGCGGGCGTGACCGACTCGGCGAGGTACCAGAGCTGCTTCATCGTGTCGCTGCGCCCGTACCAGCCGGGCACGCGGAAACAGCGCGCGAGCACACGCTTGACGTTGCCGTCGAGAATCGGCCAGCGCTGGCCGGCGGCGAAACTGAGGATTGCGCCGGCGGTCGAGCGACCGACGCCCGGCAGCGCGGCGACCTGCTCGAACTTGCGCGGAAAGCGGCCGCGATGCCGGTCCCGGATCAGGCGTGCGGCCTTGTGCAGGTTGCGCGCCCGCGCGTAGTAGCCGAGCCCCTGCCACTGTTGCAGGACTTCGTCGATGCTCGCGTCGGCGAGCGACTTCAGGGTCGGGAAGCGCTTGACGAAAGCCTGGTAATACGGGACGACCGTCGCCACCTGGGTTTGTTGCAGCATGATTTCGGACAGCCACACGCGGTAGGCGTTTTGCCCCTGCCAGGGCAGGTCGTGACGGCCGTAGCGGCGGTGCCAGTCGAGGACCGCGCGCGCGAAACTGGCCGCATCGACGTCCATTCAGTCGAGCAGTTTCTTCAACAGCTCGTCCTTCTTTTCCTGTTTCTTTTGCTCGAGTTTGGCGCGTTCGATTTCTTTTTGCTTCTCGAGCTCGCGCCGGCGCGACGCCTCGAGCGCCTGTTTCTCGGCCTCCAGCGCTTCCTCCAGTTCGCGCTTTTGCGCCTCGATCTCGTTCTTGAGGCGTGCCTTTTCGGCGTCGGCGCGCGCCTTGAGCATTTCGTCGAGCAGCACGTCGATCTTCGGCGCCGCGAACGGCCCCTTGATGCTGACCGGAATTTCGAGCCCGGCGAGGTCATCCGCCGCCTTGCCCTGCTGGCCCTCGGTCGTGCCGACGAGCTTGGCGTTGATCAGGTAATTGATCGTGTTGTCGACGAGGTTGGCATTGCCGCTGCCGCGCGCGCGCAACAGCGGCGCCTGCAGGTCGAGATCCTTGCTCGAGAACACGCCCCGCGATATCTCGCCGGACAGCGCCAGCGACGAAAAATCGGTTTTCTGGTCCTGGCGCGGCGGCGCCGACTCACCGCGCAGCCTGGCCTTCGCGGCTTCGATCGAATGCCGGATATTGACGCCCTTGAGCGCGCCGTCGAGGACCTTGAGCTGCATCCGGCCATCGCTGTTGGCGCGCAGCTGGCGCACCGATTCTCCGCGCGTCGTCACCTCGACGTCGGCCGACAGCGCGCCGGCCATCACGTCCAGCGCCGCGAAGTCGACCAGCATGCCGCCGACTTCGACACCGTCGATCCGTTTGCTGATCTTGTAGACCGGCACCGCGCCGCGGACGTCGATCGTGGCCGTGACGGCTACCGCGCCGCTATACGAATTCATCGTCATCGGGCCGAGCGCGATGACGCCGGCCTGCGCCTTCACCGGAATTTTGACGTCGCTCATTTTCAGGTTTTGCAGCTGCATTTGCGCGATCGCCAGGCGGCCGTCGATGTCGAGCCCGCGCAACGTCTCCATCGGCAACTCGATCGGCGTATCCGCGGCCGGCGCGTCGCCCGCCGGCGCGCTCGCGGTCTCGAGATTGTCGGGCTCGCCGATCCCCGACGCGGCCATCAGCGCATCGACGTTGAGTTCCTCGGATTCGAGCTCGAAGCGCAATTTCGGCTGTGCAAACCCGGTCAGCTGCACGCGCCCGTCGAGACGAAACCGATTGAGTTCCAACGCCAGGGCGTCGAGCGTTAGCTGCTGCCGGTCGATCAGATATTCGACGTTGGTTTTCAGATCGACGTTGACGTCGATGTCGCCGGCGGCGCTGGCGTCGAGATTGAGCTCGAGCGGAAACGGCTTGTTCGGCTCGATGCGCCCGGTACTGACGTCGAGGTCGGTGATGCGAAACTCGGTGCCGGCCTGCTTGTCGAGCCAGACCAGGCGGATATTTTGCAGGTCGAGGCCGCCAAAAGCGCCGCGCAAGCTCAGGCCTTCACCGGGCTCGTCGCCCGATTTTGTTTCGCCGGAGACCGGTTTCGCGGCCGGTACGAGATCGTCCCAGTTGGTCACGCCGGCCTCGTTTTTGACCAGCAGGACTTCGAGATCGCGCAGCACCAGCTTGTCGATTTCAGGCGCCATCGTGATCAGCGACGCGAGGTCGACGCTGACGCTCGCCGCCTCGACCTTGACCATCGGCTGGCCGCCGAAGCTCGGCGGGTTGGAAAAGCGCATCGCGCCAAGCTTCATGCCAAGCGCCGGGTAGAGGGTCAGGCTGACGTCGCCGATGAACTCGAGGTCACGGCCGGTTTCCGCGCGGACCAGCTCGGCGAGGTCGTCCTTGTAGGCGTTGGCATCGAACACGGCGAGAAAAATCGCGACGATCGCAACGAGGAAAGCGATGCCGACGACGACGCCGAGCATCAGTAAACGGATCAGTTTTTTCATGGCGGCGCGCGGCTTTATCCTGCCGCGCCGATCTGTTCTAATGGCCGGCAATGTGTCACGAAACGGACGCCGATTCAAGCTCAT
>JBPEYE010000194.1:0-3060 GCA_052030825.1 Gammaproteobacteria bacterium | reverse complement strand
CGTCGGCGAGGGTACCGGGCTCGGTCTGTCGCTCGCCTACAACATCGTCCAGGAGCACGGCGGCTCGATCGCGGTGTCGAGCAAGCTCGGCCAGGGTTGCCGCTTCGACGTGTTACTGCCCGGGGTCGAGGAAACCGCGATCGCGGAGGCCGGCGCATGAGTAACATTCTCGTCGTCGAGGACGAACCCATCATCCAGGAGAGCCTGGTGCGCCTGCTCCGGCGCCAGGGCCACGAGGTTACCGGCGTTGCCTCGGTCGCCGATGCCGAGGAAAAGTCGATCAACATGTACGACCTGATCATTTCCGACCTGCGCCTGCCCGGCGCGCCCGGCACCGAGCTGATCGGTCGTGCGGCGCCGACGCCGGTACTGATCATGACCAGCTATTCGACCGTGCAATCCGCGGTCGAGGCGATGAAACAGGGCGCGGTCGATTACATTTCGAAACCGTTCAACCACGACGAAATGATCCTGACGGTCAAGCGCATCCTCGAACAGTCCAGCGTCGCCAAGCAGAACACGCTGTTACAAAACGAGATCGCGCGCCACTACCCGGTCGACGGCATGGTCGCGCACTGCGAGTCGATGCTCGATGCGCTCGAACGCGTACGCAAGGTCGCGCCGACCGATACGACGGTGCTGATCCAGGGCGAAACCGGCACCGGCAAGGAACTCATCGCACGCGCCATTCATGCGCAGAGCGATCGTCGCAAGCGCGCGCTGGTCGCGGTCAACTGCGCCGCCTTTGCCGACAGCCAGATCGAATCCGAACTGTTCGGCCACGAGCGCGGCGCGTTCACCGGCGCGCTGCAGATGAAGAAAGGCCTGATCGAGGAAGCCGACGGCGCGACGCTGTTTCTCGACGAGGTCGGCGAGTTGCCCGCCGAGGCGCAGGCGCGACTGCTGCGCGTGCTGCAGGAGCGCGAGATTCGCCGAGTCGGCGCCAACAAGGTCATCCGCGTCGACGTGCGCCTGCTCGCCGCGACCCACCAGAACCTGCGCGACCGGGTCGCGCGCGGCGAATTTCGCGACGATCTCTACCATCGGCTCAACGTCTTCGAAATCAACCTGCCGCCGCTGCGCGAGCGCGGTTCCGACCTCCGCGCGCTGACCGATTCGATCCTGACCAAGATGATCCACCGCACCCACCGCAAGGATATGCAGCTCAGCGACGAAGCCATGCGCCGTCTCGAGGAGTATGACTGGCCGGGCAACGTGCGCGAACTCGAAAACGTCATCGAACGCGCGGTCCTGCTCGCCCGCGGCGATTGTATCGAAGCCACGGACCTGGCGTTGAACAACGGGCAAACGTCGACCCGGCTACCGCAATACGAACTCGAGGCGCGGCTGTCGCTCGACGACTACTTCGTCAGCTTCGTCAAGAAGTATCAGCGGCACTACAACGAGACCGAGCTCGCGCGCATGCTCGGTATCAGCCGCAAGAACCTGTGGGAAAAAAGGCAGCGTCTCGACATCCCGTCACGCAAGGCTTGAGCGTAGTCGACGACGATGATGGATACCCCGGTCAAAGGCCTGTCGACGCAAATCGCGTCGACCATACTCGCCGGCTTCAATCGCCACTTCACGATTTTCAGTAAAATTACCAAGGGCGCCAAGCAGCGTTTCGAGGATGCCGACTGGCAGGCCGAGCGCGACGCGTCGCGTGAGCGCATCAAGTGTTACGATACCCGCGTCAACGACGCGATCCGGGACCTGCAAAAGCTGTTCACGCTCGAACCGTTCGACGGCCAGCTGTGGTTTGACGTCAAGCGCGAGTACGTGCGCCTGCTCAACGACCACCTGCAGCCCGAGCTCGCCGAAACCTTTTACAACTCGGTGTTTTGCGCGCTGTTCCACCGCGACTATTTCGGCAACGATTACATTTTCGTGCGTAGCGCGGTGTCGACCGAATTCATCGATTCGGACAAACCGTCGTACCACGTCTACTACCCGGCCAAGCGCGGCTTCCGCGCGGCGATCCGCCAGGTGTTGCTCGACGCCGGCTTCGACCTGCCGTTCGAGGACATCAACCGCGACGTGCGCAACATCATCCGCGCCCTGGTGCGGCAGAATTTTCCGCGCCCGCGGCGCGCGCATCTGAATTTCCAGTTCCAGGTCATCAGCGCGCTGTTCTATCGCAACAAGGCGGCCTATATCGTCGGCCGTGCGATCAATTCGGACCGCGAAATTCCGTTCGCGGTGCCGATCCTGCACAGCGGCAATCACTCGATCTACTGCGACGCGATCATCATCGGCACCCGTGGCCTGTCTCGCCTGTTCGAGTTTTCCTACGTCTATTTCATGGTCGACCACCCGGTACCGTCGTCGGTCGTCGGCTTCCTGCAGCGCCTGGTCCCGGGCCGCAACAAGGAGTCTTTTTACTCGGCGATCGGTTTCCACAAGCAGGGCAAAACGGTCTTTTATCGCGAGTTCCTCAATCATCTCAAGCATTCCGAGGACGAGCTCGTGTTCGCACCCGGGATCAAGGGCATGGTCATGGCGGTATTCACGCTGCCGTCCTATCCGTACGTCTTCAAGGTCATCCGCGACCGATTCCCACCGCCGAAGAAGACCACCCGCGAGGCGGTATTGAACACCTATCGGCTGGTCAAAATGCACGACCGCGTCGGCCGCATGTCGGACATACTGGAGTACTCGCACGTCGCGTTGCCGCGCGACCGCTTTGCCCAGGATCTGCTCGACGAGCTCTACGAGACCTGCGCCAACAGCATCAGCGAGGAAGGCAAGCAAATCGTTCTCAAGCACGTCTACATCGAGCGTCGCATGACGCCGCTCAATATCGCCGTCGCCGAGGCCGACGACGCCTACCTGTCGAAGCTGATGAAAGGATACGGTGAGGCGATCCGGGAACTCGCCGGCGCCAACATATTCCCCGGTGATCTGCTGATGAAAAACTTCGGCGTGACCGGCCAGGGCCAGGGCCGCATCGTCTTCTACGACTACGACGAGATCTGCTACCTGACCGAATGTCATTTTCGCAAGATTCCCGAGGCGCGCTACCCCGAGGACGAGCTCGCCGCCGAGCCCTGGTACAGCATC
>JBPEYE010000193.1:0-3401 GCA_052030825.1 Gammaproteobacteria bacterium | reverse complement strand
AGATCGTCAGGATCCGAGAGGCGCTGCAGAAGTCGCCCGGTTTTCAGGCCTGGAAAATGTAGTCATCCGGCCGGATACCGGTTCCGGTCGCAGCGTCATCGCGCCGGTCGCCAGGGCCCGCGGCGTGCGGCGGGCGGATAGCGATGCCGGGGTGGCGCCGTTATAATCGCGCCCGCGGGCGACAACTGGATTCCGGAATCGTGAATAAAAACGTTAGCAGCCGCAGCACCCTCGAGAAAGCGCTGCGCATCAATCTCGACGAGAAAAAGTACGGCACCATCGTCGAGATCGGCGCCGGCCAGGAAGTCGCGCGGCAATTCTTCAAGACCGGCGCCGCCGCCGGCACGATCGCGAAAACAATGTCGGCTTACGACATGACCTTTTCCGACGCGATCTACGGCGTGCAGGAAGACGGTCGCTATGTCAGTCGCGCGCGGCTCGTTGCCATGCTCGAGAAGGAATTCCAGCTGATCATCGACCGCGTCGGCACCAGTCGCTCGAAGGCATCGCGCTTCTTCGCCTACGCCGCGACCGTCGCCGCGAGGAGTTTCAAGGGCGATAACGAATGCCACGCGTGGTGCGGCATCCGCATGCAAATGTACCCGAAAGCGGAGCCGTCCGACGTGCTCGTGCACGTGCGCATGCGCGACGATACCGCCGATCGTCAGCAGCAGGCGCTCGGCGTATTCGGGGTCAACCTGATCTATGCGGGCTACTACTACTTCGAAAACCCGCGCACGATGATCGATTCGCTGACCGACAACCTCGACCAGGATCGTATCGAGATCGACTCGATCGAGTTTTACGGCCCGTATTTCGAGGACGTCGACAACCGCCCGATCAACCTGCACCTGATCCGCGCGTGGAAGACGCGTGCGATCATGTTCAGGCCCGACGGCTCGGTTGTGGTGCCGGCGGAAATGCTCTACAAGAAAAATGTCCTGACGATTCGCGGTTCGTTCCGGCCGGTCACCCGGCTCAACGTCGATATGATCGAGCAGGGGATGAAGTTTTTCACCGGCATGGACGGCGTCGAGCTCGATAACAGCGTCGCGCTGGCCGAGATCTCGCTGAACGATTTGCAGGGCAACGACCTGATGGTTTCGGAAGAGGATTTAATCGCGCGCGTCGACCTGCTCAATTCGCTCGGCTACAGCGTGCTGATTTCCGACTACACGCGCTATTTCTCGCTGCGCGCCTACTTCCGTCAGTTCACCAAGATGCAGATCGGCATCGTCGTCGGTATCGTCAATATTCGCCAGATCTTCGATGAGCGTAGTTATCGCGGCGTCGAGGGCGGAATCCTCGAGGGCTTCGGCAAGCTGTTCCCCGACAACACGCGACTACTGGTCTACCCGGAGAAGGGCGCATCCGGAGAACTGGTCGACTATACCAATATCGAGTTGCCGGACAACCTGCAGCACCTGTACCAGCACCTGCTGGTCAACAACTTTATTTTCGGTATCGATTGCAGCGATTCGGCGCTGTTCGAAATCTACTCGCGCGATGTTCTCAAGCAGTTGCCGAACGGTCGCGGCGACTGGGAGCGGGCGTTGCCGGCCGGGGTCGCCGAGCGGATCATCGAGAATCGTTATTTCGGGTATCGCGACTGAGCCCGGACCCGTGGCCGGGTTGCGGTAGTCCCGACGGGACGTATCGCGATGCGCCGCGCGATCGCGTCGCGGACGCGCGTTGCTCTCAAAAAAAAACCCGGCCGGCGGCCGGGTTCTGGATGAAAGCGTTTACCGGTTGTAGTTATCCGAGACGAAATCCCAGTTGACGATCTGCCAGAACGCCTCGAGGTAGCTCGGCCGCGAGTTGCGGTGGTCGAGATAGTAGGCGTGTTCCCAGACGTCGCAGGTCAAGAGCGGTTGCTTGCCCTCGGTCAGCGGGTTGCCGGCATCGTCGGTGTTGACGATTTCGACGCTGCCGTCACTGTTCTTGACCAGCCAGGTCCAGCCGGATCCGAAATTGCTGAACGCGGCGTCGGCGAAATCGTCCCGGAACTTGTCGAGGCTGCCGAAAGTCCGGTCGATAACGGCAGCGAGATCGCCGCTCGGCTTGCCGCCGCCTTCCGGGTGCAGGCAGTTCCAGTAGAAGCTGTGATTCCAGACCTGGGCGGCATTGTTGAAGATCCCGCCGGCCGGCGCCTGCTTGATGATGTCTTCGAGGTCCATCGATTCGAAGTCGGTGCCCTCGATCTTGTCGTTGAGCTTATTCACGTAGGCGGCGTGGTGCTTGCCGTGGTGGTATTCCAGCGTCTCGGCCGAGATGTGCGGCTCGAGCGCATCTTTCGGGTAAGGAAGTTCGGGTAAAGTGTGTTTGCTCATGAGTCTCTGCCTTGATAGCTGAAGGGTTGCGGATGGTTACGCGGACTGCGCAATCGTGGATCACCAGTGGCCGTATATTGGCACTTTAGTGCTATGGCTCGCGGCGATCACCGAGGTTCAATCTGTATAATGATACCATAATCCGGATTTCACTGCATCGACAAGGCTCCGGGCCGCGATCTGACTGGCGCTGCGCTGCGTATCGTTTCGCGAATCGGCCCGTGCGCGAACGGACTCGAATCGAACCTGAGACGACGGCCGTCGGTAACCGTCGGCGCAACCGGGAGGCACTGACATGAGCATTATCTGGATGGGCTTTATCGCCAGCCTCGCCGCCGGGCTTTGCTCGGGCATCGGCGCGGCCGGGGTATTCGTGATTCGCAAGTTATCGCCGCGCCTCGAGGATGCCCTGCTCAGCTTTGCCGCCGGTATCATGCTCGCGGCTTCGTTTTTTTCGCTGATCTTGCCGGCGATCGAATACGGCGAGGGCGAGTTCGGCCGTCGCGAGGTGGCGGTGCTGGTCGTGATCGGCGGCATCCTGCTCGGCGCCGGCGCGCTGTACCTGATGCACCGTCATTTGCCACACGAGCATTTCATTGTCGGTCGCGAAGGGCCGGCGGCGAGTGCGGTCAAGCGAATCTGGCTGTTCGTGTTCGCGATCACGCTGCACAATTTTCCCGAGGGGATGGCGGTCGGTGTCGGTTTTGCCGGCGGTGATGTCGGTAACGGCATGAGCCTCGCGACCGGCATCGGCACGCAGAACATTCCCGAGGGCCTCGCGGTCGCGGTCGCGCTGCTCGCGATCGGCTACACGCGCGCGCAGGCGTTCCTCGTCGGACTGCTCACCGGGCTCGCCGAGCCCGTCGGCGGGCTGTTCGGCAGCATTGCGGTGTCGTTTGCCGGCCCGCTGATGCCCTGGGCGTTGGCCTTCGCCGCCGGCGCGATGCTGTTCATCATCAGCGACGAAATCATTCCCGAAACGCATTCACGCGGTTACGAAAACCTTGCGACCTTCAGCCTGTTGATCGGGTTTGCCTGCATGATGTATCTCGACGCGACGCTCGGCTGAGC
>JBPEYE010000192.1:0-16492 GCA_052030825.1 Gammaproteobacteria bacterium | reverse complement strand
CGACCCTGTCAATTGTCCTGCTGCTGTCCGGCGCGGCGCTACCCGGCGCGGCGAGCGCCGAATCGCACGGCGGCAAGGCGAAGATGGTCGACCTGTGGCAGCCCGGCGACCGCGGCCAGCGCATGCGCATTCGCGGGCGGGTAACGAGCATCGACGGCACGCCGATCCCCAACGTCGCGATCTGGTTTCGCCACGCCGACAGCGAGGGGCTGGACTGGAGCTATCACCGCGGCTACGTCCATACCAACGAAAAAGGCGTTTACCAGTTCGGCTCGGTCATTCCGGGCAACAGCCACCGGCTGAGCCACGTGCACGTGGTCGTCGATCACGACGGCTACCGCTACCTCGACACCGAGTTTCACTTCAAGAACGACCCGAAAGCCGCCGAAGACGATCCGCTCGCGATCTTTCTCGAGGAAGGCACCGTCGACGGCAAGACGATGATGTTCGGCCGCTACGACATCACGTTGATCCCGAACTGACGCTCGAAGCAGCCCTTTCGGATTTGGCGCGGGTGCGCTTGTCGAAGCGCTCGACGTCGACGACGATGCGCTCATGAATACCCTCGCCGATGCGCTCGATCTCGTCGTCGGCCCAGACCCTGAACTTCAGCTTGCGTCCGTCGACGGCGACGAGCTCGGCGCCGGCGATGACGCGCATGCCGACCGGCGTCGCCGCGACGTGGCTGACGTCGAGGCGCGTGCCGACGGTTTGCTGGCCGGTCGGCAGCAGGCCTTCGACCGCGTTAAGCGCGGCTTCCTCGAGCAGCATGACCATGACCGGCGTTGCCAGCACCTTGATCTTGCCGCTGCCGACGTGGTGCGCGGTATCGCGCGTGCCGACGAGAATTTCGGTGGTGGCTGCAAGTCCGGGGGCGAGCGAATCCTGGGACATCGGGAATTCCGTGGGTGAGGTTAGGAGCGGGTTATGATACACCTCTACCGCCCGGCCGGCGTCAACACCAATTGAGCCCGGACGCGACGCAGCGCTACAATATTCCATCGACGGCCACACCGCGGCCGGGCGAGTCATCACGATGCTGCGATACCTGATCTGGCGCCTGCGCTTCGAACTCTGCAACCTGCGACGCCTGCTCGGTCACGGAGCCGAGCGCGTCAACTACCTCGCGTTCGGCGCCAACCTGTGCGACGAGGTGCTGCGCGAACGGCGAATCAGGCCGCTGGCGGTGCGGCCGTTCACGCTGCGCGACCACGGCCTGCGCTTCGATCACCCGGCGCCCTATGCCGGTTGCGGCTACGCGTCGGTCGAACCCGCGCCGGGCGAGACGGTCTACGGCTACCTGCTGACCCTGTCCGGCCGCGACGCCGCGCGGATGGATTACTACGAGGTCGTGCCGGTGGTCAAACGTTATCGCCGCATCTGGGTCGAGCAGGATGGCGTGCGGCTTTACTTCTACCGCACCAACCGCTCGACGCCCGGACTCAAACCCACCGCGCAGTACCTCGGTTACATCGTCGACGCGCTGAACTCGCATCCCGAGGTTTGCCCGGTGTACCGCCGCGAACTGGCGGCAACCGAAACCCGCGAACCGGGTCGAATGGTCAGTACTTACTTGCGACCCCGACGCGAGGGCCGACCGGCGTGGCTCACGCGCGTCGACGGCGCCTACCAGCTCGCGGTGCTGACGATCTTCCTGCACGTACTCTACCGCTTTTCGCTGACCGCACCGCTGATTCGCCGCTAACCGGAGTTCGCCACCCGGACACGGGTGGGCGCATGCCCAGGCATCCACGGAAATTTCGACCGCGCCATCCCGGACCGACTTCAGGACATCAGCCGAACCAGCGTCTGCATCTCGTCGCTGTCGGTCACCGCGGCCATCGCCGTGGTGAACGCGAGCACGTTGCGATCGTGCTCGGCGAGCAGGGTTTCGAGCCGGTGGGATTCGTCGGGACCCGGCACGCCGCCGCTCTGGTACTTGTTTTCGATGGCCTGCAGGTAGTCGTAGTGCGCCTGCTTGCTGTCGCGCATGTCGAGAAACGCCTGGTAGGCGACCCGCGCCGCTTCGCTCAGACCGTCGATCGATGCCATGTCGATCCCTCCGCGCCCGGTGGCAGCGGCATTGTAAACGATCTCGGCGATCCGCGAGAAAGGCAGGACTTGAAAACTCGACACTGCTTTTCGACGGCCTCGCGCGTATGGGCCCTTGAACTAACGACGATGCGATTGACCAGTCGATCGCAGGCCGTGATTTCGGTTAGATGTTATCGTGAGTCCGGCGCTACCGGCGGGAGCGGTCGTAGACACGCAACCTGGCCAGGCGCGCCTCGTGTGCCGTCCACTGGTTCGCCAGCCATTGCCTCGCGCGGGTCAGAATCCTGGGGACACCGGCAGCTTTCGACTGGTTCGCGTTGACGATATTCGACTCCGACCTGCGGTCCGGTCGCGAATAACGATGCGCCGGCGAGCCGTCGATCCGCATTGCCGGGTAAACCCGCAGCTTCGATAGCCGCAGATGATGGGCAGCGATTAAATCGGCTGCTCGACGCCCGAGAGCGCACAAGGCCCCGCGCGCTTTGTCATCCTTCGAGGTTACGGCCACGTCCTGATAATTCGTTTCTTTCATTCGCATACTGCTCCGCGGAGATTTTGCATACAACGGTCCGTCATTTTGTGCGCTGCAACATTTTTTTCAAGTGTGATCCTCCAATTGGTGCTAAATCAACGGATTACGACCTGCGCTTGCACCAAAACGAGCCGAGATTATTGAATTCTGCTCAGCCTGTTTCCTCTGATCGCGTCGCGTTCATTGTTTTCCCAGCAAGGTGTCCTTGGCCTGGTTGATCTTGGCGGCGAGATACGACGAGCCGCCGCGATCGGGGTGGAGTTTTTGCATCAGCCGGCGATGCGCCTCGACGATATCGTCATCGCTGGCGTCGTCCTCGAGGCCGAGCACCTGCAGCGCTTCGGCGCGGGTCATCTCGTCGGCCTCGCGCGCGGCGCGCGCTTCGCCCTGCGCGCCGGCCTGCTGCCGCCAGGTGTCGCCGTAGACGCGATCGAGGTAAGCCTGCAGCATCGCGACCGATTCCTCGTCGTGCTGGCATTCCGCGAGCAGCTGCAACAATGCCTCGAGACTCAGCTGATTGAGCGGCTTGCCGGCAAACGCGCCCTCGAGAACTTCGCCGTCGATGTCACCGGTATCATGGTTGAGCGTCATTCGCAGGTAGCGGCTTCGCACCGTCGACTGCTGTCCGGCTTTGCCTTGTGCCGAAGGTTTGGCGGCACCGGTTCCGCCGAACAGCCGTCGCAGCAGCGGCCACACGTTGAGCAGCGACAGCAGGCCGCGAACGAACGGCAGTAACGCGGCGAACACCGCGGTCAGCCAGTGCGCGCGGCCGGTCAGCACGAGGATCAGCAAGACGACGGCGATCAGCACCGCGAACGATTGCCAGATGACCCGCGGCGGCTGGCGAAACAGCCAGCGAAAAAAGACGTAGAGGCCCACGAATACGGCGAGCAGCAGGAGCAGCCGCGCCACGTATCAACCCTTGCCGAGCTGGCGGGTCAGCCGCCGCACCACCTCGCCGCGTTGTTTGCCGAAGTCCTCGAGAGCCGCCTGGCCGCCGGCGGCGTAGACCGCGACCGCGCCGAGCAGGTCGCGCAGCTGGCTTGCGCTGCTCGCGTCGAAGGCGCAACAGGCGCCGCCGGTCAGGCGTGCGATCTCCTCGAATGCCCGCCGCGCGCGCGGCTCGTCGCCCTCGTGAAACACGAACGCCGGCACGCCGAGCACGCCGAGCTGCCCGGCGAGATGACATAGCTCGTCGACGTCTTCTTCCATGCAGTCGCCGACGAACACGAGCGCCTGGACCTTTTGCCGCCGGGTCTCGGCAATGGCCTGGCGCAGGACTTTTCCGATTTGCGTGCGGCCGCCGCGGCAGGTGACGCTCGTCATGCGCGCGAGCAATTCCTGCGACGACGACAGCCACGGGCTCGCGTCGAATTCGCCGAAGCCGCGGTAATAGCAAAGTTGGATGTCGAGCCCGCCGAGCGCCGCCGTCGTCGCAAACATCTCGCCCTGGAGTTGGCAGGCGCGGTCCCAGGTCGGTTCGCGGCTCGCGGTTGCGTCCATTGCGAAGATCAGGCGCCCGCGGGTTCCGGCGGGCTTGACCACCGGCGCCGAGCGCACCCGGTCGACGAACGCGTCGATCGCGGCCTTGCTCGATTTTTGCGGGAGCTTCGAATCACTGCCGGCCATGGGTCACTTCAATCCTCGGTTTGGCGCATCGGCGCGAACCCAGGGCGCGTCGCCGCCGGGCATTGCCGGAGCATTCCCCGAAACGCGTTTCGACGCGGAGCGCGAGACCGTTGCACGGACCTACTCCGCGTCATCCGTGAGCGCCATCGACTCCTCGTAGTCGAGCGCGACCCAGTCGTCGGGATTGGTGACGCCGACGGATTCCCAGGCTTTGACCAGCACTGGCGCCTCGACCCCGCGGGTTCGCGGCAAGTCGTCGTGGATTTGCAGCCACGGCACCTGGCTCTCGACGCAGCCATGCCAGGTCGGCGCGAAATCCGCGGGGTTGTCGAGACAGGTTGTCGCAATGACGAGATAGCGCGCGCGCTCGGGCTTGACGCTGCGCCAGGCCACCGGGGAACCGCAATTACGGCAAAATCCCTGCTCGGCGATCAGCGACAGGCGATAGTAGTGCGGCTGCGCATGGGTAAAGCGCACCGCATCCTCGGCAAACGCGGTCCAGGCGTAAACCGGGGCGCCGGTGCTGCGCTGGCAGATTCGACAGTGGCACATGCCCGTGCCCAGCGCGCGCTGCGTGATTTCGAAGCGAATCGAACCGCAGACGCAGCGGCCGCGCGTGATCACCGGTAACTCGGCGCCGTCGTCGAATAGCGGCTGCCCCTGCACCCGCGACTCGATTCTTTCGATCGGGTGCCGGCCGGTCAAGTCTTCGAAGCGGAATTGATAGACGTGGACCGGCTTGTCGATATTCTTGAAATCGCGGTAGCCGAGATCGTCGAACCTGGCGCGCATCGCCCGATCCAGCTGTTCGAACACCGCGCTGGAGGCGCACAGGTTTCCCGGTTTCGCCAGTTCCTGCACGCGCGCGGCAATATTGACGCCATCGCCGTAGATATCACCCCGGTCGTGGATGACCTCGCCGAGATTGATGCCGATCCGGAACTCGACGCGCCCGCTGGCGTCTTCGCCAACATCGCGTGTTGCCATTGCGCGCTGAAACTCGATGGCGGCATTGACCGCCTCGGTCGCGCTGGCAAACTCGGCGAGAATCGCGTCGCCCGCTTCGTGCACCTTGTTACCGTCGTGCGCGGCGATGACGTCGGTCAGCGCATTCAAGCCGTCGTTGAGTTGTCGATGCGTTCCCGCTTCGTCGAGCCCGGTCAACCGACTGTAACCGGCGGCATCGGCATAAAGAATCGCGGCAAGCTGGCGTTTCATGGGCGAATCTTACCACACGACCCTCGGGCTCGGACCTCAACAAGTTGTTGAATTTAGTCGGTTCCTGGGGCAATCGACGGGGATCTTCGAGCACAAAACCCGGTTTTCGGCAGCGCCGGCACGGCGCCGAGCGAAAGCCGCCGATCAAGCCGGCGACGGGTCGCGCCACAACCCGATCGATCTCGGCAGAACCCGGATTCCGACGCGAATTTCCAGCCTCGACATGGCTCTGAACGCAGATAAATCAATGACTTACCTGAGTCCGGCCGCGACCAATGCCGGAACGCGCCGGCGCGGCGATGACGTTCGCCGGAAAATTAACTATTATCTGTCCTTGAAACTCTTTGGTGCGATCGGGCGCGAACGCCGCCCGTTTGCGACATTCGACCCGACTGGACCGGAGAACTCGATGGTGGACCCGCGAGACGACCGATTACCGAACCCGAACGTGACGATTTCGATGCTGATATCGGAATCGACCTACAAGCTGATCACCGCGATCGAGCGGATCATCCGCTGGTTTATCGTTGCCGTCGTGCGTCCGTGCCGACTGCATTTCCGCTGGCTGCACTGGTAGGCCGAACGTGAAAATGCCGAATCAGGCAGCGGCACGTCACCCGCGTCGTTTCGTCGCCGCAGCCGGACGCGGCCCACTCCGACCCCGATTAATCGCAACGCGGCGGCAGCCCGACCCTGCGACCGCGGGCGGTTGGCGGCGGCACTTCATCCCCGCATTGTTGCCGTTCGTCGCGATCCGCAAAAGATTTGGGAAACGCGCCTCATTTCTGTGCGCATAAAACTGCTAAGCTCTGGATATCGTCGTCTAACAATTCGGTACAGGAAAGGATGGTCAACGGTTTCGGCTCCCTCGAGGGGCGCAGCTTCATCATCGGCAGGGAAGGCCATGTACTCGTCGACGACCCTTCCGTCAGCAAGGAGCATGCCGAACTCAAATTCGTGGATGGCAAGATCCTGCTACGCGACCTCGACTCGACCAACGGGCTGTACCTGATCACCGGCAACAAGGCGCGACGCTTTCGCGAAGCCTACGTCCTGCCCGATCACGAACTCTCGATCGGCGCCAAACGCACGACCGTGCAAAACCTGCTCGACACCGTTTACAGCTTGACCCACTAGCCCGGATCTCGCCGAGTACAAACCGGCGCAGCGCGGAGCGAACCCGCCGTTTCTGCGGTATCACGCCGACCCACAACGGTGCATTTCAACGTCATCGCGACCCGCGGTGATCCACCCGCGGACCGACCTCGTAAGATCTTACGCATTGCGTAATCAACTTTGACTATGGAGGTCAACCCATGAAATATTCCCGTCGCTTCATCATCGGCCTGGTCGCGGTCGTGCCGCTGGCACTGACCAGCATGACCGTCAAGGCCAAGGACATCGTCGACACCGCGGTCAGCGCCGGCCAGTTCGAAACCCTGGTCGCCGCGGTCAAGGCTGCCGGGCTCGTCGACACCCTGAAAAGCGAAGGTCCGTTCACCGTTTTCGCGCCGACCGACGCCGCTTTCGCCGCGCTGCCGGAAGGCACGGTCGAAAACCTGCTCAAGCCCGAGAACAAGGAACAGCTGATCGCGGTCCTGACCTACCACGTCATTCCGGGCAAGGTCATGTCGGGCGACATTGCCGGCAAGACCGCCGCCGTCGAAACCGTACAGGGCAGCAAATTGTCGATCGATGCGACCAACGGGGTCAAAGTCGACAACGCGACCGTGACCGCGGCCGACATCGAAACCAGCAATGGCGTCATTCACGTCATCGACACCGTAGTCCTCCCCAACTGAGTCCCCCCAACTCAGTTCTTCCCATATTGGGGCCGGCTTGACTGGCCCCTTTTTTTTGGGCGATCACTGCCCATCCGTCCGGCACTCGTGCCGGCTCGAACCAGGCGTGCGCGTTCAGGCCAGCCGCGACGGTCGCGCCTTACGACGTTCTGCGCATCAGTCCGTCGAGGCTCCAGATACCACCGCCGCGACAGGCGAGATAGAGAAAAACGAACGCGTACAGAATCGGCAGATCGCCGTCATTCAGGATGGGAAAGATCGGGTTGGCTTGCGGCGCGTGGAACATCCAGTAGGCAACCGCCATCTGCCCGCTGCAAATGAAAGCCGCCACGCGCGTGAACAGTCCGACGCAGACGAGTGCGCCGCCGACGAGTTCGATCACGCCGCCGACGAGGAACAGCGGCGACAGTTCGCCGAACGGGTAGGCGCTCGGAAAATCGAGCAGCTTTTGAGTGCCGTGCCACAGGAACAGGTATCCGGTTACGATTCGGAGCAAGGCGTAGCTGTGCTCCCTGAACTGATCCAGTATCCGGCTCGCACCGCCGAGTCCGCCCGTATCGCTCATCGAAATCTCCGTCAGGTCAGTTGAAGGCGCAGCCATTCTATCGCGATCGACGGCCAAAACTGCAACGCCGGACAAGATCGCGGTGCCCGTATCCGGGCCACCGGTCAACCGATGCCCCGGCACCCGGCGCGAATACGTTTGGCGTCAGTTTCGCGGTGCGAGCGCCGTATCGAGAAAGGCATCGACACCGTCGACGTAGAATTTTCCGGAGACCAGGAATCCATCGTTGTGGCCGCCGCGAATTTCGAGCCATTGTTTCGGATCCGGCGCGGCGGCGAATACGGCCTCGCCTTCGGCAATCGGAATGATTTCGTCGCCGCGACTGTGGATGACGAGTAACGGGCAGCGAATCCGTTGTACGAATTCCGCGGTCGCGTACCCGAAGCGGTTGAGCCAGCGCACCGGCAGGAACGGATACAAGCGCTTGCCCATCGATTCGACCGACGCGAACGGTGATTCGAGAATCAGCGCACCGGGACGCTGCTCGGCGGCGAGATAGGCGGCGATCGCGGCGCCGAGCGAGCGACCGAAGACGACGATCCGCGCGGGCTCGACGGCGCGCGTCTCGACCAGATAGCGCCACGCGGCGTCGGCATCGCGATAAGTCCCCTGCTCGTCCGGTCGGCCTTCGCTTTGGCCGTAGCCGCGGTAATCGATGATCAACACGTCGAGGCCGAGGCGGTGAAAGATCCGGATCGAGTCGAGCCGGTGCGAGATGTTGCCGGCATTGCCGTGGAAAAACAGCAGCGCGCCGCGCGCGTCGGGCGCCGGCACCCACCAGCCGTGCAGGCGCACGCCGTCGGCGGTCGCGATATCGACATCTTCGTAGGCGTAGCCGATGTCCGCCGGCGTCGCGGTCAGCGCCCGCCCGGCGACGTTGGGATAGTACAGCAGGCTCGCCTGCGTGAAATAAATGAACGCGACCAGCAGCGCGTAGGCGCCGCCGCCGAACAGCAGCAACTTCAACAGACCATTCAAGCGGGCGCACCCCCGTACTGGCCAACCGGGACCCTATGGTAGCCCAGTCTCCGGGTGCGCGGCGAGCGGCGCCAACAAGCTTCGGGTACGGACGGTCGCCGCCGGCGCGCTATTTCTGCCGGCCGATGAATTGCACCGCGAGCAGCAACACGGTCGAGATCGCGATCATCACGGTCGAGATTGCGGCGATCGTCGGGTCGATGTAATCGCGCAGCGCCGCGAACATGTGCTTGGTCAGCGTGGCGTTGGAACCACCGGAGACGAAGATCGCGACGATGACCTCGTCGAACGACGTCAGAAACGACAGCAGCGCCGCGGTCAGCACCGAGAATTTGATCTGCGGCAGCGTAATAACGAAAAATGCTTTCAACCGCGTAGCACCCAGGCTGCGCGCGACGCGTTCCTGGTTCAGGTCGTAGGAATTGAGCGCCGCGGTGATGACGATCATGACCAGCGGCGCGGCCAGCGCGGTATGCGCGAGCACCAGCCCGGTGATGCTGTTGTTGAGTCCGACGCGGCCATAGGCATAGAAGGTGCCGATCGCGATCAGGATGACCGGCACGATCATCGGCGTGATCAGGAATACGAAGGTCGCCCGCGCCAGGCGGTGGCCGGAGACAAACAATGCATAGGCCGCGGCGGTGCCGAGCGGCGTCGCAACCAGCATCGTCAACGCACCGATCTGCAGCGAGGTCATCGTCGCGCGCATCCATTTCGACGACTCGAAGTACTCGTAGTACCAGCGCAACGACCACTGGCTCGGCGGAAACTCGAGGTACTGGGAATCCGAGAACGACATCGGAATCACGATGAAGGTCGGGATCACGAGCAGCAGCATGATGATCGCGGCGACGACGTAAAGCCACAGCCGGTCGCCGTGGGTGACCTGGGTATCCGATGCCGCCCGTCGCAACCAGCCCATGTCAGTGCCCGCCGAACAGGACGTTGTCGAGTTTGAGCAGCCGCGCGGCGAGGTACAGGATCGCCAGCGTCGCGACCAGCAACACGACGCCGAGCGCACTGGCCGCACCCCAGTCGAACTGGTGCTCGAGAATCGCGGTGATCTGCGTCGACACCATCACGACGCGGCCGCCGCCGAGCACCGCCGGGGTCACGTAAAACCCGAGGCACAGCACGAACACGATCAGCGAGCCGGCGACGAGACCCGACAGCGACAGCGGAAAATAGACCTTCCAGAACGCGTGCACCGGCGACGCGCCGAGATTGGCCGCGGCGTGCATCATGTCGCGATCAATCTTGCGCATTGCGCCGTAGAGCGGCAGCACGAGGAACGGCAGCATGATGTGGGCCATTCCAATGAGCGTGCCGGTCAGGTTGTGCACGAGCTTGATCGGCGTCTCCCACAATCCCATCGAAATCGCAAAATCGTTGAGCAGGCCGTTTCTCTGCAACAGCACGAGCCACGCGTAAGTTCTTACCAACAGCGAGGTCCAGAACGGCAACAACACGGTCAGCATAAAAATACCAGCCCAGCGTGGCGGCAGATGCGCGAGGAAATAGGCGAGCGGATAACCCAGCAGAATGCAGATCAGCGTTGTCAGCAGGCTGACCTGGAAAGTGATGACGAAGACCCGCGCGTAGGACTTGTATTCGATCATCTTGCGGTAGTGTTCGAGCGACGGCTGGCCGTCGCCGCCGACGAAAGACAGGTAAAACAGCCAGCCTACCGGAATCACGATGATCGCGACGATGACGAGCAGCGCCGGCGTCGCCAGGCTCAGCAGCATCCACTGCTCGCGGGTTTCCTGTTGTCGCAGCGAGTCTGCGTTCAACGCCACCGGATCCCGTCTAGCCATCGGCCGCGTCCCGTGGAATGACGATTACGTCTTCCCGATGCAGGCCGAGCGCAATCCGGTCCCCCGGCTGCATTGCGTCGTGGGTAAACGCCGAGTTCGTGCCGAAACGTACCGCGAGTTCGTGATCGCCTTCGACCGTGACCAGCGCGAACGCGGTTTCACCCTGGAACACGAAATCGTGCACGACGCCTTCGAACACGACCGTACGTTCCGTGTCGATCGTTTGCTCGCCGAGCTCGAACAGGCGTTCCGGCCGGATAACGAGCGACCAAGCCGCCGCTTCGCCGGCCGGCCTGGCCGCGATGACGTGATTGCCGAAGCTGAGGCGGCCTGCCCCGTCGGCGACGAGCGGCAGGATCGTCGATTCGCCGATGAAGTCGGCGACAAACGAATTGGCCGGGTTGTTGTAAATTGCCTCGGGCGTGTCGACCTGTGCGAGGCGACCGTGATTGATGATCGCAATCCGGTCCGACATCGTCAGCGCCTCGCGCTGGTCGTGGGTGACGTACACCGTGGTCACGCCGAGTTGCTGATGGAGGTGCTTGAGCTCGATTTGCATGCGCTCGCGCAGCTTCTTGTCGAGCGCCGACAGCGGCTCGTCCATCAACAGGATGCGCGGGCGGAATACAAACGCGCGCGCCAGCGCGACGCGCTGACGCTGTCCTCCGGAAAGCTGGTCGACGCCGCGCTCGCCGAACCCCGTCAGTTGCACGGTCTCGAGCGCCTCGGCGACACGCTCGGCGCATTCGGCGGCACCGACCCCGCGCAGCCTGAGCGGGAACGCAACGTTACCGGCAACCGTCATGTGCGGGAACAGTGCGTAGCTCTGGAACACCATGCCGACTTCACGCTTGTGCGGCGGCGTCAGGATCATCTCGGTGTCGCCGAAACGAACGCTGCCGGCGTCCGGCCGGTTGAAGCCGGCGATCGCCATCAGCAGCGTGGTCTTGCCCGAACCGGACGGTCCGAGCAGGGTCAGGAATTCGCCGCTGCGAATGTCGAGATCGACGTTGTCCAGCGCATACATCTGACCGTATTGCTTGGTCAGGCCCCGGATCGTGATCGGCAGTGCCGTCGCGGTGGCGGACGGCGGGCAATCGGCTTGGCTGGCCAAATCGTGTCCCCCGACATTCGCGCCCGCCGGGCACCCGGGCGCCCGGCGAACGCGACTGACCGACTTACTCGCTCAGCATCTCCATGTAGAGTTCGAGCGCCTCGCTGCGGTGCTTGGCGTACCAGTCGAGGCTGACCGGCAACATCAGCGGCACGTTCTTCGGGTGCGACGGCAGCGACTCGATCAATTCCTTCGGCGCCTTGGTCACCTCGTAGGCTTTCTTGTTGGTCGGCCCGTAGGTGATGTGAAACGGCAGGTTGGCCTGGTATTGAGGCTTGGAAATTTCGGCGAGGAACTGCATCGCGACCTTTTTGTTCGGCGCGCCCTTCGGCATCGCGAAACAGTCGTAATCGAGCAGCGCCTGGTTGAAGGTATAACCGACCTTGGCGCCGTCTTTTTTGGCATTGTCGAAGCGACCGTTCCAGCCGGTCGTCATGTCGACCTCGGCGTCCTTCATCAACTGCGCCTGCTGCGCGCCCGAACCCCAGAACACGGCGATGTGCGGCTTGAGTTCGCGGATCTTGTTGACCGCGCGCTCGATACCCTCGCGCGTCGACAGGACTTCGTAGACCTTCTCCGGCGGGACGCCGTCAGCCATCAACGCCGGCTCGAGCGCGCCGTCGACGTTGTTGGCGCGATAGGCGCGCGTACCGGGGAACTTTTTGACGTCCCAGAAATCCGCCCATGATTTCGGCGCGCCCGGGTCGCCCGGCATGCCGTATTTGTCGGTGTTCCACGCCATCACGGTCGCGAACACGTCGGAGCCGACGCAATAGTCGGTGTACAGGTTCGGATAAAAATCGGATACGTCGACGATGCTGTAGTCGATCTTCTCGAGGCAGCCCTTGGCCGCAGCCGCGGCGGCGCCGCCCGATCCGGTAACGACGAGATCCCAGGTCACCGAGCCCGACTCGACCTGCAGGCAGGCCTTCGACATGCTCGCGCCGGATTCGCGGTTTAGCGGGATGCCGGTATTCTTCGAGGCATCCTCGAACAGTGCCTTGTCCTGCGCGGTGCCGTAGCTCCCGCCCCACGAGACGACGGTGATCGGGTCGGCGGCGAGCGCGACGCCGGCGGTAAATACCGCGGCAAGACACGTGGCGATAATGGGCGAACGGCCGCGAACGGCCGCTTTGGCAATATGAGACATGTTAGTCCTCCAGCTGTTACTTGATACGGATGGTTTTAAGTTTTTATTGTTTTGCCGTGGACTAACCGGTTGCGCCGCTAGTCCTTGAACCCGGAGTATAAACATCCTGGTCCGCTCGATCTAGCGTCATCGAAATCGACCAAAACCGGCTGACCCCTATTTTTTCACGATCGTCACCCGGTTGAACGGGGATCGAAGCTACAAGCTCAGCCGGTCGCGCCAGCGATAGTACAGTATCGATGGCGCGAGGAACCACGGCTTGCCGGCATACAGCGGGCGCGTCTCGAATTCGAGCCCGTCGAAGCCGGTACGACCCTCGGTGAGGCCGAGCAATTGCTGGCCGACGCGCGTGCCGAGATAGCTCGCCATGCCAACGCCAGAGCCGCAGTATCCCATCGCGTAGTAGATCCCGTCGTGGCGGCCGATGTGCGGGAGCGTGTCGAACGTGTAGGCGACGAATCCGACCCAGGAATGGCTGATCCGGGTCGCGGCGAGTTCGGGAAAAATTCGGATCATTTCGGCATGCAGCCGGGGGCCGGTCCGGAACGGATCGGTTTCGGCGAGCGACACGCGGCCGCCAAACAGAACGCGCGTCCGGTCGGGCGAGGCGCGGTAGTAGAACACGAGCCGGCGGGTGTCGCCGAGCATGCGGTCACGCGGAATCAGCCGGTCCATCAGCGCGGTCGGCATCGACTCGGTTGCGATGATGTAGCTGCCGATCGGGATGACCCGGCGGCGCAGCCACGGCGTCAAGGCGCCGGTGTAGCCGTTGGTAGCGACGATGACATCGCGCGCTTGCACCGTGCCGCGCGCGGTTGCGACGCGAAAACCGTCGCCGGCGGGCGCGATCGCGTCGACTGCGCAATGCTCGACAATGCTCGCGCCGGCAGCACGCGCGCGCTCCAGCAGTCCGCGGTGATATTTTGCCGGGTCGAGCGCCGCGTAACTCGGGTAAACCGCGCCACCTTGGTAGAAATCGGAGCCGATCTCGGCGTGCTGGTCCGAACGCGGAACCAGGTGCGCTTCGATTTCGAGCCCGGCGACCGGATCGGCGATCCGGTTGCCGAGGCGCTCGTATTCCCGCGCGTTGTGCGCACCGACGAACTTGCCGCAAACGCGAAAGTCGCAATCGATGCCCTCGGCGGCGACGAACGCACCGATCCATTCGAGCGAACGCGGTCCTTCCTCGAGCACCGCGCGCGCACGCTCGGCGCCGAGTTTCGGCGCGAGTTCGGCGAAATCGGGTTTGAGACTGGTACCGATCTGGCCACCGTTACGCGTGCTGCATCCGAAGCCGGCGTCGGCGGCGTCGACGACGACCGTCGCCCGACCCGCGCGCGCGATCTGCAACGCCGCGCACAGGCCGGTATAGCCGCTGCCCACGACGACGACGTCGGCGCTCGCCGGCAGCGCCTGTTCGGGTATCGGGGCCCGCGGCGCGGTATCCCACCAGTACGGCGTCGCCTTGCGGTCGGCGATGAATAGCGATTCGGACATGACGCGATGGCCGGCAGGATTGAACAACACCCGGGAATTATGATTCATCTGCCGCGCAAATGGGAATCGATTGCCTCGCCGCCCGCGCCGTCCGTCGCCTTGCCCTCCGGACCGACGGCCGCCGTGCTACCATTGGCGATCCGCTGATCCCCACCCGCGCGGGCGGAGGCACGTATGTTCGAAACCACGATCGCCGGCAGCCTGCCGAAGCCGGAATGGCTTGCCGAGCCCGAGAAACTGTGGGCGCCGTGGCGGCTCGAGGGCGATGCGCTCGAGCGCGGCAAGCGCGACGCGTCGTTACTCTGGATCAAGGAACAGGAAGCCGCCGGCATCGACATCGTCTCCAACGGCGAGCAGTTCCGCGAGCATTTCGTCCACGGGTTCTTAAAGCACATCGACGGCATCGACTGGAACAAGATGACGACGATGGGCATTCGTGACAATCGCTACGACGCCGAGGTACCGACCGTGACCGGCCCGGTCTCGCGCCAGCGGTCGGTGCACAGCGATGAGGTCAAGTTCTGCCGCCACTACACGAATCGACGCATGAAATTCACGCTGCCGGGGCCGATGACGATCTGTGACACGATCGCCGACGCGCACTACGGACGCCGCGCCGACATGGCGATGGCCTTCGCCGAGCTGCTGAACCAGGAAGCGCGCGAACTCGAGGCGCTCGGCGTCGACGTGATCCAGTTCGACGAGCCGGCCTTCAACGCCTTCATGGACGACGTCAACGAATGGGGCATCGAGGCGCTGCACCGCGCGCGCGAGGGTCTGACCTGCACCACCGCGGTCCACATTTGCTACGGCTACGGCATCCAGCAAAACCTCGACTGGAAGGCGACGCTCGGCGACGAATGGCGCCAGTACGAGGCGATCTTCCCGGCCTTGAACGCGAGCAAAATCGACCAGGTCTCGCTCGAGTGCGCCAATTCGCACGTGCCGATGTCGCTGGTAGGGTTGCTCGAGGACAAGCAGGTACTCATCGGCGCGATCGACGTGACGCGCAACGACATCGAGACGCCCGAGCAGGTCGCGGCGGTGCTCGCGGACGCGTGCCGTTATGTCGCGCCCGAGCAGGTCACCGCCTGCACCAACTGCGGGCTCGCGCCGATGCCGAAAGCGGTTGCCGCCGGCAAGCTGTGGGCGCTCGCCGCCGGCGCCGAACTGGCGCGCGAGAAGCTATAGCCGCAGCCACGCCGGTTTTTCCTGTTCGACGTCAGGTCTTCGCGCCGGCGAACGGGTATACTTGGCGCGTCACAACCAGGATCCCTTTGCATGCGTAATCATCAACTTCCCGGGCGCTCGGTCGTCATGGCAACCGACGCCATGGCCGCTACCAGTCAGCCACTCGCGACCGAGGCCGCGTTGCGCGTCATGCGCGACGGCGGCAACGCGCTCGACGCGGCGATAGCCGCAAGCGCGGTGCAGGCAGTGGTCGAGGGTTATTCGACCGGCATCGGCGGCGACTGCTTCCTGCTTTACTACGAGGCGGCCAGCGGCCGGCTGCATGCCTTGAACGGCAGCGGTCGCGCGCCGGCGGCGGCGAGCATCGACGCGGTTCGCGCGCGCGGCTTCGACACGATGCCCGATCAGGGTATCCTGTCGGTCACGGTGCCGGGCGCGGTCGATGCCTGGGTCCAGGCCAACGCGCGTTTCGGCAAACGCGAGTTCGCGGCGCTGTTGGCGCCGGCGATTCACTACGCCGAGCACGGTTACGCGGTGACGCCGGTCATCGCGTGGAACTGGAAGAAGCACGAGGAGCGACTCGCGCAGACGCCGGAAGCGAGCGCCGCCTACCTGATCGACGGGCAGGCGCCGCCCGCCGGCACCGTTCATCGCCAACCGGACCTCGCGCGCACGCTGAGGCTGATCGCCGAGCGCGGCCCCGACGTCTTCTACCGCGGCGAGATCGCCGATGAAATCGTCCGCTTCAGCGATGCTCACGACGGCCTGTTCACGCGCGACGACTTCGCTGCGCACGAATCCGAATGGGTCGAGCCGATTCGCGGGCATTACCGCGGCTATGACGTTTACGAGACGCCGCCCAACGGCCAGGGCGTCACGCCGCTGATGGCGCTGCATATTCTGCAGCAAACCGACGTCGCCGCGTTGCCGCATCTGGGCGCCGA
>JBPEYE010000191.1:0-3033 GCA_052030825.1 Gammaproteobacteria bacterium | reverse complement strand
GGCTTTGCCCACGCGGTCGAGGCGCTTGCCGGCAGCGCCTACGGCGCCGGCCGCCGCGCGCAGTTCCGCCGCGCGGTCTGGCTGACGACCCTCTGGGGTTTTGCCGTCGCGCTGTTGACCGCGCTCGCCTACGCGCTGTTCGGCGGCGCGATCATCGACCTGTTCACCAGCATCGACACGGTCGCGTCGGCGGCGCTCGTCTACCTGCCGTGGATGATCGTGGCGCCGCTGCTCTCGGTCTGGAGCTTTCAGCTCGACGGCATTTTCATCGGTACCGGCCACACCCGCGAGATGCGCAACGCAATGCTGTTCTCGCTGGGCGCTTACCTGCTGCTGCTCGAATGGAGCTTGCCGGCACTGGGTAATCACGGCCTGTTCCTCGGCCTGATGGCTTTCATGTTGTTTCGCGCGGGATCACTGCTATTCTATTTTCGCGGCATCGAGTTGACGATGCGCGCGAGAATCGAGACGACCCGGTGAATCCAGTCATTATCCTGTGGGCGCATCCGCGCTCGATGTCGACCGCGATCGAGCGCGTCATGCGCGAGCGTGGCGATTTCGAGTGTCTGCACGAACCCTTCTTACATTATTATTACCTCGATAAAACCGGCAAGGCGCTGCCGCATTTCGCCGGCGAAAACGGTCATCCGACGAGCTACGCGGCGACCCGCGAGTGGATTCTCGAGCGTGCCGAGTCCGGTCCCGTGTTCGCCAAGGACATGAGCTACTACGTCATGCCGGAATTACTCGACGACGTCGACTTCTGTCGCCGCGTGCAGCACTGCTTCCTGATTCGCGATCCGCTGCGCGCGATCCTGTCGTATTATCGTCTCGACCCGTCGGTCAGCCGCGACGAAATCGGCATCGAGGCGCAGTGGCGCCATTTCGATGGCTTGCGCAAGCTCGGCATCGACAATGGTGTCGTGCTCGAAGCCGAGGCGGTGCAACGCGACCCGCCGGGCGTGATCGGCCGTTTCTGGCGCGCGCTCGGGCTCGACTATCTCGGCGATGCGCTGTCGTGGCGCCGCGGCAACATCCCCGACGACTGGAAGTACGTCGAGGGCTGGCACCGGGAGGTTCGTGACTCCGCCGGCATCCGCGCGCCGGACGAGGATCCCGCACAGGCCGGCGCGGCCTTCGCCGAAGCCACGGCCGGAGCGCCGCAGTTGCGCGCGTTTCTCGATCACCACCGGCCGTTCTACCAGCGACTGCAACGCCACAGCATTACCCGGCATTCTCCCGAAGCCTAGCCTGCAACGTGCACGAAGGCGGCACAACGCATCAAAATGTTGATTACCGATCGCAGAAAGCAGATTATCGTGCACATTCCGGGAACCGCTTGGCTCTGAACGAAATCAGAAAGAAACTGGCTGCCAAACTCGAACGATCGTCAATGCGCCGTGGCTGCGTCTGTGGCGCGGCCGACGATCGTCCGAACCTGTTGGCCGGATTTTCGCTGTATATCGTTCTTTTCGTGCAATATGCCGACTAGCTTCAAACCGCGCCAGCGCTTCCTGCTCGGCGCGCTCGCGCTCGGCCACCTGACCAATGACTGGGTCGCCGGCACGCTGTGGCTGCTGGCGCCGGCGATCGCCGCGAGCCTCGGACTCGGTCCGACCGAGGTTGGCCTGATCCTGACCGTTAACGGTATCGGCGCCGGGCTCGCCTACATCCCGGCGGGCATCTGGTCGGACAGGTCGTCGCGGCCAGGGTTGCTGATGCTGCTCAGTTTTTGGTGGGTCGCGATCGGCTATCTTTCGGCCACGCTCGTACCGGGCTTCTGGGCAATCACGTTGCTGCTCGCGTTCGGCGTCATGGGCGATGCGTTCTGGCACCCGGTCGCGACCGGGACGCTGGTCAAGGCGATGCCCGAGCGCCGCGCCCAGGTGCTCGGCATTCACGCCATCGGTGGCAGCATCGGCGCCGAAGTGCTGGCGCCGCTGTCGACCGGATTTCTGCTCGGTTACTTCGAGTGGCAAACCGCGCTGCAAATCCTGCTGCTGCCGGTAATTGCAATGGGAATCCTTTTCATTCCGGTGGCGCTCAAAATCGGTCGAGAGCACTCGGGCAGTCCGCAGCGCATCGATTTCGCCGGCATGGCGCGCGACTGGGCGCGACCGACGGGGCTCGCGCTGATCGCGATGATGATTCTCTACAACATGGCGCTGATCGCGCAGCTCGCGATGGCGCCGCTGTATTTCCAGCAAATCCACGGCCTGTCGCCGTTTCACGCCGGCGTAATCTTCGCCGTAATTTTGGTCGTCGGTTCGCTGCTGCAGCCGTGGCTCGGCAAGTGGTCGGATACGCGCGAACGCAAGCCGCTGGTATTGATCCTGCTGTTCGCGGCGGCGTTCTTCGCACTGTTCGCGGGCCTTGCCGACTCGCTGACCTGGGCGTTGCTCGGCTTGTTGCCGTCGATCGCGATCCTGACCGGCGTGCGCCCGGTGATTCTCGCCGCCGCGGTCGAGTATTCGGGCAAATCGGAGGCGACCACCCTGGGTGTCGTCTTCACCGTACTCGACGGTGTCGGCATGGCGGGTGCGCTCGCCGCCGGAATCGCCGGCGAGATCGAGCTGGCCTACGCGTTCCTGCTCGGCGCCGCGCTCGCGTTTGGTGCGGGCTTGTTTTGTATCTTTCTGAAATTTCCACGCGGCGTCGTCGCTGATGAGCCGCCCGTATCGCCGATCGCTAGCCCAGCCGATCCTTGACAATTTCCCACAGCGTCGGCCGATTGGCGGCAACTTCCTCGCGCGACAGGCCCTCGAGCGAGTGCGGATACTTGAGCCAGCTTTCGGTCTCGTGCAGGTAATAGTCCGGTACCCTCGCGGTCTGGTTACGCGACGGCTTGTAGTAGGGAACCGCGACGCGAATGTCATGCGGTGTATTGAGCCGCGCCCGCTCGTGCAGGTGCCGGATCACGGCGTCGATCGTGTGCCCGGTGTCGAACACGTCGTCGACGATCAGCAACGCGTCTTCGTGGGTGCAATTCTTGATCAGGTAGTTCATGCCGTGGATGCGAATCTCGGTCGCGCG
>JBPEYE010000190.1:0-7895 GCA_052030825.1 Gammaproteobacteria bacterium | reverse complement strand
GGTTTGGGTTTTTCTTGGACCTCCCCCAGTACGTCCTCGCGATCGTCGCGGAACAGGCCGAACTTGATCGAATTGTCGCGAATGTGTGCGATCAGCTTTTCGAACATCTCGATGGCATCCTGCGCGGCAATCCAGGCGCCCGATTGCGCCATCAGCTCGTCGGTCGATTCGATATCGTCGGGCAGGGCGTCATTCGACAGGTTGAACTGCGCATCGGTCAAATCCTGTGCGGCGAGAAAACTCGTGACCCCGAGCTTGCGGGTCAGCTTGTCGAGTTTCTTGCTGTGCTTGTAGAGCGCATGCTTGTCGCGATTGTCGCAGACGACCCGCCCTTCGTGCAGCATGTTGGCCCACAGCACCGTGCTCACGGTTTGAACCAGAACTCGATCTCGTCGGTATCGACCTCGAAGCGAGCCGCGTGCTCGGTGTCGGCGGGCACGTGGTACCAGTCGCCGACGCCGTAGCGGGTTTCGTCGTCGCCGATCGTCAGGATCAGCTCGCCGCGGGTGATGATACCGTGGTTGTCGGTTTCGTGCGTGTGCGGCTCGATCGACGTACCGGCCGGGTAGGAGGCGAACAACACATCGCCACCGGTGGCTTCGAGCCGGTAAGCGTCGAAGCGGCCGTCGTAGAGCGGCAGTCGCCGGATTCGATCGGGATACTTGCCTGGCATTGCTTGCTGATCCTCCGTTGTGCGCCGTTGCCTCGAGACCGCGGCTGCGCGGTTTCGCTCCCGGCGGGGCCGCCAAAGGGTGCCGTCGCCGGCCGGGATCGCCCGGGCAGGTTGCGAAGCGTAACGAAAAACGCGACGCAGCGCATGCATTTCCGGTTTCAATCGCCGCGGACATCCGGCAAGATGGCAGCCGCAACGACCGGCGGCACCGGTCATCCGGACAAGGCATGGCACTACTGATCGATATCAAGAATTCCGACTGGCTGCGGGACGAGGATCTGCGCACGGAGCTGTTGCGATATGACCCGGAAGCCGACATTCGCGTTGGCGCCGATCCGGGCGCGCTCGACGAAATCGAAATGCTGACGGTCAGTACCTATCTTCCGGGCGAGGCGCGGCGCTACCCCAATCTGAAGGTCGTGCAAAAAACCGGCGCCGGCGTCAACAATATCCTCGCCGACGAGGACCTGCCGGCGTCGATCCGCGTGACCCGCCTGCAAACCACGACCTCGGGCGAGGAAATGGCCGAATACGCGCTCGCCTACGTGTTGCAGGAGCAGCGCCACCTGCGCGCCTATCGCGAGCAGCAGGCGCGCGGCGAATGGCAGCATTACCCGCCACGAATCGCCACCGAGACGACCGTCGCGGTGCTCGGACTCGGCCGGGTCGGCAGCCTGGTCGCCGCGCGATTCGTCGCCGGCGGCTTCCGGGTCGCGGGCTGGAGTCGCGCCGCGAAAGACCTGCCCGGGGTGCAAAGCTATACCGGTGACGACGGTCTCGGCGAATTGCTCGCGCGCGCCGATTACGTCGTCGGCGTGCTGCCGTCGACGCCGGTAACGCGCGGCCTGTTCGACTATGCCTGTTTCGGCCGCTTTCGCCCGCAAGCCTGGTTTCTGAACCTCGGCCGCGGCGACCAGGTCGTCGAAACCGATCTGCTGCGCGCGCTCGATGACGGCCTGCTCGCCGGCGCCGTGCTCGACGTCGTGTCGGTCGAGCCGCTGCCGGCCGACAACCCGCTGTGGCGCCATCCGAAGGTGCAGTTGACGCCGCACGTGTCGGGATATCATCTCGGCGACGCGATCGCCGATATCGCCGAAAACTTCCGGCGCCTCCGGGAGAATCGACCCCTGCTGCACGAAGTCGACCGTGAGCGGGGTTACTGAGATGGACGCGGCGCGTGCGCTCCAGGACCGGATTCGCGCGACGATTCCGCTCGCCGACGCGATGCAGTTTTCAATCACGGAACTCGACGTCGACCGCATCCGCGTCGGCGCGCCGCTCAAGCCCAACGTGAATATCCACGGGACCGGATTTGCCGGCAGCCTGTACTCGATTGCGGTGTTGACCGGCTGGGCGCTGTGCATGCACCTGATCGATCATTTCGGGCTCGACGCCGAGCTGGTCGTCGGCAAGGGCGAAATCCGCTACCGGGCGCCGGTGCGCGGGCCGATCGAGTGCCGTACCGCCTGCAGCGGCGCCGAACGCGACGCCTTCGTCGCCGGGGTACGCGACGCGGGCAAGGGCAAAATGCGGCTCGAGATCACCGTCGGTGACGGACCCGAAGCCGTCCTCGACGCAACTTACGTCGCCCTGCGGCGCTGACCCGCGGCAGGCTGCAAGCGCCGCCGCTGTGGCGATCTAAAGCCAGCGGCGGACCCGGCGGCAGTAGTCGCGGTAGCGGTCGCCGAACTTGTCCGCCAGGTAGGCTTCCTCGGGCCGGATCACGAACCACTGCAGCAACGCGCCGACCGCGAGCGTCGACAGCGCGACCCAGCCGCTGTCGAGCCACAGGCCGACACCCAGCGTGGCGAGGCAGAATGCCAGGTATATCGGGTTGCGGCTGAATCGATAAACGCCTTCACTCACCACCGCGGTGGTCGGATGCCACGGCTCGATCGCGGTGCCGGCGCGGCGGAGTTGCCAGACCGCGGTGAGCGCCAGTGCCAGCGCGGCAGCGACGCAGACGGCGCCGAGCGGCCGGTAATCGTCAGCGGGCAAAATCGGCCAGGGTACGAAACCGTCGAGCTGCCAGGCTAGCGCAATCACGATGATCGCGATCACCGGCGGCGGAAATCTGAGACCGGGTCCCCGGCGGTCGTCGTCGGCGTCCATGCTTCAGTGTAGCGGTCAATGCCGGCGCGGGCGACCCTTGGGCAGGCGCGTCGCGCGCCGGCCGCTCAGCTTTTCGATGCGCGCGGCGAAGCGTGCGTCGCCGAGCGCCCAGCCCTTGAGCACCGAGTCGGTAATCGTTGCGATGCACTCGCCGGGAAGCTTCTGCTTGAACAGCGCGCGGTAGGACCGGGCGCGCTCGGCCGGCGTCGCGCCGAGCCGCTGGTATTCGCGGTGCGCGCTGATCATCGGGTCGAGCTGCGCGAGCGCGTTGTGCCGATAACTGCTCCAATCGTAATTTCGGGGTCTGTCGACCAGCCCGGCACGCACCGGTTCGGTTTCGATATAGCGGCTGCAGATGATCAGGTAGGGTTTGTCGTCGAGCACGGTTGCGCGGTAGCGGCCGTCCCAGAGCGTTCCCTCGGTATCGTAGGCTTCGTTGAAATACTGGACGTAGTTGCGGCCGATCGACTGGATCGTGCGCGATATGCTGTCGGTCTTGCCCGGGCTCGCAAGCACCTGGACGTGATCCGGCAGCAGCGCATACGCGTGGATCCTCAGCTTGTAGTTGAAGGCGGCGGCCTCGAGACAATCGTGAAAATACTGGTAGTCCTGTTCCTGGTGAAAGATGTCCTGTCCGTGTTTACTTTGCTGAATGATGTGTTGCGGCTGATTTATAATTGTATATCGGGGTAATCTGGCCATGTAAATGCTCGTTAACTGCCAAAATTTTGACAATTTTAGCAGTAATGGCTGATTTGACCCCAATAGTTAAAAACAATCGGTTTTCTGCGGCTGGCACGCGCCGGACGGCAATTATTTGGCGATCCGCGACCTACATGTGATCGCGCGGAATCGCAATTTCGTCCCATTCGCGCTCGTGCACCAGCGCGTCGCCTTCGAAGGCGCGCACTCGCGCCTGGATGTAAAAATGCGCCGCATCGCAACGAAACTCGCTCTCGGACTCGGTGCGGATCGACCAGTCGCCGCGGCGCATCCAGCAGATGTAGCGGCTCAGCGAGCGATAGCTCAAGGGGTCGTCGACGGTGATGCTGGTGCGCTCGTCGTGGCGGTGCCGGGTGCGAAGACCGTGGCCGGGCACCTCGATTTCGCCGGTATCGTCGATGACGCGGTAGTGCGACTGTCCGGTCTGGAAATTGCGCTCGATCCAGCGCCGCGACAGCGCGGGCTCATGCAGCGGGTACTCGGGTAACGGATTTTCTTCCGCCGGCTCGGCCATCTCGAAGCGATCGACGCCGCCGCGCACCGGCAGCGTCAGCACCGCGTCGGGACCGAGCTTGATCGTCGCCGTCACCGGTTCGGGCGGCGGCACGACCATTGGCCAGTAGCTGGTCGACAACGCGAGACGCATCTTGTGGCCGCGCATGAACCGGTAACCGCACTCGTTGAGCAGGATTTCGACCGATTCGGCGCGGCCCGGGGTCATCGCTTCGGGATGCTCGTTGCCGTTGCGGTGCGCGAGGTTCAACACGCCCCAGCTCACGCGCGATACCGCGCCGTCGGGGTGAATGTCGTTGAGGCGGACCGAGATCATGCCGAGCGGCTTGTCGATAGATATTTTCAACCGCAAAAGGGGACGTCCGAGAATTTCAATCGGTTGATGGAGCGTACCGCTATCGAAAACCAGCGAGCCCGAGTCGTCGCGTCGCTGGTCGGTCGGCATTTCGCCGTTGGGCTGCAGCGGAAAGAATTCGCCGCAGGCGCTGCCGGTATCCTGCGGTGAAATAATCGTTTTTTCCTGGCTGCGACCCGGAATGTCGAGCAGCTGGCGGTTCGGCGCGAGATAGTAGTAACGGTTGCGCATGTCGGTTGCTGGCAGCGTCGGCACCGCGACCCAGCGCCCGGGGTCGCGTTCGCGCCGCAGCAACGGCCTGACGTTTTCGAGTACGTAGGCGCGGTAGGCCGGCAGCGCGTCGACGTCGTTATCGACGCCCTTGAGCCAGCGGTCCCACCAGGCGATGGCTTCGGCCACGAAATCGAGGCGCGGCCGCGGCCACGCGAAATGGGGGTATTTGTGAATCCACGGCCCGTTGATCGCCCGGGCGAATTTCAGGTTCGCTGCCGCCGCTGGCGGCGCGTTGACGTAACCGTCGCCCCAGCCCGAGATGACCAGCGCGGGAATTTCGATTGCGCCGAAGTCCTCGGAGATCGAGCCGTGCTTCCAGTAATCGTCCTTGCGCTGGTGCGCAAGCCAGGTTGCGAGCGGAAAGGGCTGGGATTCGAGGCGCGCGAGCCAGGTGTCGCGCCAGCCGTCGCCGACGATCTCGGGGTCGGGCGGCCGCGATGCGTAGCACAGCATGACGCTCGACCAGTAGAAATTGGCGTACAGCAGGCAGCCGTTCTTGTAGTGGATGTCGTCGTTGTAGCGATCCACGGTCGAGCCGATCGAAATGACCGCCTTCAGCGCCGGCGGCTTGAGCGCGGCAATCTGCAGGCTGTTGAAGCCGCCCCAGGAAATGCCCATCATGCCGACGTTGCCGTCGCACCAGGGCTGTGCCGCGATCCACGCGATGACCTCGACGCCGTCGGAAAGTTCGCGCGGCGAGTATTCGTCGTCCCAGTCGCCGTCGGATTCGCCGTGACCGGATATATCGACACGCACGCCGGCATACCCGGCGCGGGCAAATCCGGGATAGGTTGCCTCGTCGCGTTGCGCGGTGCCGTCGCGCTTGCGATACGGAAGATACTCGAGAATCGCCGGCACGGGATTTTTCTTCGCGCCGTCGGGCAACCAGATGCGCGCCGCCAGCCGGCGACCGTCGGCGAGCGGAATCCATTCGTTTTCAAGGACCTTGAAACCGGATTTTTTCATTCTCGTTCGATCCAGTTTAACGGGCTCCTCATTGTGCCTGCCCCGGGCCGCCGCAAGCAAGTGTCGGGTCGTCGTAAAACGATGCCTCGCGTGCCGGGGGTGGTCGCGAAGGGGCGCAGGCTCGGAGATTCCTGGCGGGTTTCCGCTGGGCGGTTCGCGCAAGGTTGCCGCTCCGCCGCGATCGGCACACCGTTACGCAGCGGCCGGCCGGGGTTGCCTCGAGGCGCGGCGCTCGACGCCCCGGTCCGATCCTTCAGGGTTGCGGGCCGGCGGCGACCAGGCTTCGACCCCGGGCGGTGTCGGTGTACTGCGCGAAGTTGTCGACGAACAGGCCGGCCAGTCGGCGCGCGCGGGTTTCCCACTCGGCCGCATCGGCGTAACTGTTGCGCGGATCGAGGATCGTCGCGTCGACACCGGGCAATTCGGTCGGCACCGCGAAATCGAAGATCGGCAGCGCGTCGCTGGCGGCGGCATCGAGCGAACCGTCGAGAATGGCGTCGATGATCGCGCGCGTCGCCTTGATCGAGATGCGCTTGCCGCTGCCGTCCCAGCCGGTATTGACGAGGTAGGCGCGGCTGCTGTTGGCCGCCATTCGCGCGTCGAGCACCTCGGCGTAACGCGTCGGGTGGAGGCTCAGGAATGCCTTGCCGAAGCAGGCCGAGAAGGTCGGCGTCGGTTCGGTGATGCCGCGTTCGGTGCCGGCGAGCTTGGCGGTGAAACCCGACAGGAAATAGTATTGCGCCTGTTCCGGCGAGAGCCGCGCGACCGGCGGCAATACGCCGAAGGCGTCGGCGGTCAGAAAGATCACGCGGCTCGCGTGGCCGGCGCGCGACACCGGTTTGACGATGTTGTCGATGTGATAAATCGGATAGGACACGCGCGTGTTTTCGGTTTTCGAACCGTCGCTGTAGTCGACCTTGCCGTCGGCGTCGACGACGACGTTTTCGAGCAGCGCGTCGCGGCGGATCGCGCGGTAAATATCGGGCTCGTCGTCGGGATTCAGGTTGATGACCTTGGCGTAACAGCCACCCTCGAAATTGAAGATGCCGTCGTCGTCCCAGCCGTGCTCGTCGTCGCCGATCAGGCGTCGTTTCGGGTCGGTCGACAGGGTCGTTTTACCGGTGCCCGACAGGCCGAAGAAGATCGCGACGTCGCCCGCGTCGCCGACGTTGGCCGAGCAATGCATCGACGCAATGCCCTTGAGCGGCAGCAGGTAATTCATGATCGAAAACATGCCTTTCTTCATTTCGCCGCCGTACCAGGTACCGCCGATGATCTGCATGCCCTCGGTCAGATTGAAGGCGACGAAATTCTCCGAATTGAGGCCCATCTCGCGGAAGTCGGGATTGGTCGTCTTGGAACCGTTGAGGACCACGAAGTCGGGCTCGTAGTCGGCGAGCTCGTCGCGCGGCGGGCGGATGAACATGTTGGTGACGAAGTGCGCCTGCCACGCGACCTCGGTGACGAAACGGACTTTCAGCCGGGTGTCGGGATTGGCGCCACAATAGGTGTCGACGACGAACAGCCGCTTGCCGGACAGTTGCCCGGTCACGAGGTCGCGCAGATGTTGCCAGGTCGCGGTGTCGATCGGCTTGTTGTCGTTTTCGCCCTGGTCGGCCCACCAGATGCTGTCGCGCGTCGCGTCGTCGCGCACCAGATACTTGTCCTTCGGCGAACGCCCGGTGAAGACGCCGGTGTCGACCGCAATCGCGCCGGAATCGGTCAGCCGGCCCAGCTCGAACCCCTCGAGGCCGGGCGCGGTTTCCTCGGCAAACAGCGTGTCGAAATCGGGGTTATGGACAATCTCGCGAACGTCGCGGATGTCGTAACGACTCAGGTCCGGGACGGCGATCGCGCGCTTTGCGTTTTCTTCGACAAGGCTCGACATCCACTCGCTCTCAAGCATCGGAAAGCGTGCGATTATAATGAAATCGCGACGGCGCAGAAAGCATTGGCCGCCAATAACGTGACGTAAAGCAAGAAACGACGGGTATCATCGCGACAGCCGAATCGGCCGCCCGGCGCGGCAAACGGTCGATTTCAGGCGAGTACTTCGCGCAGGGCGGCGACCAGGCGATCGATTTGCGCGCGCTCGATGATCAGCGGCGGCAGCAGGCGAATCACGTTGGGGCCCGCCGGCAGTGCGATGACGCGCCGCTCGAGCAGCGCCGCGAGCTGCTCCTGCACCCGGCCTTTGAGTTCGATGCCGATCATCAACCCGAGGCGGCGGACCGCGCGCACCCGGGCCAGTTCGTCGGCGTGCAGTTCGGTCTCGAAGTA
>JBPEYE010000019.1:0-2523 GCA_052030825.1 Gammaproteobacteria bacterium | reverse complement strand
AAGCGCATGCTGCAGGAATCGGTCGACGCGCTGCTCGACAACGGCCGCCGCGGCCGCGCGATCACCGGCACCAACAAGCGCCCGCTGAAGTCGCTGTCCGACATGATCAAGGGCAAGCAGGGCCGTTTCCGGCAAAACCTGCTCGGCAAACGCGTCGACTACTCGGGCCGCTCGGTCATCGTCGTCGGCCCGACGCTGCGGCTGCACCAGGCCGGGTTGCCGAAGAAGATGGCGCTCGAGCTGTTCAAACCGTTCATCTTCTCCAAGCTGCAGATGCGCGGCCTGGCGACGACGATCAAGGCGGCGAAGAAGCTGGTCGAGCGCGAGGTGGCCGAGGTCTGGGATATTCTCGAGGAAGTCATCCGCGAGCACCCGATCATGCTGAACCGCGCGCCGACGCTGCACCGCCTCGGCATCCAGGCCTTCGAGCCGATTTTGATCGAGGGCAAGGCGATCCAGCTGCACCCGCTGGTCTGCACCGCGTTCAACGCCGACTTCGACGGCGACCAGATGGCGGTGCACGTGCCGCTGTCGATCGAGGCGCAGCTCGAGGTGCGCGCGCTGATGATGTCGTCGAACAATATCCTGTCGCCGGCCAACGGCAAGCCGATCATCGTGCCGACCCAGGACATCATTCTCGGCCTGTACTACATGACCCGCGACAAGGTCAACGTGCAGGGCGAGGGCATGGTCTTCGCCGACGCGAAAGAGGTCGTGCGCGCCTACCACAGCAACGTCGTTTCGCTGCAGGCGCGGATCAAGTGCCGCGTGCGCGAATTCGAGCGCGACGAAAAGGGTAAAAAGGAGCCCGTGCAAAAACTCGTCGACACGACCGTCGGCCGCGCTATCTTAAGCGAAATGCTGCCCGAAGGGCTGTCGTTCTCGCAGATCAACCAGACGCTCGACAAGAAGGCCGTGTCCAAGCTGATCGACGCCTGCTACCGCGAGGTCGGGCTCAAGGATACCGTCATCCTCGCCGACCAGCTGATGTACACCGGTTATTACTACGCGACCCGTTCCGGGATCTCGATCGGCGTCAACGACATGATCGTGCCCGACGAGAAGGCCGACCTGATCAAGCAGGCCGAGGCCGAGATCAAGGACATCGAGAAGCAATGGGCCACCGGCCTGGTGACCTCGGGCGAGCGCTACAACAAGGTCGTCGACATCTGGTCGCACGCCAATGACAAGGTTGCGCGCGCGATGATGAACGAAATCGGCAAGGAAACCGTGGTCGACGCCGAGGGCAACGAAGTCGTCCAGGATTCGTTCAACTCGATTTTCGTGATGGCCGATTCCGGCGCGCGCGGTAGCGCGGCGCAGATTCGTCAGCTCGCCGGCATGCGCGGCCTGATGGCCAAGCCCGACGGTTCGATCATCGAGAACGCGATCACCGCGAACTTCCGCGAGGGTCTCGACGTATTGCAGTACTTCATCTCGACCCACGGCGCGCGCAAAGGCCTTGCCGATACCGCGCTCAAGACCGCGAACTCGGGTTACCTGACCCGTCGCCTGGTCGACGTGTCGCAGGACCTCGTCGTCAACATGGAAGATTGCGGCACCGGCGACGGCATCCTGCTGCGCCCGGTGATCGAGGGTGGCGATATCGTCGTCGATCTTGGCGAGCGCGTGCTCGGCCGCGTGCTCCAGCAAGATCTGAAGAACGAAAAGAAGACCGTGATCAAGCGCGGCACGCTGCTCGGCGAACGCGAGGTCGACATCATCAACGAAATCGGCGTCGACGAACTGCTGGTGCGCTCGCCGGTGACCTGCGAGGCCCGCCACGGCATTTGCGTGCAGTGCTACGGGCGCGAGCTCGCGCGCGGGCACATGGTCTGCAAGGGCGAGGCCGTGGGCGTCATTGCCGCGCAGTCGATCGGCGAGCCGGGCACCCAGTTGACGATGCGGACCTTCCACATCGGCGGCGCCGCGTCGAGCTCGGCTTCGGTCAACAGCATCGAGGTCAAGAACAGCGGCACGATCCGTTTCCACAACGTCAAGGTCGTACAGAATTCGTCCAAGCGCCTGATCTCGGTCTCGCGTTCGGGCGAGGTGGGCGTCATCGACGACGCGACCGGGCGCGAAAAAGAGCGTTACAAGATTCCGTACGGCTCGGAATTTTCGGTCAAGGACGGCGAGGCGGTCAGCGCCGGGCAAACGGTCGCGACCTGGGATCCGCACATGCACCCGGTCGTCACCGAGGTCGCCGGCAAGGTCAAGTTCACCGACTTCGTCGAGGCGGTCACGGTGCAGCACCGGGTCGACGAAATGACCGGCCTGACGACGATCGAGGTGATGGACGATTCGATCCGCTCGAACGCCGGCAAGGAACTGCGCCCGACGATCGAACTGGTCGACGGCAAGGGCAAGGTCCTGTGCTACGCCGGCACCAATATTCCGGTGCATTACATGCTGCCGGGCGGCGCGCTGGTCAACGTCGAAGACGGCGCCAAGATCAAGGTCGGCGACGTGCTCGCCAAGATCCCGCAGGAATCGTCGAAGAACCGCGACATCACCGGTGGT
>JBPEYE010000189.1:0-2058 GCA_052030825.1 Gammaproteobacteria bacterium | reverse complement strand
GTCGAGATCGTCGACGCGTTTACGTCGGCCGCCGAAATCCTGTGGAACAAGTCGGAAAACAACGACAGCACCGGTGGCGACGTCTCCCTGAGCCGGCGCGAGACCGAGGCGGTCGACGCCTTCGACCTCGCGATCGCGAACCTCTACGCCAAGCGCGCCTGAGCGGCCGCACAGGCCAACCGGTTAATTTTGCTCTGACCTGAAATCAACTCAGGTCAATAATCCAGGCTATTCGCAGTCGACGATAAACAGCGTGCAGCGCGCATTGTCGCGTCGCAGCGGCCTGACCGGCGCGTATTCCGGCGAATCGACGAAGGCCCGCGCCGCTTCACGGTCCGGAAACTCGATGATGACGATGCGCGTCGGCGCCCACAGGTCGGTCTCGATGACGTCGAGTGGACCGCCGCGGACGCGATAGCGGCCGCCGTATTGCTCGGCGATCGGTTTCGTGAGGCGCTTGTAGGTTTCGTAGGCCTCGGCGTTTTCGATCGCGGTATCGACGATCAGGAATGCGCTCATGCGAGTCTCCGGTGGCGCGCCGCCGAAGTACCGGCGGCGGGGGCGAATCGTTATACTGCGTTCTTTGCCTCGGGATCAAGCGGCATGTCCGACTTCGAAACCATCAGTTTCTCGCGCGCCGGCGCGATCGCGACCATCGAGCTGAACCGTCCGGATGCCGCCAACGGCCTGAACGCGCAAATGGGCGCCGAACTGCGCGCCGCCGCGCGCCGCTGCGATAGCGATGCGGATATCAAGGTCGTCGTGCTGTGCGCCCGCGGACGCTTCTTCTGCGCCGGTGGCGACATCAAGGAAATGCAAGCGCACGGCGATGCGATCGGCCGCGAACTGAAGGCGCTCGCCGACGACCTGCACGGCACGATCGCGACGCTTTGCCGAATGGATCCGGTGCTGATCGTCGCGGTCAACGGCGTCGCCGCCGGCGGCGGTTTCAGCCTCGCGCTGGTCGGCGACATCGTGCTCGCGGCCGAATCGGCGAGTTTCACGATGGCTTACACCCGCGCCGGGCTGTGCCCGGACGGCAGCTCAACATTTTTGCTGCCGCGCCTCGTCGGCCTGCGCAAGGCGCAGGAATTGATGCTGCTGAATCCGAAACTCTCCGCCGCCGAAGCGCTGGAAATCGGCCTCGTCACCCGGGTCGTCGCGGATGGTTCGCTCGAAACCGAAACCGATGCGCTCGGCGCCGAGCTGGCACGCGGCCCGCGGCGATCGCAGGCGGGCATCCGCAAGCTGCTGCTGGCGAGCTTCGACAATAATCTCGAAACTCAGATGGAGCTCGAGGGTCGCAGGCTCGCCGCTTGCGCCGCATCGGCCGACGGTCGCGAGGGTATCGAGGCCTTCGTCGCCAAGCGCAAACCGGAGTTCGAATAACCCATGAGCGGCAAATCACCCAGGGTCGCACTCGTTACCGGCGCCGGCAGTGGAATCGGTCGCGCGGTTTGCCTGAAATTATTCGCCAACGATTACCGCGTTGCTCTCGCTGGGCGCCGGCGCGAACCGCTCGACGAAACCGTCGAGATCGCCGGCGTCGAGGCGTCGCGGGCGCTCGCGGTACCGACCGATATCGGCAAGCCCGACCAGGTCGCGGCGCTGTTTGCCGAGCTCGAAAAAAGGTTCGGCCGTCTCGACCTGCTGTTTAACAACGCCGGTACCTTCACCCCGGGCGTGCCGATGGAAGAACTGAGCTACGCGCAGTGGCAGGCGACCGTCGACGTTAACCTGACCGGGCCGTTTTTGTGCGCGCAGCAGGCGATCCGGATGATGAAAGCGCAGGATCCGCGCGGTGGGCGCATCATCAACAACGGCTCGATCTCGGCGCACGTGCCGCGGCCGATGTCGGCGCCCTACACATCGACCAAGCATGCGATCACCGGGCTGACCAAGTCCATTTCGCTCGATTGCCGTGACTTCGATATCGCCTGCGGTCAGATCGATATCGGTAACGCGGCAACACCGATGACCGAGTCAATGCCGAAAGGTGTGCCGCAGGCGAGTGGCGACCGCGCACCGGAACCGGTCATCGACGTCGGCCACGTGGCC